>DAIUDO010000133.1:0-6006 GCA_036845585.1 Meiothermus sp. | reverse complement strand
TACCAGTACCAGCAGCAAACGTCCCGCAAACCGCAAAAAACGCATGATTCCTCCCGCTTTGACCCCTAGTATAAAGCCACTTGAGTCTGGCTTAGCTTGCGCCCGGCAAACAGCCCAGGGCTTCCCGTTCGTTCGGGACCATCAGAGGCCCGCTGGTTTTCGATGCGAACAGTAGGTGCCTGTATACTGAGCTGAATTGAGGCCCATCGCTGGCCACGGGGGGTGGCATGATACAGGCACTGCTGATTTTAGGTGTGTTGGTTATGGTTTATAACATCTATACAGGTCTGCAGATGCGCCGTGAGGTACCGGGGGGTCATCGGGGAGCGGCTATCCCAGCTCAACCTGTTCACAGGGCTTTTTGCCCTGGGGTACTTGGTGGTTGCCGTGCTCACCTGGAGCCGCCCGGTGGATTTGCTTTTAGTGATTGTAGGGCTGATTCTGCTGTTTGGAGCTATCTTCGTTTTGCTGGTGTTACGCCTGGTGCAATCGGTGCTGCGGGCCTTAGAGGGCTAGAAGCCTAAGTCCCTTTGAGCGCCAATCGTTGCGAGGGCAGGTCAGGAAATGCGAATCTATCGTCAAACCGCCAGGCCGCTGGACACCCTTCTGGGGCGGGAGGAGCGCCTCGTGTACACCTTGTGTCAGCAGGAAACAAGCGACGTTGTGCTGGCCCATCGAAGTGGGCTTGCCCTGGACAGGCTGGAAGAGGTTCTGAAAACCTTGCAGGCTCGAGGACTGGTTGAGCTGCTGGTCTCCAGCGAGAAAACTTCGGGTCTCAAACAAGCGCCTGCTCAGACCGGTGCCCTGGACCAAGCCAAGACCCGCCTCGTGAAGGTCTTACAGTCAAGCCTGGGAACTCAGGCATCCAGGTATGTTCAAGAGATTGAGGCTGCTGTAAGTCTGGCAGAACTAGAGGAGCGGGCACTCAAGCAGGTTCTTAGGCTTCGGCTGGCGGTCAGCCAGGAGGCCGCGCGGACTCTGGAGGCCGAGATCAGGGCAACGTTCGGTTAGAAGGCTACTTTTCCTGCAGAACACCCTGCAGTCGCCGGCGCATCACCTCAGCATACTCGACCCAGTCAGCCAAGGTTTCACCTACCGACTGGCGCATTAGAAACTCCCCCGGCGAGAGGCGCTTTAGCAACAAGAAGGGCGGGTTGCTGAGGGTCTCCAGCACCTTTTGCAGGTGATCGGCCTCGAGGTTCATCTCACGCGCCATGGGCATCAGATCAGCCAGCAGAAACACCTGCTGGGGGGGCTGGTCGGCCAGCAGGGTCAGAACAACCGAAAAATAGCTGCGCTCGTGCAGTACCCCATAAATCTCCCGCTCGAGGGCCTCGACGTTCTCCAGGTCAACCCGGCCTTCTCGCAGCAGGCGCTCGATTTCCAGGGGGCCCACCGGAAAGGTGCTTTTATGCTTGGCCAGACGCTGCAAAGCCTCGGGTGAGACATAGCCCAGGCCGACCTGCACCAGCCCGGAAGGCCGGACTAGGGCAATTTCGGCCATGGCCTCAGCTTTGGAAGATTCACCGGCCACGATGGCAGCGTACTGCACACGCCCTTGCTGCCGGTAAGCCAGCAGCTCCTTGGCCTCCATCTCCCCAAACTTGGCCAGTGCTAGGTGAAAGGTACGCCGTCCGAGAGCGGCTCTAAAAACCCAAGGGGCACTGCTCGACTCACGGCTGAACCCCAACACCTGAAGTTCCGCAGCAAAGGCGGGTATTTCGCTGGCGGCCGGCTTGTGCGGAAAAATAACCTCCTTTGGATAAGGCGTGACCTTGACCCGCTTCTCGCTTTTTTCTGAGGTAGGCTCCGCCGGCTGGGGCTTTGGGCGTTCGACCTCGGTGACTCGAGGCCGGGCCGGCCTGGCCGAGGGCGTCAGGGCCTCGAGACCAATCTCCCCAGGTCCAAAATGCAAGACGATTTTGTCGTTGACCCCCAGCCGCCGCTTGGTGTAGTAAGGGGCCAGGCCCTCGAGGCGGTTCATGGACCAGTTGACGCTGGCCTCGTAAACCTCACCCTCCTCATCTCGGAGTAAGATGCCATCCCTTCCTTGCAAAAAAATTCGCAGGGACTGGGTCAGGTTCATGGTTCCGCTGTTCAAGCAGGTGCTGGTGAGGACGTAGCGCGCGGTCATAGTTTTCCTGTTCAAGATCAGGGAGCCACTTGGCAGGCCAAGGCGGGTTTGCCGGCGGTTAGCATGTAGTACATCTCGCGTGCCACCTGGAGGGTGGTTTCCACATCCCCCAGCGCCCTATGGCGTGCAGTCATCGGCTCCAGATCGAAAGCCCATGCCAGGGCATCCAAGCCGCGCTTGCCGAGGCCCGGCAAGGCTCTGCGAGCCCAGTCTATCGTGTCCACCACCGGATTATCCAGCCGGTAACCCAGCTTGCGCAGGCGGGGTGTTAGGAATCCCAGGTCGAATCCGGCGTTTTGGATAATCAGGGTGGCGCCTTCGAGGAGCGGCAGGGCCTGGCCCAGCACGGTATAAATATCCTCGGCATCGGCGACATCCACACTGCGAATACCGGTCAATCGGCTGATAAAGGACGGTATGGGAACCCCCGGATTGACCAGGCGCTCAAACACCGTTCGCTGCCCATTTTCCAAGCGAATCAGGGCTAGCTCTATGATCTCGTTTTGTTCAGGCGAGAGGCCGGTGGTCTCAACATCCAGTACCACAATGGCCTCCTGCGACAAGGGAAAGGGGTACTTCCACTCCCAAAGCCCAATTCCACTCTCGGCGCGGTCAAAGCGTCCATCCAGCAGGTCCCGCATCAAATCTTTGGTCCAGGCCGCCCGGGGTAGGCCCGGCGAAGACAGCACCTGTGCGGCCAAGGCATGTTCTGGCAGGTAACATCCAGCACTCCTGAGATGGCGGACCAGACGGGTAGACATGCGGTAATGGGTTGGGCTCATAGAGTGTGGGCGCTTTGAAGTGGGCGGAGCATGCATCATGGGAACGGAACCTCGAGGGCTTCAATACAAAAAAACTGTAGCCAAGCCGGGTAAAAAAGCCTTGGTGGAAGCATACCGTAGCTTACACAGATATGACAGAGCTTCACAGCGATAAACGCCTAAACTTTTTTGCTCTGCGGTGGAAGGTTTATGTACCAAGCGGAGCCACTTTGGCAAAGGCCCGCTCGGTGGCTTCTTCGAAGGCGTAACCCACGGCAAAGATCATCTCGTCTTGCAGTGGCTTGCCCACCAGTTGAACCCCCACCGGCAGGGCGCCTTCAAACCCCGCAGGGATGCTCATGGCAGGCACGCCGGCCAGGTTGATAGCCACCGTGTCGATATCGGCCAGGTACATCGAAAGTGGGTCGGACGTTTTCTCGCCCAAGCGGAAGGCCGGAAAGGGGCTGGTGGGCATCAACAAAAGATCGGCCTCGGAAAGAGCCCTGTCCAGGTCGGCTTTTAGCTTGGCTCGAGCCCGCAGAGCTTTACCATAGTAGGCATCGTAGTAGCCGGAGGAAAGCACAAACGTACCCATCAGAATCCGCCGCTGTACCTCGGGGCCAAACCCGTGCTCGCGGCTTTGCATCATGGTAGCGATGCTGTCCTCGCCGGCTACCCGCAGGCCATACAGGGTCCCGTCGTAGCGGGCCAGGTTCGAGCTGATCTCAGCGGTGTTGACGATGTAATAAGCGGCCAAGGCGTAGTCCAGGCTGGGAAGGCTGACCTCGACAAAGCGCACACCCCGCCCCTCCATCGTCCTGCGAAAGCCCTCGATGGCTTCCAAAACACCGGGCGAGTTGCCCGCTTTCAGCGCTTCTTTTACGATTCCGATGGTCATCCCTTGTACCGAAGTCCGCAAGGCCGACCCAAACTGAGGAACAGCTGCCAGACTGGTGCTGTCCAGAGGGTCGTGGCCGCTCACCCCATCGGTCAGCAAGGCCAGGTCAGCCATCGAGCGGGCCAGGGTGCCCACCTGATCGAGGCTGCTGGCAGTGGCTACCACCCCGTAGCGGGAAATGCGCCCATAGGTCGGCTTGAAGCCATAGACCCCGCACAGCGCGGCGGGCTGGCGTACGCTCCCGCCCGTGTCGGTTCCCAAGGCCAGCGGAACCATGTCGGCAGCCACGGCTGCCGCCGACCCACCCGAGGTTCCTCCCGGCACCCGCTCGAGGTCCCAAGGGTTGCGGGTCGGTCCGAAAGCCGAGTACTCGGTAGAAGAGCCCATGGCGAACTCATCCATGTTGGTTTTGGCGATTACAATCGCTCCGGCGGCCCGCAGTCTTTGAACTACCGTTGCGCTATAGGGGGGAACAAATGCCTCGAGCATCCTCGAGCCACAGGTGGTTCTCAGGCCCTGGGTACAGATGTTGTCCTTTAGCGCCACCGGGGCGCCGGCCAAGGGGAGGTTCTCGCCCCGGGCCAGCCTCAGTTCGATGGCTCGGGCCTCTTCCAGGGCCTGGGGATTCAGGCTGATAAAAGCATGCACTCGAGGCTCGAGGGCCTCAATGCGCTCAAGGTAACCCTGAACGACCTCACTGGGCGAGGTCTGACCCGCCCGGACACGCTGCACTATTTCCTGCGCCAACATACCGCCCCATGATAAGGCCCTTGCCGCCCGAGGTGTCGAGGGTAAAGAGAGTTAGCCCAGCGGCTTTTGCACAGATTTATCCAGAGGCTTGCGCATGAGCCTGAAACCAGCCTCGCAGATCCGGCCAGGCCATCTCACCGCCTGCAGCCAGGTAGGTCACATCGCCGGGCTCCTTGCGAAACCAGGTGTACTGGCGGCGGGCATAGGCGCGGGTCGCTTTGATGATGGCTTGCTGGGCCTGAAGCAGCGTGCACTCCCCACGCAGGTAACTTGCGACCTCTTTGTAACCGATGCTCTGCAACGCGGTGGGCATCTGGGGATAAGCGGCCAGCAGGCCCTCGACCTCCTGCACCAGCCCTTGGTCGAACATCCGCAACACACGCGCCTCCAGGCGTGGCTCGAGCCACGCCCAGGCGGGCCACAAAATCAGTTTTCGGTAGCGAAACTTTGGCGGCCGCCGGGCCATCCTGGACGGTGGAACTCCGCTGCGGCGCAAAATTTCGACTGCCCGAACGATGCGCCGGGGATTGCGTTGCACCCGTTGAGCATCCGCGGGGCTGGCCGCCTCGAGTTCTGCCAACAGCGGTTCCACGCCGCCAGTCTGCACCGCCTTCCAGAGTTCGGCCTGAACCACGGGATCGGGTTCGGGAAGCTCAAAAAGACCCTCCGACAAGGCGCGGATGTAATACCCGGTTCCGCCCACCACCAGAGGAATCTGGCCCTGCTCGAGGCATCGCTCGATGGCCGCTTCTGCATGCTGCAGGTAGTCCGCCACGCTAAACGCCTGGCAGGGCAACAGCAGGTCTATCAGATGGTGCGCAACCCGCTGCCGCTCAGCCAGACTGGGCTTGGCGGTGCCGATGTCCATGCCGCGGTACACCATGCTGGCATCGGCCGAAACCACCGCCAGCGGGAATAGCTCCCCCAGGCGCAGGGCCAGTTCCGACTTGCCGCTGCCGGTTGGCCCGGTCAGCACTGGAATGAGGGGTCGGTATGGCGTCTTTGAGTCTCGCATAACCAGCAGCCCTGCACGCCAACCATGATATTCTCGAAACCATGACGATTGAACGCTTTGATGCCGTAGAGCGTCTGCGGGTCATCCGCCAGCAACTCGACGAGCTATCGCGCCGGTTCTCTTCCCAGGAGGTTTTTGGCGAATGGGTTCCGGCTGTGGATGTGCTGGATGAGGGGCATCAGTTCCGCATACTGGTCGATGTACCCGGTGTTAAGAACGAAGACCTGGAATTGCGCGAAGAAGGCCAGACCATCACCCTGGCGGGTATTCGTCACCCTATCCAGGGCAACTACACCCGCCAAGAACGCCCCGCAGGTCCCTTCCGTCGCACCCTGACCCTGCCCGAGGGCATCGCGCCCAACAGCGCCCGCGCCACGCTGAAGGGCGGTGTGCTCGAGCTGATACTGCCCAAGGCCCAGAAAAGAACCCGCAAGGGCAGGAAGTAACT
>DAIUDO010000132.1:0-6053 GCA_036845585.1 Meiothermus sp. | reverse complement strand
GTCGTTGGCGTTGCGGGTACGGGTGCCCGGTTTGGCGTAGGGGGGCTGGGCCAGGATGCGGTCGCTCAGGGCATCGTCGAAGAAAAGCTGCGAGGTGAAGTCGCGGTTCTGGTAGCGCACCTTGAAGTGGATGTGCACGGTGCGGCCCGGATACCAGCCGGGGTAGATGGTGGTGAACTGGGCAATGCCCTGGTCGTTGGTGAGCTGCTGGCCGCGCAGCCAGACCTGGCCTCGGGTATCGGCGAAGCGATCCACTACCCCGGAGTAGATGCCCTGGGCATCGCACTGCCAGATGTCCACCAGCGCCCCGGCCAGCGGGGTACAGGCCCCCGGGGCCACCCTCGAGACCACAAAGCGTAGCAGCAAGGGCACCCCCGGCTTGACCACGCCGCTCTGGGGGTCGCTGCGGATGTCCGAGCGGTTCAGCCGCACATCTACAAAGTATGGCCCCTCGGTCAGGGCCGGACGGACGATGCAGGCCGGCAAGGGGTTGTTCTGGGCCGTGGCTTTGGATCCGCCTAGCAATCCGCCGACCCCTGCCAAACCACCCAGCCCCAGGGCAGCCAGCGCCTTGCGGCGGTTCAAAATTTTCCCGATGGGTCTATCGTCGTTGTCCATGTGGTGCTCCCATTCGACCTTCATTGTGGGCATGGGCAGGTTGAGGTGGGTTAGAGTCCACCTCAACCGCCCAGGTTCTTCTTTAGGGTCTCAAACTCCGCCTGGCTAATCTCGCCTTTGGCGTAGCGCTCACGGACGATTTCCAGGGCTCGGTCGAAAGATGGGGGTGGGCTGGCTTTACCGTTAGGGCTTCGCAGCAGCCGGACAGTCAGCACTCCTACCAAGGCAACCAGCCCCAGCAGCAGCAAGATCCAGAGCAAGTCGTCAACGATACCAAAACCGTAATAGCCAGAACCATCCCATCGACCGCGGTGGTCCATCATCCACATACCAGCCCCCTCAAGAGAGGGGCTTGAGGCAGACGGCATACCGCCAACCACAAGCCCACAAACGGGTATTTTCTAGCGTCCACGACCTCTGGGACCACCCCAGCCATCGCGGCTTCCGGGACCCAAGCGCAGCTGAACCGGCTGGGCAGCGAGGGCTCTGGCTACCGCCGGGCTGCTGGCCTTGAGGGTGTTGGCCTGTTCGGCGGTCAGGCGCTGGGCCTGCACGGCCTGGTCGATGGCCTGGTTGCGGGCTGTGACCAGCGCGGCCTCGAGGGCCGCTGGAGTCTTGCCCAGCTCGGTGGCCAGCTGGGCCAGGGTCTTGTTTCCTCCGCTCAGCACCGAAAGCTCGGCTGGGGTCACCCCCAGAAACTGGGCCGCGGTCAGGTAGAGGTTGCCCACCAGGCCGCGGGGAGCCTTCATCGCCCGAGGCTGGGTCATCTGGGGTGCTTGGGGGGCCGGGGTCTGCTGGGCAAAAGCACCCGCTAGGGCCAGGCTCGAGACAACCAACAGGGTTTTCAGGGTCTTGTTCATATCTGTCTCCTTTGCGGAAAGCGGCTTTTGCTTTCCTGCGAAGGAGTCTGCCAGCCAGCGGTTACGAGACAGTTACGGGTCGCTGAGAGGGTTTCTCATGCACTCCATAGGCCGGAAAGCCAACAGGGAGCCCACATCCACAAACCACACCCACCCCTCACCCTCTAAAACCCCCCACCTGGCTTGTAACCTGCCCATAACCTCTACAATGCAAGCTAAGAGCATGCGGCTTTTGCTGGTGGAGGACGAACCCAACATCGCCCGGCCGGTCATCCGAGCTTTGGAGGCCCAGGGGCACCAGGTGCGCCACGCCCCCGACCTAACCAGCGCCCGTGAGCTGCTGGTCGAGGCCGAGCCCGACCTGATGCTGCTGGACGTGCGGCTGCCGGAGTCGCAGGACGGGGGTTTCATCCTGGCACGCGAGGCCCGCTCGGCTGGCTACAAGGGTCCCATCCTGTTCATGACCGCCCGCGACGCCCTGGCCGACCGGGTGATGGGGCTGGACGAGGGGGGCGACGACTACGTGGTCAAACCCTTCGACCTGCCGGAGCTTTTGGCCCGGGTACGGGCCCTGCTGCGCCGGGTGAGCGAGGTCAAGCAGAGCCGGGTGCAGTACGGCCCCCTCGAGCTCGACCTGGCCAACCGCAGCGTGCGCTGGGATGGTCGGGCCGTAGAGCTCAGCGCGCGGGAGTACGCTCTTCTGGAGCGGCTGGCCCTGTTTCCCGAGCGCACCTACAGCCCCGAGGAGCTGCTGGACCTCATCTGGGGCGAGGAGGCCTCGGATACCGGTGTGGTCAAGGTCTGCGTACACCACCTGCGCAACAAGCTGGATAGCCAGGTGGTGCGCACCGTGCCGGGGGGGTACCGACTGGGGATCGAGCCATGAGCCTGCGCCTGCGGCTGGCCCTCTTCATTGCGGTGGCGATTGCCCTGGCCCTGCTGATTCAGGGGTTTCTGGGCTACGCCAGCTTTGAACGTCTGCAAACCGGCAACCTCGAGCGCGAGCTGGATGCCTACCTGATGCGGGTGGCCGCCCAGCTCGAGGCCCAGCCCCGCCCCTTGCGGCGGCCACGCTTTGAGCCTGCGAACCCCACCGAGCGACTAAGCTCCGAACGGGAAGGTTTGCTCGGGCGGCCGCGTCCGGGGCGGGAAAACCTGATCGAGCGGCTGCGCCAGGGCGAGGCCATCCCTCTGACCAACCCCAGTCCCCCCGGCTCAGTGGCCCACGCCCGTCTGGTGTGGAACGAGAAGGTACTGCGGGAGTGGGGCCGCTTCCCCGCAGCCATTCCCCTCGCCAGCAGCCCTGAGCCCCGCTTACAGGACAACTGGCTTTACCGCAGCCTGCGGCTCGGCCACCGGCTTTATCTGCAAGGGGCCATCGAGGCCAGCCAGTGGCAGGCCAGCCTGCGCAGTTATCAGCAGACCGTACTGCTATCGGCCCTGCTGGTAGGGCTGCTGGGCGCGTTGGTCGCCTGGGTGCTGAGCGGGCCTGCCCTGCGGCCCCTGCAACATCTGCTACAGGCCACCCGACAGGTAGCCGACTCCGGCGACCTGAGCCTGCGGGTGCCGCCAGAGGGCAGCGGGGAGCTGCGCCACCTGAGCCAGACCTTCAACCAGATGCTCGAGCGGCTCGCGGCTTTTTTGCAGCGCGAGACCGAGTTCACCCGCAACGCAGCCCACGAGCTACGCACCCCACTGGCTGCCATACGCCTGCAGCTCGATTCGCACCAGCAAGGCCTGTCCACCCCCGAGGAGACCCTCGAGGCCGTACGCGAAGAGGTCGAGCGCATGACCCACCTGAGCGAGTCCCTGCTTACGCTGGCGCGGGAAGGCCGCGGACAGCACATTGGGCTGAACCTGGCACAGCTAGCCCAGGAGGCTGCCGGCAGAGCCGGTGTGCCCTACCAGGGCCCCGACCGGATGGAAATTTCGGGTGACCCCATCCTGCTGCGCCAGGCCCTGGAAAACCTGCTGGAAAACGCCCAGAAATACGCCCCCAATAGCACCATTACGGTGAACCTGGGGTACTCGGCGGATCGGCAGTACGCTCTTCTTTGCGTGAGCGACACCGGGCCAGGCATGCCGCCAGAGGTGTTGGAACGCGCCGCCGAACCTTTTTATCGCGCCCCTGGAACCCGGCTCCCTGGCAATGGCCTGGGGCTGAGCGTGGTCGCACAAGTTGCGGCTGTGCACGGTGGGCGGTTGGTGTTCGAAAACCTCGAGCCCCAGGGCCTCAAAGCCGAACTATGGGTCAGGGTTCAACCACCTGCCTGATCAAGCGGCAACCTCACCTCGAAAACGGCCCCGCCTTCAGGTCGGTTGTGGGCCGCCACGGTTCCTCCATGCAGCTCCACCAGGGCTTTGACGATGGAAAGGCCCAAACCGCTGCCCCCGGTTGCCCTCGAGCGCGAGGTCTCGGCCCGATAGAAGCGGTCAAAGACCCTGTTCAGGGCTTCCTGGGGAATACCCGCGCCGCTATCGGCAATGCGCAGGGTAGCGGTTTTGTCTGCAGTGCAAACCTCGAGCGCAATCGTTCCACCGGCGGGGGTATGGGCCTGGGCATTGGTCAGCAGATTACTCACAATCTGAGCCATACGATCGGCATCGGCTCGGATCCGGACAGGCCCGGCAGGCAGGCGCAGCTCAAGGTTGATTTTTTTGGCATCCAGCGAGGCTAAAAAGGTCGTAGCTGCTCTGCGCACCCACTCGACCAGATCCAGCTCCCGCAACTCGAGGGTCAGCCGTCCTGCATCGGCCAGCGACAGGGTGCGAAGATCCTCGACCAGCCGCGCGAGCAATCCGGTCTGGTGGTGCAGCCGGTCAATCTCGCCCATTTCCAGCGGCATGACCCCATCCTGGATGGCCTCTAACCGGGCCTGCATCACCGTGAGGGGGGTTCGCAGTTCGTGGGCAATGTCGGCAATCATGGCCCGTCGTTCGGTCTCGAGCTTCTCCAGCGAGGCGGCCATGCGGTTGAAATTGCGCGCCAGCCGGGCCACCTCGTCCTCACCCCGGGGAGCCTCGATACGGGCCGCCAGGTCGCCCTGGGCCAGGCGATTGGCGGCATCGGAAATGGCTTCGATGGGCCGGGCAATGCGGCGGGCAAACACCAACGCTACCAGCACTCCCAGGGCCGTGGCAACCAGGCTTGCGATCAACAGGTTCTGCTGGATGCGGGTTTCCAGGCTGGGTCGCCTCGAGCGAACCGGGGGCTGAATTTGCACCGGGGTGGCGGCCAGGTCGTCCAGCGGGGCAATCAGGAAAATTGGATTGGGGTTTTCGGGGTTGCTGGAGGGCACCTGGCGCACCCGCAGCTCGCGTCCCTCGCTCAGCAGGCTGCGGAGCTCAGGGGTGAGGCTCAGGCTGGGCGGGCGGCCCTCGTTGCGCCGCAGAAAATCGCGCAGTTCGCTGGGCAGTTCGCGGAAGACCCGTTCGCGCTGGTAGGTGTTAAGGGCGATAGTCATGAGGCTGGTCGCCACCACCACCAGCACCATCAGGAGGCTTAGCCGAACTTCAATTCGTTGCAAAACAGGCATAAGGCGGGCCTACCGACCCTACTCCACCCACAACCGGTACCCCACCCCCCGCACGGTTTCTAGAAGGCCCGAGGCCCCGGCCTGCTCGAGCTTCCTGCGCAGGTTTTTGAGGTGTACATCCACCACCCGTTCCAGGGCATTGGAATCGGGCAGGGCAGCCTCGAGCAGTTCGGCGCGGGTAAAGGCCTTGCCGGGGGTACGGGCCAGGGTCTCCAGCAGGCGGAACTCGGTGGGGGTCAGCTCGAGGCGGGCTCCGCCCAGGCGGGCCACCACCTTCTCGGTATCGATCTCCAGCGGCCCCACCCGCAGCAGCGAGCGGGGGCCCTCGGTAGGAGCGGCCCGGCGCAGCACGGCCTTGACCCGGGCCACCACCTCGCGGGGGCTGAAGGGCTTGGTCACGTAGTCGTCGGCGCCGAGCTCGAGGCCCAGCAATTTGTCCAGGTCTTCGGTGCGGGCTGTGACCAAAATTACCGGCGTGTTACCGTTGCTGCGAATGCGGCGCAGAACCTCGAGGCCGTCCATCTCCGGCAGCATGATGTCCAGGAGCACCAGGTCGGGCCGGGCTGCCCGCAACAGGTTAAGGGCCTGGCGGCCATCGGCGGCCCGCTCGGTGCGGAAACCCTCGCGGCGCAAATACCCCTCCAGGATTTCTGCAATCTCCGGTTCGTCCTCCACTACCAGTACCAATGCCACCGCATCCAGTGTATCGGTAGTGGGCAGTTCCATGTCAGCACCATCCCCCATCTTCATGAAGGGGTAAGGTGGGTTTTGTGAAGTTTGCATGTAGAGGTCATCGGCACAATCCGCAGCAAAAGTAACCATCGGCTGACCAGCTCTGTTGCATCCTTGGGCCCATGAACAAAGGAGGCTAGACGTGGATGAAGCCGAGGGATTCCCTGAGCTCTGGGCAAACCGAGGCTACCGGCTGTGTCCAGAATGTTTTCGTGCAATTCCAACCCACTCCCCGGAACGCTACTGCATCAACGACGGGAGCTGGCTTCTGGAAGCGTGCCCGCTTTGCGCGGCTCCTATCACCTCA
>DAIUDO010000131.1:0-6190 GCA_036845585.1 Meiothermus sp. | reverse complement strand
CCATCGCGCCGAATTTGGCCGCTGAGGACGCCCTCGAGGCGCAGCCCAGCGTAGACCACCCCCACGATCCGCACGTTGCCCCGGTGGCCGCGCCCGAAGGGAAAGTCGTCGAAGCCGATCACGTGGGAGAATCCGGCGGTTCTCATGGGCCCGTTTATCAGGTATTGTAGACGCTTGATTGTTGGGGACGAAGATGGACAGGAAAACCGTTTCGATTGTGGGGGGCTCTGGCTACGCTGGGGGCGAGTTTCTGCGGTTGGCGCTGGGGCATCCGGGGCTGGAAGTCAAGCAGGTCACCTCTCGACGCTACCTGGGCGATCCGGTGACGCTGGTGCATCCCAACCTGCGGGGCCGTACCAACCTGAAGTTCTCCGACCCGGCCAGCCTGGAACCCTGCGATATTCTGGTGCTCTCGATGCCCCACGGTGTGGCGGCCAAGGAGTTCGAGAAGTACCGCAGTCTGGCCCCGGTGGTCGTAGATTTGTCGGCGGACTTCCGGCTCAAAGACCTGGACCTGTACAAGCGCTACTACGGCGAAGACCATCCCCGCCCCGACCTGGTGCACCAGTGGGTCTACGGCAATCCCGAACTCTACCGCGAAGCCTTGAAAACCGCCGATTTCATCGCCTGCTGCGGCTGCAACGCCACCGCCACCATCCTGGGCCTGTACCCGCTGCTCCGCGAGGGTATTCTGGCCCCCAGGGCCATCTTTGCCACCGTGATGATCTCCACCAGCGCAGCCGGCGCCGAGCCCAGCCTGGCCTCACACCACCCGGAGCGCTCGGGCAGCATCCGGGCCTACAAACCCACCGGCCACCGTCATACCGCCGAAATTCGTGAGAACCTGCCCGGCAGGCCCGAACTCTACCTGACCGCGGTTGCCACCGACCGGGTACGTGGCATCCTGATGACGGCCCAGACCTTCCTCCGCGAGGGCCTCACGGAGAAGGATGTCTGGGCAGCCTACCGTAAGGTGTATGGCAGCGAGCCGTTTATTCGCCTGGTCAAGCTCAAAAAAGGCATTCACCGCTATCCCGATCCCAACGTGGTTGAAGGCACCAACTACTGCGACGTGGGCTTCGAGTTAGAAGAAGACACTGGGCGCCTGGTGGTGATCTCGGCCATCGACAACCTGGTTAAGGGTACGGCGGGCCATGCCATTCAGAGCCTCAACGTGCGCATGGGCTGGCCCGAGACCCTGGGTCTGGAGTTTACCGGCCTTCACCCCTGAATACCACCTGGCAGGGTTTGCCGACTCGAGCGATTTTTCTGAAGAGCACCCGACAACCTCGCAGCGCCGTTACATTTCGGCGCTCGATCATCTTACGCTGGGGCACCTGGCTGGGCTCTCCTGTCCAGCGAAAGCCCAGATGCGCCATGAACAGCTTGCCCCTGGTGCGTGGGGCATCTTTGTAACCTGAACCGACCGAATCCCGACTAAAATACTATACATTCTCCAGGGTAGAACCTATACTCTTATTGCGAGCGATTCGCAGTAAGAGAACCGCCCTGAACAAAACCCGAAAGCTCTTTTGGAAAGGAAAAAGCATGGCTAATCAACTGGAAATCCGCAACTTGCACGCCAAAATTGCCGACAGCGGCGAGACTATCCTCAAAGGGGTCAACCTGGTAGTACCCAAGGGACAGATTCATGCCGTGATGGGGCCCAATGGGGCAGGTAAAAGCACCCTGGGCAAGATTATCGCCGGCGACCCCAGCTACGAAATTACCGCTGGGGATATCCTGATGGACGGGGAGAGCATCCTCGAGCTCGAGGCCGACGAGCGGGCCCGCAAGGGGCTGTTCCTGGCCTTCCAGTACCCGGTGGAGGTGCCGGGGGTCTCCAACGCCAACTTCCTCCGCCTGGCCTTGCAGGCCAAGAAGGGCGAGGAAGTCAGCGTGATGGAGTTCTATGGCAAGCTGCAAAAGGCCCTGCAGACCCTCGAGTGGGACGAGAGCATCCTGACCCGCTACCTCAACGACGGTTTTTCCGGCGGCGAAAAGAAACGCAACGAGATCATGCATATGATGGTCCTCGAGCCCACCTACGCCATCATGGACGAAACCGATTCCGGCCTGGACATCGATGCTTTGAAGGTGGTGGCCAAAGGGGTCAACGCCATGCGCGGCCCCAACTTTGGGGCGCTCCTCATTACCCACTACCAGCGCCTGCTCAACTACATCGAGCCCGACGCGGTTCATGTCATGATCGACGGCCGAATTGTGACCTCGGGCGGCCCCGAGCTGGCGCTAAAGCTCGAGGAGCAGGGTTACGAGTGGGTCAAAGGGCTGGCCGTAACCGGCTAGCTTCGGCTTGGCAAACCTGCAGCGTCCGAAGGGAGTTCAGATGTCAGACAACATAGCGATCGAGGATATCGGTACAGAATACAGGTACGGCTTTGTGGACGAGGTCAAGCCGGTCTGGAAGGCCGAAAAGGGCCTGAGCCGCCGGGTGGTGGAGGCCATCAGCTACCACAAGGACGAGCCGGCCTGGATGCTCGAGTTCCGCCTCAAGGCCCTGGAAATCTACCAGTCCAAGCCGGTGCCCACCTGGGGCCCTAACCTGTCGGGCCTCAACATGGACGAGATTTACTTCTACGCCAAGCCTACCGAGAAGCGCGATGCCCGCAGCTGGGACGAGGTGCCCGAGGAGATCCGCAGAACCTACGAAAAGCTGGGCATCCCGGAGGCGGAGCGCAAGGTGTTGGCCGGAGTGGGGGCCCAGTACGACTCGGAGATGGTTTACCACCAGGTGCGCGAGGAGCTGCAGCGCCTGGGGGTGATCTTTGTTTCCATTGAGGAAGGTCTCAAGCACCACGAAGATCTTTTCCGTGAGCATTTCGCCACGGTCATCCCTCCCGAAGACAACAAGTACGCCGCGCTCAACTCGGCGGTCTGGTCGGGTGGCAGCTTTGTGTACGTGCCCAAGGGGGTCAAGGTAGATCTGCCGCTACAGGCCTACTTCCGGGTCAACACCGCCGAGCTGGGCCAGTTCGAGCGGACCATCATCGTGGTGGACGAGGGCGCCGATATGCACTACATCGAGGGCTGCACGGCCCCGACCTACACCACCGACTCCTTCCACTCTGGTGTAATCGAGATTGTGGTCAACCGGGGGGCCCGAAGCCGCTACACCACCATTCAGAACTGGTCGCACAACATGTACAACCTGGTCACCCAGCGAGCTTTGGTCAAGAAAGATGCCTACCATATGTGGCTGGACGGCAACCTGGGTTCCAAGGTGACCATGAAGTACCCCAGCAGCTACCTGGTGGAGGAAGGGGCCCGCTCGGACATCCTCTCCATCGCCTTTGCTAATACCGGCCAGCACCAGGATGCAGGCGGTAAGCTAATTTTTGCCGCTTCTCACACCGGCGGTTCGATTGTTTCCAAGAGCATCTCGCGCGGCTCGGGGCGCAGCAGCTACCGCGGGTTGATCAAGGTCTACGAGGGGGCCAAGCACGTTAAGGTGAACGTGGAGTGCGACGCCCTGCTCATCAACGAGGAGTCGCGCACCGATACCTACCCCTACATGGAGATCGAGGACGACACAGCCACCGTGGGCCACGAGGCCACCGTGAGCCGCCTCAACGACGAGCAGATCTTCTACCTGCAAAGCCGGGGCCTGCCCGAGGACGAGGCCGCAGCCCTCATCGTGCGCGGTTTCATTGAGCCGGTGGCCAAGGAGCTGCCGTTGGAGTACGCAGTGGAACTCAACCGGCTGATCGAGCTCGAGATGGAAGGATCGGTGGGCTGATGCAGCGGACTTCAACGCTTTCCCGGGACCTGGTTTTGCAGGTCTCTGAGCAACTGGGCGAGCCAGCTTGGCTGCTGGAAAAGCGCCTACAAGCCTGGGACACCTTCGCCAAGCTGCCCTACCCCACCACCCGCACCGAGGAGTGGAAGTATACCGACATCACCGAGGTGCCCTTTGAGGAGCTGGCCCTCGAGGAGTCCACCGGCCAGCCTAAGGCCATTCCCCAGGCCGTTCTGGACCGCCTGGCCCAGGCCCAGCTCTCCGGCTACGCGGTCTTTGTCGGGGCCGATCTGGTGCACGTCGAACTGCCGGAGGAACTCAAGCAGCAAGGGGTGATCTTCACCAGCCTGCACCAGGCTCTTGCCCAGCACCCCAGGCTGGTAGAGGCCAACCTCTTCAAGGCAGTGAACTGGGCCGACCTGGTTGGCACCCAGCAAAACCGCCCGGAGAACTCCAAGATTCCCGCCCTCAATGCGGCCCTCTTCACCCACGGGGTTTTCCTGTACGTTCCCAAGAACGTGGAGTTCAGCAAGCCGCTGGGGGTCTTCAAGTACCTCGAGGGCGGGCGGCTTTCCGGCTCGCGCACCCTGATTGTGGCTGAGACCCACAGCCAGGCCGTCTACATTGAGGAATACCTCTCACCCAGCAAGATAGCCCCTTCGGTGAACACCTCCTCTACCGAGATTGTGCTGGCCGACGGCGCCAAGGTGCGCCACGCCCACATCCAGCTTTTGGGCCGGGGCTTCTACCACTTCCACCGCCAGCGGGCCATTTTGCGGCGCGACGCTGCGCTCAACGACCTGGTAGTGAACATGGGGGCTACCATCAGCCGGGCCGAGGTACAGTCGGAGATGCTGGGGGCGGGCTCGAGCTCGGAGATGCTGGGGCTGTACTTCACCTCCGGCACCGAGCACGTCGACCACTACACCCTGCAACACCACGTGGCCGACCACGCCCACTCCGATGTGCTCTACAAGGGGGCGGCTAAGGACCAGAGCCGTACCGTTTATGCCGGGCTGATCAAGGTGGGACAAGGGGCCCAAAAAACCGATGCCTACCAGACCAACCGCAATCTGCTGCTCTCCGAGGATGCCCGCAGCGACAGCGTACCGCAGCTCGAGATCGGGGCCAACGACGTGCGCTGCTCGCACGGCTCCTCTACCGCCCCGGTAGCCCCCGAGGAACTCTTCTACCTGATGAGCCGGGGCCTGCCGCGGCACATGGCCCAGCAAATTCTGGTGAAAGGACATATGACCGACGTGCTGACCCGCATCCCCATTGAGCCGCTGCGCCAGCATATCGAGAGCATCATCGAGGATAAGGTGCGTGTCTGAGAGTCGGAAGGCTCGAGAATCCCGGCCCCCTCGAGGACTGGCTTCCCGGACTCCCGCTCTGTGACCCTCTTATGTGGATCCCCGTCGCTACCCCCGAGCAGTTCGAGAATGGCCGACTGGTGGTCAGGGTCGAGGGTGAAAAAACCCCTGTGCTGCTTTTGCATACCGGCGAGGAAGTGCTGGCCATCTCGGATATCTGTACCCACGACAAGAACCCACTCTCCGATGGCCCTGTGGAGGGTGAGTACATCAAGTGCACCCGCCACGGAGCCCGGTTCAACCTGCGCACCGGCAAGGCCACCCTGCCTGCGCCCCGTCCGGTCAAAGCCTATAAAGCCAAAATTGAGGACGGGCAGGTCTGGTTGGAAGTCTGACTGGCCGTCTGGAAAAGCCCCCTCGAGGTGCCTCGAGGGGGCTTTCATGGGTTTGGCCTGATCCAACCAGGCCTGGTTGGGGCAAAATGGGGAGTTTCCGGCCTTTGTTTGGATGCCGGAAGATAATCATACCCATCAAAAACTTCAGAGGCTTGGTTGCGCTGCGCTATGGCGCGGTATAGCCACTCGAACCAGCCGAATCTGGTATCAAAGCAAGCCGAACGGGTCCATGTGTACCCGGTAGGGCGTCCCGCCAATCGTTCGGTGCTGTAGCGCGACGCAGACACTGCAAGGAGCGGCTCGAGGTTCAACGGGCCCCCTGAAAGGTCGAACAGTGGATACGGGTAAACAAACAATGATTGGGTCTGAGTTTTCTGATCAGACACCGGGCGTGGAGCGTTAAGTCCTAAGGTTCGACGGGGACGAAGGGTCGGACCCGCAGCCGGAATGTTGCGGTGCTGATGACGTAACGAATCGTGGGGTTGATAAGGCAATTCTGCTCTACGTAACGGTTATATACACCGCTTGGGCCTATGAGTTTTTCTATCGTAGGGTTACCTGCTTGTCGCAGTTATACGAGGAATTACCATGATGACAGATAAAACATCCAACCACCGTGAAGCCATTCTGGTTATCGATTCACGCGGTGCCCTGAGTGCTGTACGCAACCACAGCCTGGGTGAAACCTGGAGCAAGCTTTATAGGGTGGACAACCACTACCTAGA
>DAIUDO010000130.1:0-6230 GCA_036845585.1 Meiothermus sp. | reverse complement strand
TTGCGGGCAGCCCTCGAGCGCGAGGGCTTCGAAGTGGTAGGGGAGGCCAGCGATGGCCAGGAAGCCTTGCGCTTGTGCCTGCAACTTGTGCCGGATGTGGTGGTGCTGGATGTGCGCATGCCGCATATGGACGGGATTACGGCGGCCCGGATGCTGCGCGAGCAGCGCTACATGGGTCTGATCACGCTGCTGACCACCTTCAGCGAGCCGGTCTTGGTGCAGCAGGCGGCTTATGCCGGGGCCGATGCTTACTGGTCGAAGGAACTACCTCCCGAGGCCCTGGCCGAACGCCTGCGGCGGCTTTACCGGGGGGAGGAGCCCCGGTTGCGGGCCCCGGAGCTGCCCAAACTGACCGCCCGTGAACAGGAAGTGTTGCATTGGATGGCCCAGGGGCTCTCCACCAAAGAGATTGCTCGTAATCTGCATATCTCGCCCGAAACCGTTAAGGATCACCTGGTACGCCTCTACGAAAAGCTCGAGGCCCGCAACCGGGTCGAGGCCCTCGAGCGGGCCCGCAGCCTGGGACTCTTGAGCACTTGAGCCACCATACCCGCTACTCCCAAATGGGGGTGTTACATATAATGACATTTGCAGAATATTCAAGTAGATTCGCGGGGTTTGGAGGCCTCTTATGGGCAACAGGGGAATTACCTTGGTTTCAACACTGGTCTTCATGTTCATCGTCGTTATTCTGGTGAGCATTTCGACGCTCACCTCGCTCAATAACCGCCGCAACGCCCAGGATGCCCTGCGCACCTCACAGGCCCAGTTTGCCGCCGAGGCCGGCCTCGAGCGGGCCGTGGCCCGACTGTGGCATCAAGTGCTGGCTAATGCTGCCTCTCCCAGCGTCACGGCCTACGCAGCCGCGCTCGACCGCATGGGCCTGACCAACGGCTCCACCATCGCCAACCTGTTTGGTGACCCACAAAGCCTGGGGGACGGCTCGAGCTTTGTGGTGCGGGTCTCGCGCCAAGACGATACCAGCACCGACCCCGATGCCGTCGTGCTGACCCTGACCTCTACCGGCACCCTGGCCGATGGCACCACCCGGCGCTTGCGACAAGTTTTACGGGTAGACCGGGCCTTCTTCCCGTTTGACTATGCCCTGCTGACCAACAACGCCGAATGTATTTTCTGTCACCTCGACGTGAAAAGCCTTGATGCCTTGCGGGGCAATCCCACCAGCGACCCCAGCACCTGGTGGCGGCGGGCCAAGGTGGGGGTGCTGGAGAGCCTGATCATGCGCGACGACGAAGAGGCGGGGGTGGTGCACGGCTCGCTGGTGGTCCGGGGCACGGTCAGCCAGCAGTACAGCGGTACCATCGGTCCCTCCAATCGCTACCGCACCACCATGAACCCCGGCGATGCCCGCATTCGCTCAACCACCCCCATCTGGGCTACCCCCGCCGATTGTACCACCCCCAGCAACTGCACCAGCCCACAGAACCTGTACTACAACTACCCCGACAGCAACAACCTGGCGGCTTTTGGCAACCGTTTCCCCGATGGCGAGCTGCCGGATCGCTTTCCTCTACCCATCGCCGACACCAACAACGACCGGCTCATCGACGATGCCGAGTGGGATGCCGAGGTGAGCTCGAGCCTGGCCGGAACCAACGAGAGCTACAGCGCCGGCACTATCACGGCCTCCATGACCATCAACCCTAGCGGCAGCATCGGTTGGCCGGGCGGTGGTTCTGTGCAGACCCAGACCTCAGCCAGTCTGGGGCAGAGCCGCAACAATGTGATTCTGGATGGCTCGGTGACCCCCATTACCCTAAGTGGCACGGTGTTCATCAACGGCGATGTGGTGATCCGGGGGCGTGTGCGCGGCAACGGCACCCTCCTGGCCCGTGGCAACGTCTACGTGATGGGCGACCTGACCTACGATTGTGGCAGCGGAAGCACCCCCAGCCGCCTGCCCCAGCTCAACCTGATTGCCGGTGGCAACATGGTGGTGGGCGACTACATGACCATCAACACCTACAACAACAATCCCTACGTTGACTACATCAACATGCTGGGCACCACCAGCCGCAACCAGCAAACCATGAGCTTTTGCCGGGCCAACCCCACTAACCGGGCCTGCTCCCAGATCCGCTGGCTGGATGGGAATCGAATAGGCCCCAGCCAGCGGCCCAACCTGGCCCTTACCGAAATTGCCAACTTTAACCGCCGGGAGCTGCAGCGTTACCTGCGCGACAGCAGCTACCGGCCCCGGTTCTACACCTATGGGGAGAATCAGATCTACTTCTCGAGCGGCTGTAGCCACGACCCGCAAGACTATGCCAGCTACAGCACCATTAAAAGAGGGGCCAAGGTCTCCTTCTGTCGCGGCGACACCGTTCTGGAAACCTCCACCCTCACGGGCGAGCAGGCCAGCAACATCCTGGCCCGCGCGGCCCGCTACGAGGTAACCTCCAGTACCTTCAACAACACGGTGCTCAAGAACCTCTGGGCCAGTTCGATGAACGCTCGAGGTGCCGGGCCTCTGCGCACCGACGGGCTGCTGTACTCGGCCAACGCCATCTTTGGCCTCTCCCAGCGGAAATATCCCAAGCTGGAAGGCCGCTGGGACTTGCGCGGCGGGCTGGTCGCTGCCGATACCGCCATCTTTGTGCCCGGCCCCGGAGACGGCACCCCGGGCCTGACCATCTACCACGACAACCGCCTGCGCCCACGCATTGCTACCGGGGGGCAGCAGGCCCAGCTCAACCGGGGCATCTGGGAAGTGGTGGGGCAGTGACGATGATTACCAAACGCGGCCTGAGCCTGGTGGAGTTTTTGATTGTGCTGGCCGTGCTGGGCATTTTACTGGGAGTGGGCTTCGTCTCGCTGCGTTCCTACCAGCAGAGCCTGATTATCCGCGAGGCGGCAACCCAGATCGCGACCGAACTTCTCAACATTCGTCAGCAGGCCCGGCGGCAGTCGGTCAACTTTTCGTTTCAGGCCAGCGCGAATGGCAGCACCTACAGAGTAGGCCGCACCAGCGACCTGGCTTCGTTGGCCGGTAAGTCTTTGCCGCCGGGTGTGGTTTTTCAAAGTGTTCCTCCAGGCGGCGGGGTTGTCCGATTTGATGCCCCCTACGGCATCGTGACCAGTGGGGCCAACAGCAGCTATGTGCTGAGGGGGCCGGGTAACCGGGTGCTAAGCGTCAACATCGTTGGCAGAACCGGGAAGGTGGTGGTGCGTGCGCCGTAGCGGCTTTTCGTTTGTCGAGGTGATGGTAGCGTTGGCGATCCTCTCCCTGACCATTTTGATCCTGACTTACTTTGGCTCGAGCTTCACCCTGACCCGCAACGCCCAGATCGATACCCAGGCTCAGGCTTTTGCCCGCAGCTACTTCGACAACGTGCGGGCCAGTTGGTCTACCAAAGCGGCCTTCAACGCGGCGGTGCTGCCCATGGTGACGCCTCCCAGCGGCTTCAGCAACCCGACCGCCACCATCCAGGATGTCCAGACCATCGGAACCCAGGTGGTGCTGCGCCGGATTACCCTTCAGTTCACCGGCCCTCAAAACCGCCCCTACCGCTTCTCCACCGAGGTCGTGCTCCCCCCCCTCTAGAGGTTGCATGCGCAGAACCGGCCTTACCCTCATCGAGATGCTGATTGCCGCCCTGATCGGCGTGGCCATCCTGAGCCTGGTTGCCGCCGGGCTGCGCAGTGGCAGCGACGGCCTGCGCTTTGTGCAGAACTCCCAGCTCCTGACCGAAGACCTGCGCAACGCGGGCAACCTGATTGGCGATTATCTGTCCACGGCCGCTTTCATTTATCCACCGGGCACGGTCATTACCTTGAATACGCCCAGCAGTTACACCGTGCGCAACCCCAACACCAACACCAATACCTGGCGCATCGGCCAAGACCCGGCCATTGCGCTGCTCCAACCCCCTACGGTGGAGGATGGGGTGGAGGTGGTCAAATTTGTGATGATTTACCCCCTCAACCGGGGCTGGGTGGTGAGCCGGGCCAGCGGGGCGGAGAACCCCGGCCCCGACCCTGCCAACAACAGCAAATGGCTGTTATACGTATACGAACGTAGCCTTCCGGTGGGCAGCAGCCGGCTTCCCAACGGTTTGCCCATCAGCATCCCCACCGTTATCTCGGGCAGCGCCGGCAACCTGCTGGCCGACTACGTACAGCAGGGCGGTTTTGCGGTGAACTACAGCGACTGCTTAGGATTCGATGAGGCAGGCCTGGCCACCCCGGCCCCCTGCCCTGCAACAGTCCCCTCGAGCCTGCGTGCCGAGCACAGCGCAGTGCGGGTACGCTTCTCCCTCCAGGGTGAGATTCGCCATGGCGGACAGGATTCCCGCGTTCCGGCCAGTCCCTTGCGCTTCGAGGTAGCTCCGCGCAACCTGCCCAAGCGACTGGCCGAGATCACCCTCAACTAGTCGCGTCCAGCCGACAACACCGCCAGGAAGGCCTCTTGCGGCACATCTACCTTGCCGATGGCCTTCATGCGCTTTTTGCCCTCTTTTTGCTTTTCCAGGAGCTTTTTCTTGCGGGTGATGTCGCCGCCGTAGCACTTGGCCAGCACGTCTTTGCGCAGGGCCTTCACGGTTGCCCTGGCGATGATTTTCCCTCCGATTGCAGCCTGGATGGGCACGGCAAACTGCTGGCGGGGAATAACCTCACCCAGCTTGTCCACAATTTCGCGCCCGATGGCATAAGCTTTGTCTTTGTGCGAGATAAAGGCCAGGGCATCTACGGGCTCCTCGTTCACCAGGATGCTAACCTTGACTAAGTCGCCTTCCCGGTAGCCAATTTGCTCGTAGTCCATCGAGGCATAGCCCCGGCTGATGGACTTCAGGCGGTCGTGAAAGTCGTACAGAATTTCGCCGAAGGGCACCTCGTAGACCAGCTCGACCCGTTTGCCGATGTAGTGCATGTTGCCCATCTTGCCGCGCTTTTCCTGCAAGAGCTGCATGATCGAACCCACGTATTCTTCGGGGGTATAGACCGTGAGCCTGACATAGGGCTCGAACACCGCCTCGATTTTGTCGGGGCTGGGCAGCTCGGAGGGGTTGTGGATTTCAATTTCGGAGCCGTCTGAAAGCTTAACCCGGTAGATCACGCTGGGGGCGGTGGAGATGAGGTCGAGGTCGAACTCGCGCTCGAGGCGCTCCTGCACAATCTCGGCGTGCAGTAATCCCAAAAAGCCGCAGCGAAAACCGAAACCCAGGGCCTCGGAGGTCTCGGGCTCAAAGGAAAGCGCCGCGTCGTTGAGCTTGAGCTTTTCCAGGGCCTCGCGCAGCCGGTTGTAGTCCTGGGTGTCGGTGGGGTAGAGGCCGGCAAACACCACCGGTTTGGCCGGCTGGAAGCCCGGATAGGGGGCCTGGCATGGGTTTTTGGCTGAGGTGATGGTGTCGCCTACCTGGGCATCGCCGATCTCGCGGATGGAAGCCGTAATCCAGCCCACCTCGCCCGGGCCGAGGGCCGCGACCGGCTCCAGCGCACCGGGCCGGAAGACCCCCACCTTGTCCACGGTGAACTCTTTGCCGGTAGACCAGATGCGGATGGTGTCGTTATGCTTAATGCTACCGTCCATCACCCGCACGTAGGGGATCACGCCCTGATAGGCATCGAAGATGGAGTCGAAGATGAGAGCCTGTGTGGGGTTGCCGGGCTGGCCTTTGGGGGCGGGAATCCTCGCGACGATGGCCTCCAGGATGTCTTCAACGCCCTGCCCGGTCTTGCCTGAAGCGAAGATGCAGTCGTCGGCGGGGATACCGAGCACCTCCTCCACTTCCAGCGCGACCTCGAGGGGCTGGGCGCCGGGCAGGTCGATCTTGTTGATGACCGGGATGATGGTGTGTTCGTGCTCCATGGCCAGGTAGAAATTGGCGATGGTCTGGGCCTCGACCCCTTGAGAGGCGTCCACTACCAGCAGCACCCCTTCCACGGCGGCCAGCGCCCGGCTGACCTCGTAGCCAAAGTCCACGTGGCCGGGGGTATCGATCAGGTTGAAGGTGTAGGTCTGGCCTTGCTGGCTCTCGTAAAACAGTTGCACTGCGCTGGCCTTGATGGTGATGCCGCGCTCACGCTCGAGCTCCAGCGAATCCAGAAACTGCTCGCGCATCTGGCGATCCGACACCGCCCGGGTCATCTGGAGAATACGATCGGCCAGCGTAGACTTGCCGTGGTCTACGTGCGCGATGATGGAGAAATTTCGAATCCGCTCCTGCACAGCCTAATCATTGTAGCCGATGCCGGGCCAATCTCTGTAA
>DAIUDO010000129.1:0-6255 GCA_036845585.1 Meiothermus sp. | reverse complement strand
GGCGCACTTAGAGGTACTCCGATATCCTGGAGACCCGTGTTGGAAAACGAGCAAAAGCCCACAGGCAGGGTGACGGCGTGGAGAAAAGTTTTCCGCAGGTTGCTTACAACCAGTCTTTGAAAAAGTCCCGCACCTTTTTCAGTGCCTCGATGAAGCGGTCGATGTCCTCCGAGGTGGTGTAGACGTAAAAACTGGCCCTAGCGGTAGCGGCCACGCCCAGCTTGCGGTGCAAAGGCTGGGCACAGTGGTGCCCGGCTCGCACAGCGATACCGTGCTGGTCAAGGGCCGTTGCCACGTCGTGGGCGTGAATATCTCCCAACACGAAGGGAATCACCCCGCTGCGATCGCTGCCCCTGGGGCCAAAGGTGCGTACTTCTGGCAGCTCTTCGTCGAGGCGTTGCAATGCGTAAGCGATCAGCTCGAGCTCGTGTTGCCACACCCGATCCATACCCAGGTTCATCAGGTACTCCGCTGCAGTCGCCAATCCGATGGCCTCGGCCACCGCCGGGGTTCCGGCTTCGAAGCGCTGGGGGGGCTGGGCGTAGGTGGAGCGGTCTACATAGACTTCTCGAATCATGCTGCCGCCCCCCAGAAAGGGGGCCATGGCCTGTAGTACCTCGTAGCGCCCCCACAATACGCCCACTCCGGTTGGGCCGAGCATCTTGTGACCAGAGAAGGCATAGATGTCGGCTCCCAAGGCCCTCACATCAACGGGCATGTGCGGGACCGACTGCGCCCCATCCACCACCATCAAAGCCCCCACTGCCTTGGCCGCCCGGGCGATCTGGGCCACCGGATTAACGGTTCCCAGCACATTGGAGACATGCATCACGCTGACCAGCCTGACGCGCTCGGTCAGAAGGGAATCCAGGGTCTCTAGCTCGAGTCGCCCATCTGGCCCCAGCGGGATGGCCTTGATCCGGGCCCCAGTGCGCTCACAGATCAGGTGCCAGGGGACCAGGTTGGCGTGGTGTTCCATTTCGGTCAGCAGAATCTCGTCGCCGGGTTGCAGATGGTGGAGCCCCCAGGCATAGGCCACCAGGTTCAGGGCCTCGGTGGTGTTGCGCACAAAGACAATCTCGCGCTCGTCGGCTCCGATGAAACGGGCCATGGTGCGACGGGCCTTCTCATAGGCTTCGCTGGCCTGCACCGACAGGGTGTAAGCCCCCCGGTGGACACTGGCATTCCGTTCTCGGTAGTAACGAGCAACCGCTTCGATGACCACTTCAGGCTTTTGGCTGGTCGCCGCCGAGTTAAGATAGACCAGATCGGGACGATGAACCAAGAGAGGAAAATCCTGGCGGATGGCTAGGGGTACGGCAATGGCCATGGCTTCAGCCTAGCCCATTTAGAGCAATATGTTTAGGAGGCCAGGTTCATTCTGGCGCTTTGTTTGTGCACAACCCTCCGCTTTGACCGTGGCGTAGATTGGGACGGCTTCATGGGATACTTAGAAACACGTTTCCTGGAGGGCCAGAAAATTAATGGGCTCAGCAGAGCAATGCCCAGAAAAGTACCTCTTGCATTGTCCCAGATTGTTTTTCTGAGGCATTAATGAAGCCCTTTTTCTCGTTATGTACGCCGTTACGCTCACGTTGAAGACCCAGAAATGCTTTCTGCACCCCATAACGAACCCACGCAACCTGCTACCCATGCGAACAATCCCCGATAACGGCAGGATTATGCCCTGGCGCGTAACCTTTGGGCAATGAAGCCGCGCCTGCTTGCAAGCACAGGGCGGCCCTGCATAGGCCCGCCGTACAGGCCCCGGCCATAGAGGTATCCAGGTGATTCCGATGAAGAAATTTAAGACCTGTCGCTCGTGTGGATCGGGAGAAGTGATGTCCTTTTTGAGTTTGGGACGGCTACCCGTTTCCAGCTTTCTCAGCCCCGAACAACTTGCCAGCACCGAAGAACGCCGGAGCCTCGAGGTGGGCTTTTGCAGGCGTTGCGGACTGGTTCAACTGCTGGGCGAACCCACCGAGGATCGGGCGGCCCCTGCCCCAAGCGTGCATGGGGGGCTGCTCGAGCAGCTAATGCACAGCTACCGACTGGGCACTCACCATCTGGTGCTGGCGCTGGAGGGGAGTAGCCTGGAGCTGATGCACCAGTTGATGCAAGCCGGGGTGCAGGTGGTTTATCTCGAGACCCTTCCAGAGCGCAGCAAAGCGGCCTCCAGCAAGGGGATCCCTACCCGCCACGAACGTTTTGACCGCAGCAGCGCTAATCGGTTGCGCGAGGAGGGCCTGCAGGCCGATGTGGTGCTGGCCAATCAACTGCTTTCATGTAGCCAAGACCTCAACAGATTGCTCGAGAGCCTGGTCACAGTGCTTAAGGAGAATGGCTCAGTGGTGGTGGAAATTGTCTATGTACGCGCGCTCCTCGAGGGCCGGCAGTTCGAACACTTCACCCACCGGCAACAAAACTACTTTTCAGTAGGTGCCTTACACGAGTTGGTCAGCCGCCACGGCTTGTGGCTCCAGCGGGTCGAGCCGCTATCCGGAGGCCATCTGCGCTGCTATCTGGGCAAGGGCCGCCCGAGCGAATCTTCAGTCCGCTGGTATCTGGAAGAAGAGCAAAAACTCGGTCTCACAGGGGTCAGCTACTACCTCGAATTTGCCTCGCGTATCGCTGCGGTGCGGGAAGCCCTGGTGGCACTGCTCACCGAACTGCGTGCGCGGGGACGAAGGGTTGCCGCCTACGGCGCCAACGCACCCGGCGTTATTTTGCTCAACTATGTGGGTCTGGGCCGTGAAGTGATTGATTTTGTGGTGGATGCCGACACCGGCAAGCTAGGTCGCTATATGGCTGGGGTGCGCATTCCCATCCACGGTGTCCACAAGCTGCTCGAGGAACAACCCGATTACCTGCTCCTGCTCGGCGAGACACCCTGCAAAACAGCCTATCCATATCAGGAGTACTTGAGGCGGGGTGGCAAGTTTATCGTCGCCCTGCCCCATCCCGACATTCTAAGCACACCCTCCGAACTGGCCATGCCAATTGGCTCTTGAGTTATGCAGCAGAGCGGTCTGGCCTGGGAGTGGCCTCACTTTCGGGCGAGCCAGGAACGAAAAATGCTACCGGTATCCTTTCCGTAACCGCTTAGAGCAATTCCCACGCGGCGGATGTGCAAGCGTTCCGAGCCGGGATAGATATCGCGCAGGGCGCGGTAAAGCACCGGCTCGTCCTCGAGGTAAACCTGGAACTGCACCCCATCAAACACCGCCCGCAAACGCACCGGCACTCCGTGGTAGAGGTGGTCGGGCACGTGACTAAAAACCAGGTCGCAGGGGTCCTCATAGCCTGCAAAACGCAGCCCTGCAACCACAGACCTCTCGCGGTCGTCTAAGCGCAAGCTAACGAGCAAAAAATGCTTGGCATCCTGCCAAAAACAGACCCCGGCTGTGCTCTTTTGTTTCTGGTCGGAGCGCTGACCCGGAGGAAGAATTTCCACTTCCAGGTCGGCGAAATCGGCGCTCTCCCAGGGCATGGTGTAAAGGGTGTGTTCACCCCCAGTAGCTTCGATGCTCAGACCCCCCTCGGCCGGCACCAATACCCCGCGGCCCAGGGTGGGTTCCCAGGAAATCAGCAGGTCTTTGGCCGGGTGACTCAAATAGGGCGCCAACACCGTTTGCTGACCCTTCCTTTGCCAGGGCAGGCCCAGCTGCAGTGCTGGTGGCAGCATCACCTGGCGCGGATGCACCTCGAAATCGGTTGCTTGTCCCGTGAGTCCAACGCCAACTTCGTTTGCCAGGCGGTGCTCGAGGATGGGGCGCTCGGAAAAGAGGGGTCGGCCATCCAGGGTCATGACAAGGGTGCACCCATCGTCGAGCACCTGTAGCCAGTGGGGTTGCTCGGTCGTGCCAGCGAAGGATTCTACAGCCAGTACGAACTGCTTGGGACCATACTGTAGGCGCAGACGGACTTCTCGGTGGTTCAGTTCCAGGGCCAGGTAATGCTGGGGGTCGCGGTAGCGCCAGATCAGGCTGGCCGGCGCCGTCAGGCAGACATGAAACAACCCCCCCGGTTCCTCCGGACGCAAAAGCATACAGGGGCTGTGTAGCTGCCAAACCCCACCCCAGGCCGCCTTGCGTCCAAGCTGGGGCTGGGGATCTGCCAGCAGGGCCGTACCGTGCTCCTGCCACTCGGGAATATCCACCACCCGCACGCCATACACGCGGGTATCAGCGCGGTAGCCCTTTTCACCCAGGACGGATTGATGGATCCCCACGAATAAAGCCTTTGCAAACTGGCTGTAGGGGTCTATCGCTACGGGCCTTAGCCTGGGCAAGGCCGGCAGATGGCGGCTACCCTCGAGCGAACCCGCATAAAAAACGGCACCCCTCTCGCGCAGCGCCGAGACCAGGTAGATGGGGTTGTTCTGAATACCCAGCAACAAATGGTGTAAACCCCGCAGTTTTGCAGCACACAGCTGGCCATTATGGACGGGGTGTCCCTGCATGACCAGGGCCTGGCCAGACACGAGGGGGTTGGTCGGGACGGGCTGATCAAACCATCCCACCGCCAGATTCTCTCGTATAGGTTCGGGAACAAAGTGGGCCCTGAAGGGAATTCGACCAAAGTCTTCCCAACCCTCCAGCAAATCTGGCAGCGAGGCAGAGGGGTTGGAAGCATACGTTTGCGAGTTGTTGTGCCCGTTGAGCATAAAGACCCCAAAAGCCAGTCCAGCTCGTCGGGCGAAGGGGCCATAGGCGATGCCTTGGCGGCCCCAGCCAGGTGTGTCTAGCGGAGCAAACCGCAAAACCCCGTCCTCTACAGAGATTTTCGCCTCTACATCTACCCCTAAGCGTACAGCCCCACAATCGCTTTCGCTGCCCACAACCTCGCCGTACAACACCTCCCGCGTAAAGCGATCCAGGATTTCGGCCGGAGAGGTTTTCGAGCGTCTCATGGAGGGTTGTACTCACGTCAAATTATGCAAGCACACGTAACCCCGGCGTAAAGGCCCAAAAACCTCAGCAACCGGGAGCCACCCACTAAAAACGTTACAGTTCAAACCTCAGCAGGAAGGTTGCGAAACGACCGCATAACGCATGGTCATAACGCGTTCCATCCCGGCAAGTGCACCACCGACGCGAACATCCTGCTGCTTCAGTGACGAGCGTCGCTGTCGGTACGAAACCAGCGCTGAGAAAGGTTTTTTCACCATCGAAATGCAGGCGCTCGACACCCCCTTCCATCAACATCAACCAGCCACACTGCGCTATTTTGCGAGGGTGACTCAACCCGCCAGCGACCAAGAACTCGGCATTGCCCCCGCTCGAGGCCGAGGCACCCGGTACATTGAGGGTAGCCAGGCTCTCCTCAAGGTGAGCAAAACTGCCATCGAAGCAAAGGTGCAGGGTGCGTTGTTCGGAAATCCCGCTGCTGCCTCCTCCCGAGTTGTAGTAGGAAAAATACCTGAGCATTTTTCCAGCCAGAAACTACGTTCACTGCCGCGCCGCTCCGGTAGGGGCCAGAGGAGCGGGTTGCGGCCGGGCTACAACGGGAGCCAGAAACTTGATCGATGCAGCAAGGCCCTCGAGGAGCTGCCGGTAGAGGGCTCCGTTCTTTTGTGGGCCGGCATGAAAGTAAATCACGTGGTTTCTCGAACCCAGCACACCTAGAACCCTTCCCACGTGAGTTCGTTGAGGTAGCGGGCCGTCAGCCTCGAGTCCTGCGTTCTGACCGAGCCCACCGGTCGCAGTACCGCATTGCCCCCAGTTCCTAGGCATCGTTCAACAAAGCCACCACCAGGATCGGGGTATGGTTCCTCAAAACAATCACCAGTTCAAACCCCTCCACGCGGTTCGAGCCCAGCACCAATACCGCTTGCTCCCTTTCTTATCGGTATGCCCCCAGCCAGCCCTCACAGAAGATTCGGTTGGTTCGCCACCGGATGGTGGCCTCGCCTCGCCATGGCGCAGCGCAGAGGTGGCCGACCCAAGTTATCCGCGTAGCGGAGGGCAATACCGGTTTATCGCAACACGGGAATGCGATACCAGTTTATTGTACTAACGGGACGCGATACCGCCCTTTGGTAGGGAGACGTTCTCTTGACCGACCGGCGGGGAGACGCTTGTTACGCCGACTATAGGAAGGGGTGACGCGGGTTTCGCCGACGGGGTGGGAGATTTTAGTAGCGCCGCGCGCGGCGCAACCAAGCCCCTGATGTTTTTGTTTATCTTTTTGAATTTCGGAATTATTTGGGTCGGACTGGGCCTTACAAGGTGTCTGGCCCTGGTATCAGAGGAC
>DAIUDO010000128.1:3853-6306 GCA_036845585.1 Meiothermus sp. | reverse complement strand
GGCCCCCTGGTCCTCTTGATAGCCGTCTGGCTTTGTGCCCGGTTACCGTGCTCGGCGCCTGAGCTCAGTAGGGTGCGCCGTCGCATGGCCGGCGTCATGGATCGGTTCAAAAGGCTCTAGAATCTAGAAGACATGGGTTTGATTAACAACTACCTTTCTGCAGCTTTACATCTGGCCCAGTATAAGCCGAGCGAGGGGGGCTTCCTCGAGGCCACCGTGCCGAACCTGAGCGGCCTGATGGTGCGGGGCCGCACCTTTGAGGAGTGCCGCGAGCGCTTGCAAAACGAGCTCGAGCTCTACCTAGCCAAAACCCTGCTGGCCCACCAGCCCCTGCCGGAGCTGCCGGGGGCCGGCACTGCCCTGCAGGAACTGGCCTTGGAGATTCACCCCAGCGAGAGCCTGACCGAGCAGGCCATCCTGCAGACCGTGCGCACCATCCTGGAAGAGGTGCGGGCTTTGCGCCGAGGCGGGTCGGGCCCAGGCCCCTCGGCCCGCCCGGCAGAGCCCAAGCGCCCCTCGTTGCGTCTCTCGGAGTACGTACAGGAGCTAGGTCTGGGCCTGCAGCTTAGCCGCAACGGCCCGGAGGCCGACGAGAAAATATTTGAGCGGGTCAGTGGTTTTTTAGGGGAGCGCTACACCCAGCTCCAGGGCCTTTACGAAAAGCTCAAGCAGGCTGCCGGCAAAGGTAACGGCGAGTTCCAGTACTCACTGGCCTCGCAAAGCCAGCAGGACATAGGCCTTTCCACCCAGCTCTGCACGATGCTCAAAGAGGGCGGGCTGCTCAAGAGCTACACCTACAGCCCCAAGCAGCGCCGCATCTACGCGCGCCTTTCCGAGGAGGGCAAGGTGCGCAGTTTTATTACTGGGAGCTGGCTCGAGCGCTACGCCCGCCAGGTGGTGCAGCTGGCCGTGCGTCGGCGCAACATCCCTCACGATCTGCTGTTGAACCCGGTGCTGCTGTATCCCAACGGCGACCGCTTCGAGGTGGATCTGCTGCTGCGTACGCCCAGCCTGATGCTTTTGCTGGAGTGCAAGACCGGTGGCTACGAGGAGAACCTCGAGCGCCACCAGCGCATTGCGGTAGACCTGCGCATCCCTCCCAAGCAGGTGATGTACCTGCTGCTGGGCGTCCCTGAGGCCGTACTGGACGATCTGGGCCGGCAGTGGGGCTTTACGTTTGTCAACGAGAAGACCCTGGGGGAGTACCTAGAAAAACTGCTGGGCTGAGTACGCATAGAAATGCAAAAACGTGTATATTGTTCATTTGAGAGGTTAGGGTTGCGGGCATGAGAGAACGCGCAGTGTTGGTTTTAGAGGATGGCACCATCTACCACGGCTACGCCTTCGGGCACCGGGGCAAAAACGTAGGCGAGGTGGTCTTCAACACCGCCCAGACCGGTTACCAGGAAATCCTGACCGACCCCAGCTACAACGGGCAGATCGTGGTGATGACCTACCCCCACCAGGGCAACTACGGGGTGAACGTCTTCGATATGGAGTCCAACCGGCCCTGGGTGCGGGGGTTTGTGGCCCGTGAGTTCAGCAAGTACGCCGCCGGCCCCCGGGCCCAGCAGAGCCTGGAAGAGTTCCTGCAGGAGACCGGGGTCATCGGCCTCGAGGGCATCGATACCCGCGCTCTGGTGCGCAAGATTCGCGAGGGTGGGGTGATGAAGGGGGTGATCGCCCACGCCAGCCACTTCGGCCCGCCCGACTACCGCTTTACCCCCGAGGACCTGGCCGCCCTGCGGGAGGAGGCCCGCCGCTGGACCGACATCGACGGGCGCGACATGACCCCCGAGGTCTCCACGCCGCTCCCCTACCAGTTCCCTACCTTCAAGGGCCAGCGCCGCGTGGTGGTGATGGACTTCGGCATCAAGCACGCCCAGATGCGCTACATGGCCGAGATGGGCTTTGAACTGATCGTGGTCCCCGGCAAGACCCGGCCCGCCCAGATCATGGCCCTGGAGCCGCATGGCCTCTTCGTCTCCAACGGCCCGGGTGACCCCAGCATGCCCCGCTACGCCCACGAGACCCTCTGGAAGCTGATGGGGCTGCTGCCCACCTTCGGTATCTGCCTGGGCCACCAGCTCCTGGGCCTGGCTGCCGGGGGGCGCACCTTCAAGCTCAAGTTCGGCCACCGAGGGGCCAACCACCCGGTCAAGAACCTCCTCACCGGCAAGATCGAGATCACCAGCCAGAACCACGGCTACGCGGTAGATCCAGACTCGCTCAAGGAGTTCCGGCCCACCCACATCAACCTCAACGACGGCACCCTAGAAGGCATGGCCCACCAGCGCTACCCGGTCTTCAGCGTGCAGTACCACCCCGAGGCCAACCCCGGCCCCCACGACTCGATTTACCTTTTCCAGCGCTTTTTGGAGGAAGTGGATGCCTTCAACGGTCTTACCGGAACCCCGGTGGCGAAGCAAAGGGTGGGCAATCTGGGCATTTAG
>DAIUDO010000128.1:0-3753 GCA_036845585.1 Meiothermus sp. | reverse complement strand
CGGTCTTACCGGAACCCCGGTGGCGAAGCAAAGGGTGGGCAATCTGGGCATTTAGACGGGCCCCCGGGGCAGGCACCCTGGGATCCGAGCCGGCCCAGGCCCAGACTCCAGGCTACACAGGCCCCTCCGATCGGGCGCCCTGGCTTTGTACAGACGCTCAGCTCTGGTACCGCCCCAACCCTCTAAAGCGGCGGTAGCGGTCTTCGAAGAGCTCCTCTGGGCCGAGGTGCTTAAGCTCGGCCAGTGCTTCCAGAAGGGCCTTTTTGATGTTTTGCAGGGAGGTCTGGGGGTTGCGGTGGGCCCCACCATCGGGCTCGGGGATGATCTTATCCACAATGCCCAGGCTCAGAAGGTCGGGGGCCGAGAGCTTGAGGGCCTCGGCGGCCTTAGCGGCTTCTCTGGCATCACGCCACAAGATGGCCGCGCAAGACTCTGGGGAGATGACCGAGTACCAGGCGTTTTCCAAAATAAGCACCCGGTTGCCCACCCCAATGGCCAGCGCCCCGCCCGAGCCACCCTCGCCCAGAATAACCGCGATGGCCGGAACCCGCAGGCGGGCCATGCGCTGGATGCTTTGGGCAATCACCCAGGCTTGGCCGCGCTCCTCGGCCGAGATGCCGGGGTAGGCCCCCGGGGTGTCGATGAAGGTGATGAAGGGGCGGCCAAAGCGGTCGGCCAGGTCCATCAGCCGTATGGCCTTGCGGTAACCCTCGGGGTGAGGCATGGCAAAATTACGCTTGATGTTTTCCTTGGTGTCGCGCCCTTTCTGGTGGCCCACTACCACCACCGAGGTTCCTTCCAGATAGGCCAGCCCCCCCACCACGGCCGCATCCTCGCCAAATGTACGGTCCCCGGAAAGCTCAACAAACTCGGTCATGATGCCACCGATCACATCCAGGGTGGTAGGACGCCCTGGTGCACGGGCCAACTGTACCCGTTCCCAGCGGGAAAGGTTACTGAAGGTGTCTGCTTTGAGCTGGGCCAGCCGATCTCGAAGTACCTGCAACTCACCGGAAAGGTCGACCCCACTGCTCGAGGCGAACCCCTCGAGCTCGGCAATCTTGGCCTCGAGTTCCTCGATGGGTTTCTCAAACTCAAGCGGCATGGGCGCTCCTTTCAGGAACGGTCAAGCCCGGTTTTGGCTGGTTATCTGCCATGATTCACCGTCCTGGGGTGCAACAGCTTGAGCACCTTGACTAGGGTTTCATTGAGCTGACGGCGGTCGACCACCTGGTCAACCATCCCGTGCTTGAGCAAAAACTCGGAACGCTGAAAGCCTTCGGGTAGGTCTTGGCGGATGGTCTGTTTGATGACCCGGGGCCCGGCAAAGCCGATTAGGGCACCGGGTTCGGCCAGAATCACATCGGCGATGGCCGCAAAGCTGGCCGTCACCCCTCCGGTGGTAGGGTCGGTCAGGATGGAGACATAGGGCAACCTTCGGGCCCACAGGCGGTCGAGAGCCAGGGTGGTTTTGGCCATCTGCATCAGCGAGAGGGCCGCTTCTTGCATACGGGCCCCGCCCGAGACTGAGACAATCACCACCGCACGGTTCTCCTGGGCAGCCAGCTCGATGCCCCGCGTGATTTCCTCGCCCACCACGCTGCCCATAGAACCCCCAGCAAAGGCGTAGTCCATCACCAGCAGCACGCTCGGCACCCCCCCGATGGTGCAGCGCCCGCCCACAATGGCGTCGGGCCGCTGGGCTTCCCTCTGGTAGCGCTCGAGGCGCTTGGGGTAGGGTTCGGTGTCCACAAAGCCCAGGGGATCGGCAGGCTTGAGGCCGGTGATCTGCTCAAAGCTACCCTCATCGGCCAGCATCTCGATGCGCCGATCGGCTGAAAGTCGCATGTGGTGCCCACACTTGGGGCATACATGCAGGTTGGTCTCGAGGTCTTTCTTGTAAATTTGCGCGTCGCACTTGGGGCATTTAGCCCACAGCTCGGGGATATCCCTCGCCTCTCCTTGTGCCCGGCGACGGCGGAAAAGCCGCTCTAAGGCCATAACGCCCTATCTTATACCCCAAAGCCCAGGCCAGCGGAACCCCAGGAAAAAAGGCCCCGTTCAGGGGCCTGGAAAAAGCGGGTTGGCTAGGCGCTTATCGCCTTGCCGAAGCGCTCCTCATCGAACCTGGGGTTATCGGCCAGGGTCTTCTCCCGGGCGATGGCATAGAGCAGGAAGCCATAGACCGGTTTGGCCAGGATGTCGGCCAGGCTGTAGCCCACCTGGAGCCCTACGATGCCAAACGCCTCGCCCAGCCCCAGGGTGGGGATCAGGTAGGCGATGGGGTAAAAGCCCCAGGAGCCCAGCAACAAAAGCCGCATGTTCCGGGTCAGGATGCGTACCCGTTCAGGCTGGCTGGGCAGCACCTTGCCCAGCTCAACCCACAGGACGTAGAGGATGTACACAAAGGGGATGGTGGAGAGGGTTCCCCAGAGCCAGCGGGTGGCATTGTCCTGGGAAATCTCTCCGGGGTAGCCCAGGGCCAGCATCAGGACAGCGGCGGTGATCAGCTTGAAAAGCAGGTTGTTGGTCAGCGCGCGCGACAGGCCAAGAACCAGAACCAGCTCGGCCAACAGCAGCGGGACCGTCAGCAGCCAGTCGGCGTAGCGGTAGGCATCGTTGAACAGCTCGTTGGTGGGCAGGTATAGCCCAGCCTGTTCGCCGCTGCCAGGCTTATAGGCCCCTTGCCAGCTCAGGAAGATGCGGTAGTAGTGGTAAGCCGCGATCCACACCACCGAGGTGGACAGGTAAAGCCCGATGTGGTATCACGGGATTACGTAGGCCCTGGCGAAGAGGAAGAACAGACCAGAGGCTAGCATGGCCGCGATGGTAAGTGACATCACATTGTAGACCAGCAGGTACTGCCCCGTGGTGATGGGGGTATCCGCTCCTATCATGAGATCCCTCCTTGCTCGAGGGATTGGCCGCGGCTTTTCTCCCTCGAAACAAACCATACAACCGAGGGATAAGATCACCGTAGTTTGAACAACTCTTCTACAAAAATGTCACGTAATCTATACAGCCTCATGGAGAAGCTGACAGATAGGGCAGCGGATCGACTGCCAGGCCAAAGCGGTAGACCGTGTAGTGCAGGTGAGGCCCGGTGGAGCGCCCTGTCGAGCCCACTGCGCCAATCAGGGTACCCTGCTCGATGTACTGGCCGCGCTGCACATACGTAGATGAGAGATGGCCGTACAGGGTGTGCAGACCGTTGCCGTGCTCGATGAGCACCATCAGCCCGAAGATGGGGTTCCAGCCCATCTCGCCGACCGTGCCGGAGGCAGTGGCGTAGACCGGCGTACCTTCGGGGGCGGCAAAATCGACCCCGTTGTGGAACTCGTAGGACCCACCCCCAAAGGGGTTGGTGCGGTAACCAAAGGTTGAGGTGATGTAGGTCTCGGCCAACAAAGGCAAGCCTGCGGGCAGGAAACGTGCGGAATCTGGCGTGGAGGCACGAGGTTTTGAGCGCCGTATGACCCGGCCCGGACTGGGGTCGGGGGGAAGGGGATTGTTAAGAGCCAGAGCAGTGACCTCGAGCTCAGCGCCGAAGTGTTCTACCTGCGAGCGCAGGCTGAGTAGCAAGTTGCCTAAATCAATGGGCTCACCGGCACCCCTGGGCGTGTTCTCTGGTCTGGGAGGAGGGGTTGGGGACGAGCCTGGAGCCTGGAGGGGTTGAGTGGGCTCAGGTACAAGGCGAATCCTGGGTAACCCGGCCTTGACCCGTAGACGGTTAATTTCGGCCTCCAAAACCTT
>DAIUDO010000127.1:0-6392 GCA_036845585.1 Meiothermus sp. | reverse complement strand
CTTGGAGCGATATGCGGCCCTTGGGTAGAGGGGGATCATGACTTTGCGTGACGCCCCACCCCAGATCACTGGGCCCTGAACCTAGCCCAGCCCCCTAACTGCGCCAGGGCGTGAGCACCTTCTCCAGTCGCCCCATCGTCCAGTCCAGCAAGAGCGCCAACAAGGCAACGGCTATGGCTCCTTGTGCCACGAAGGCCAAATTGCTTACTGCCAGCCCTGCGATGATCGGTACGCCCAGCCCACCGCCACCCACCAGCGGGGCCACCGTGGCGGTCGCAAGAATCAACACCAGGCTGGTGCGGACGCCCGCAAGGATCACCGGAAGGGCCAGCGGCAGTTCGACGTGCCAGAGCAACTGCCAGCGCGAATAGCCCATCCCTCTGGCCGCATCCAGCACATCGGCGGGCAAATAAGTAAAGGCCTCAAGGCTGTTGCGCACCACCGGTAGCAGGCCGTATAGGAACAGCACTAACACCGCCCCGGTAGAGCCGAAGCCAAAGAAGGGCAGGGCCAGCGCCAGCACCGCCACCGGTGGGAAGGTTTGTCCAACGGCCACGATATTCTCGAGCAGAGGTCGAAAGCCAGACCCCACAGGCCGGGTGACAAAAATCGCCAGCGGCAATCCAATCAGAATGACCAAGGCACCCGCACTTGCCGTGATGGTGAGGTGTTGAAGGGCAAGATTCAGCAAGGTTTCGCGTTCGAAGATCGAGCTGCGTGCGCTGGGAAATAAGCTGGACAAAAGCCCTTTCCATAGAGACTGCTGGGCAAATAAAAAGAGCACCAACCCCCACCCCAGCAGCGGCCACAAGAGCGGGTACGGTCGTTTTTCCCGCCGCGTGCTTCCTATGGTTCCTCCTCCGAGGCCGCAGTCAGGAGCGACTCCAGGCGCACCAGCCCCACCACCTGACCTCCTTCGTCGGTCACAGCCAGGCTGCGGATACCATTGGCAAGCAAGAGCGAGAAGGCATCTCGAGCCGTCGCTGAGCGCTTGATGCTGACGGCAGGCCGGTGTGTGCCCAGCGGCTCTATCAGGTCGTTCAGCGGGATGCGGGAGAGCCGCAGCAGGGTGCGCGATGGCCCCAGAAAATCACGTACGAAAGGCGTCTTGGGGCTACGCAAAAGCACTTCCGGTGTATCGTACTGCTCAACGCGACCGCTGTTCATCAAGCAGATGCGGTCGGAAATCCTCACGGCTTCCTCCAGGTCGTGGGTCACAAACAAAACGGTCTTCTTGAGTTCGCTTTGCAGCCTGAGAAATTCGTCCTGTAAACGCTCGCGGGTAGGCGGGTCTACCGCGCCAAAAGGCTCGTCCATCAGCAGCACCGGCGGGTCGGCGGCAAGCGCCCTGGCGAGCCCAACCCGCTGGGCCTGACCGCCCGAGAGCTCGCGCGGGAAACGCCCCGCAAAGGTTTGCGGCTCCAGACCCACCAGGGCCAGCATCTCCCTGGCCCTGGCCTCGCGCTTTTCCTTACTCCAGCCCAGCAGCCGCGGCACCACCATCACGTTCTCGAGCACGCTCATATGGGGAAATAGCCCGATGCTCTGGATCACGTAACCGATGCCCCGACGCAGTTCCACCTCGTCCAGTTGGCGCACGTCCTGCTCGCCGATGAACACCGTGCCTTCACTGGGCTCGATGAGGCGGTTGACCGTGCGAAGCAGGGTGGTTTTGCCACACCCAGAAGGCCCCAACAAAGTCACCAGCTGACCCTCAGCTACTTCAAGACGCACACCCTTGAGCGCCTCGAAATCCCCGTAGCGCTTGACGACATTCTCGAAGCGGATCAAATGCCCACCCTCCGTCTAAGGGCCATACTGGCAAACCGCAGGGCCGAGTCCACCAGCAGAGCCAGCAGGATGATGGGAACCGCACCCAGCAAAACCATGTCGGGTGCGCCACCTTCCACCCCGCGCAGGATGAAGAAGCCCAGCCCGCCCGCGCCGATCAGCGCCGCAACAGTGGTGATGCCGATGGTGAGCGAGGCCGCGCTGCGAATGCCTTCCAGGATCAGCGGTAGGGCCAGCGGCAGCTCGACCCGCCAGAAGAGCTGCTCCGGGCTCATACCCATACCGCGTCCAGCGTCGCGAGCGTCCTCGGGCACGCCGCGCAGGCCGGTGTAAGTGTTGAGCACCAGCGGCAGCAGCGCGTAAAGGGTAAGGGCCAAAACGGCGGGGGCTGCGCCGATGCCCCGCACGCCCGATTCTTGCAGAGGCGCGCCCAGCACAATGCGAAGTGGGTCGGGGCCGAGCAGGCTATTGAGCCAGGCCCCAGCCATCGCCAGCGCCAGCAGGCCCAGCGACAACGCCAGCGAGACCGCCAGCCAGCCCGACACGGCCCACAGCAGGCGAAAGGCGAACATCCCCAGCACGATCGCGCCCAGCGCGATTTCAAGGCGCAGCCCCTGCGAGATTGCCGCCAGCAGCGGCAGCAGCAGCCCGAACAAGGCCAGTGAAGGGATGGTCTGCAAGAAGCCGGTCACACCCAGAACCCAGCCCATGCGGGGGTTGCCCGCGGCCAGCACGCCCAGCGGCACCCCCACCGCCACCGCCAGTAACACCGCGCTGCCAGAGAGCGAAAGATGGCGCCATAGCTCGGTAAAAAACTGCTCACGCCAGGACTGGAACTCCATCAGCGGCCCCAGCCGCTCGAAAGCACCCAACCCCAGCAAAAGGGCCAGGCCTAGTAGCACCGTCAGCAAAATCCAGCCCCCCTGACGGTAGGCGGCAAAGTAGCCCACGTACAGGGCCAGCAGGGTGAGCCAGAAGCCGCCCGCCGGGGAGACTCGAGCACTCTCCGGCTGCCCACTGAGCAAAGCGTCCGCACCCTGCCCTGTTAGCAACCCCCAGGCCAGCAAGGCCAGCCCGAGCAGCCCTACCTGCGCAGGCCCCTGTGCCCTCGCAACCCCGGCCCAGAGGATGAGGAGCGCCAAAGCGCCAAAACCCTGCCAGTCCCACACATGAAAAGGTTCACCGGGAGCGATTCGGCTGGATTTGAGCTCGAGCCAGGGCAACAGCAGGGCCAGAACCCCCAGGCCGGCGGCCAGCCCAGCCACCGGATCGAGGTAGCGCGGGGGCGTCTCCCTCACCGGATGAAGTTCTTAGAGCGCAGATAGGCCCGGGCCACCTCGGCGGGGTTCTTGCCGCTTACCGCCACCTCGGCATTGAGCTGGGAAAGGGTGGCTTCGTCCAGGGTAGCGAAGACCGGATTGATCAGGGTGGCGAGCTCAGGGAAGCGGTCGAATACAGCCTTGCGCACGGTGATGGCGGGCTGGTAGACCGCCACCGCCCCCCTGGGGTCGGTCAGGGCCACCAGGCCCAAAGCGGCGATGCCCCCATCGGTGCCGTAGGCCATGGCGGCGTTCACCCCGCCCGTGCCGCGGGCCGCGGCCTGCTGGGTCTGGGTGGTGTTGCCGCCGGGCAGAATCACCAGTTGCTCGGGTTTCAGCTTGAAGCCATACACCCGCTCGAAGGCTTTGAGGGCGTCGTCGCGGTCTACGAACTCCTGGCTGGCGGCCAGCCGCACCTGGGCCCCGCCGTTCACCCAGCGGGCGAAGTCAGCCATGGTGCGGAGGTTATTCTGCTGGGCCAGGGTGCGCGGCACCGCAATGGCCCAGGTGTTGTTGGCCGGGGCCGGGTTGAGCCAGACGATGTTGTTTTTGGCGTCGAGCTCCTTGACCCTGGCAAAACCTTTGGCCGCATCGCGGGTTACAGCCTGGGCGCTGGGATCGTTCTTGAAAAACACCCCCAGCGCAGTGCCGGTGTATTCGGGGTAAAGGTCAATCTCACCTGAGGTGAGGGCCTTGCGCACCACATCGGTAGTGCCGGTGCTGCAGCGGTCGTTCACACGGAAGCCGTTGGCCTCGAGGAGAATCTTGACCATCTGGCACAGCACCGCCCCCTCGGTGTCAATCTTGGAGCCCACGGTAATGGGACCTTTCTGGGCCAGGGCCAGGCCCAAACCCAGCGCGATCAGGAAGGCAAATACGCTTTTCATGTTCTCTCCCCTCCCACTCCCTCTCTGTCTGGAGTGTCTTACGTGGCTACCATAACACGTGAGGCAGCGCGGTTTGTTGGCTGGCTTACCCACTTTGGCCCAACACCCGGTGCTGAGCCTCCGGTTTGCCCAGCTTTGGTTTTTACGCAGATGTCGTCCTTCAGTTGGACATGCTAAGGGCAAAATCTTCTGCATACTCAAACCTGGTCAGCAAAAGTGCACATTAGCGCACTCCGGCCCCCCACCAGGATGAGGACCTGGGCTCGTTTTCCACCGCTCCCACAGTCCATGGAGGAAGGGCTTGAGGGGCGAGAGGTCTCGCGGCACCTCGCGCCCGAGGAACGGAAGGAAGAGGCCTACCCTCAGGACCCGCCAGGGATTGATGCCGGAAGGGTTCCTTCCCTCGGTTGACCCACTCCGGCTCCCTGGCGAGCCCCGAAGGCTTTGGACGAGGTTCAGGGAGCGCCTGGCTTTTCCCATCTCCCGGGAAAGCTTGCGCTTGAGGTAGGGGTTCCTCTCAGTTTCTTTGAGCTTCTGGAGCTCCCGGAGGCGGGCCTGGTGGAACCCCTCGGCCTGGGCGAGGAAGCCCTCGTCCCGGAGAAGGGCCCCGTAGCCCTTGGGGAGCTTTTCGGTGAAGCCCAGGGCTCTCCGGCCAATCACATAGGCCGCCGCGATGTCTTTGGAGAGGGAGAGCAAGGGGGCGTACTTCAGCATCCCGATGCTGGAGGTGTCCTGCGGATTGACCTCTAAGACTTCTACACCCCGCTTTCGGGCCAGGGCGTGAATCTTCTGCAAGAGGGAGCGGTAGGCGAAGCGGTGTTGTTTATGGCGAAACGCCCGGCCTGAGCCGTCTCCCCTCCGGGACTTACGGAGGTACTTGAGCTTTTCCGTGGCGATGGCGACCCCGTGTTCCTCGGCGACGGCCACCACCTGGTGGGCGACCTTCCAGAGGAGGAGTTCCTTAGCTCCCTTGTTGGGGGCGAAGTCCACCTCTTCCAGGGGAAGGGTCAGGTAGCGGGCGAGGTTCCCCTCAGGAGAGACCACGGCGAGAGCGAGGTGGTAGGGGTCGGCGTTCACGTCTATCCCCAGCATCCCGTTCTCCTTGGTGTGGGTGGGAGGGGGAAGCTCCTCGGGCCAGGTGAAGTGGGCCTGGACCTGTCCCTCCCTCAGGGAGAGCCCCACGTTGTAGGGAAGCCCCACGTGAACCCGCTCCAGGAGCTTATCCAAGTTAGGGTGGCCCGTCCTCACCAGGGCCTGGGCGTAAGTTCCGTCCCCCAGGTTCACCCGGAGCCAGAGGGCTCCTGCCCTCACCAGCAGCCGGAGGTTGAGGTTGCCCCCCTTGCTCCCGTCGCCCCGGGCATAGAGCAGGCCCTGGCGCTTCTCCTTCCACTCCCTTTTCAGGCGCTTCCAATCTTTGCCTGAGAGGTGCTGGCGCTTTAGCTGCTCAAAAAGCTTCCTCCCTCCGAAGACCACCTTGCAGGGGTCTTTTCCGAGCTCCCGGGCGGAGTCCAGCACGCCCTGGGCCTTCTCAATCGCCTCGTCGGCGTAGCGGGTGTTGAGGCGGAAGCGGGGGCAGAGGGGCCCGTCCTGACGCTTGAGCTCCTCCCGGGTCCTGCCCTCTAAAAGCCGGTTGTAGGCGAACCGCTTCGCCGCAGAGAAGCGGCGCATCAGATCCAGAACCGCCTTCTCGTCCTCCCGCTCAGGGAAGACCAGCCGGGCCTGGACGCCCTGGTAACCCTCAGCCTTGCCCCGTCTCCTTACCAGAATCCCCCTTCCCGTAGATCCGGGCGGCGAAGCTGGCCACGATAGCCACCAGGTCCTCGGCCAGCTCCTCTCCGAGCTCCTTCCTCTCTTTGCCGTTGAGGACTACCAGCTCCACGCCAAAAGCTTGCAGGAAAGCGCGCAGGTACCCGAGCCCGAAACGGGCCAGGCGGTCCTCGTACTCCACCACCACCCGGTCCAGCTCACCCCTCCTGGCCCGGTTCAGCACCTTGAGAAGTCCCCGGCGGTTCTCGTTGACCCCGCTGGCCACCTCGGCCACCACCTCGCAGTCCCAGCCTTGCTCCCTGGCGAAGGCCTCCAGACGGGCTACCTGGGCCTGGAGGAAGGGTTCCTGTTTCCGGGTGCTCACCCGGGCGTACAGCACGGTGCGGGGCCTGGACTCGGCCTGGACCGGCAGGGACTCCAGGGTGAGAAGCCGCTCGATCTCGTCCCTGCGGTACCGCCTGCGACCCCCGGGGGTGCGGACGGGATGCAGGAGCCCCTGCTGCTCCCAGGCGTACAGGGTGTTGCGGTGGAGGCCATAGCGCTCTCCCACCTGCTGGGCGGTGAGGAGAAGCAAATCCATAATAGGCTATAATGTAAAGTAATGTACGCTAAACGTCAACTGTTGTGA
>DAIUDO010000126.1:0-6458 GCA_036845585.1 Meiothermus sp. | reverse complement strand
TGCGTTGTAGGTGGACTCGAAATCGGGGGCCTCGAGGTCGAAATAGGTGCGGTAGTCATCCCGCGTGAGCGTGTTGACCAGCCTGCCGCACATACTTAACCCCCCAACATGCAGTTCTAAGAACTCGAGGGCTCCCCTGGTGATGCAGTGATTCGCTTAAAGAGGGATCCCTCTGCGCTTGGACGCAAGGGAGTCGCGTGCGGTATTGGGAACCCAAGCCCACCGCGGTTGTTTATGCGCCAAGTGTACCACACTACTCGTGCTCCTCCAGCAGCACATCGATAGCCCTCAACTCGGAAGCAGCAACCATTTGACCGCAGCGCTCACAGGCTCGCACGGGGCCATGCTCAACGCCCATAACCGCAAAGCTGAGAATTACAGGTGAACCCAGCCGGTGGCCTTCACGTTTGCAGACCTTGGCCCGTGCGCGTGCCGCGCGCTGCTCCGCACGCTCGAGGCGATCCGCCTCACGGCGCGCTAGCTGTGCCTGTCTCTCCTCCTCGCGTGCTGCGGCGATCTCGGCTCGGGTCAGGGGAGGACAGTCTGACCAGACAACCTGGCCACAGGACGAGCAGGCCCCGATCCACACCTCCACATGCTCATCCGAGTGGGGCGGTGCTTCTACAGGTGCCCGACGCATTGGTACGAGCGGGGTTAGGTAGTCAATGTAGACACCTCGCGTTTCTACCAAACGTTCATATTCGGCTCGCAGACGCTCTTCGCAAATAGGGCAATAGACGTGGGGGCCTAGCGTGCGCCAGAAGGGGTTACGCGACCGGCTCACCGGCTGGGAGATGCGCTCAACGTAGCGCCAGGTAGCAGGAAGGGAGGGTTTGCTCATACAGGATACCTGCCGTGCTCAGGAGCCTACTTCCAGTGTAGGCAGGGGCGCGGCTTGCTGGATAGGGGCGGGGGTAGTCTCCAGGGGAAGGCCCCAGAGCCGCTCTACCTTGAGGGCCAGCAAAGTACCGGCCCGCTCTACCACTCCCTCCACCACCAGCACCTGTGCGGTTTGCACCGTTCGACCGCAGCGCTCCCAGAGCTGGGGAGTCACGATGAGCTGGGCCAGTTGTGTCCCGTCCTCCACAACCACGAAAGCAAAACCTCGAGCCGACTCAGGTTTTTGCAAGAACTTGAAGAGGCCAGCGGTGCGCACCTGGGCTCCTTCCAGGCGTTGCAGCGAAACCAGGGGCTTGCAGCCCAGCTCGAGCAGCCTCGAGCGCATCAGATCCAGCGGGTGCAGGGCCAGTTCGGAGAAACCCTTGGTCTGGTAGTCCCAGGCCATGCGCTCGGGGAGTTCCAGGGGGGGCAGGGCTGGGGTGGGGGGCAGGGGAGCTTCCAGCAAGGGCCGTGCCCCTCCTGGGTGGGTCTGCAACAGAACCTGGGCCTGGTACAGCGCAGAGCGCCGATCCAGCAGGGCCTCGAAGGCCCCGGCCCGTATCAGGTTCATAAACACGTCGCGCGCCAGGGCCACCCGGGCATAGAAGTCCTCGAGGGAGGCGAAGGGGCGCTCCAGCCGCTCCAACAGAATCGCTTCCGCCAGGGTTTCCGACAGGCCGTGGACGGCAGTGAGGGGGAGGCGCACCCCTTTACCCTGGGGGGTCTTCTCACAGCGATAGTGCCTGCCGCTCTGGTTGATGTCCAGGGGCAGCACCACCACCCCCAGCTTGTGGGCCATCTGGCGCAGGGTATCGGCAGGCCAGAAGCCGGGCCGCTCGGTCATGAAGGCGGCCCAGTATTCCGCCGGGAAATGCAGCCGCAACCAGGCGCTGGCGTAGGCGTGCTGGGCAAAGGCGTGGGCGTGAGAGGCGCAAAAGCCGTAGCCGCGGAAGTCGGCCACCATCTGCCAGATGGCCTGGGCCTGTTCGCGGGTAGCGCCCAGGGTACGCTCAACGGCCTGAACAAATCGGGTAGCCTCTTCTTCAAGCTCTTCTTCCCCCTCGGCGCGGGCGATTTTCTTGCGCAGTCGCTCGGCCTCGGGCCAGCTATAGCCAGCGCAGTCGTGCAGGATGCGAAGCTGCTGATCCTGGTACAGCAGAACCCCCCGGGTCGGCCCCAGGATGGGGGCTAAGGCCGGGTGCACCACCGTCTCGGCCTCGAGGCCCTGGGCCCGCCGCAGGTAGGGATGCACGGTGCCCAACTGGATGGGGCCGGGGCGGATGAGGGCAATCTGGTGGGCCAGCTCGGCCCGGCTGCGGGGCTTTACCCGCAGGGAAGTCTGCATCTGGGCCGGGCTCTCGAGCTGAAAGAGCATCAGCGTATCGCCCGCTTCCAGCGCATCCCAGACTGCTGCCTCGTCGGGCAGACGACCCAGATCAAGCCATACCCCCTCGGTGCGATATACCTCCTCCCGGGCCCGTTCCAGCACGCCCAGCATCCGCAGACCCAGCAGGTCGCATTTGATCAGGCCCATCTGCTCGACCCCTTCCTTATCGAGTTGCAGGTGCAAAATCCCCCCGCTGCTTCGTTGCAGTGGGGAGTAATAGGTCAGGGGATGGGCAGAGAGCACCACCCCGCCGCTATGGGGGGCCAGGTGGCGCACGTGGCCCGGCTCGATCTGCTCTAAAAGCCAAAGCAGCACCTCCTTCAGCGGGCTGTTTCCCAGAACCTCGTCGAAGATGGCCTGGGCCCGACGGGCCTGGTGGGGCCGCCGGTGGCGGTGGTCGCGGCCCAGCAGTTTGCTGAGCAGGGTGCGCTGGTGCATGGGCAGATCCAGGGCCCGGCCCAGATCCTGCAAGGCAGAGGGCAACCGGTAGGTGATGTAGTTGGCGGTCATGGCCTCGCGGCGCTCCCCCCCAGCGAAGCGCTGCTCGACCCAGGCCAGCACCTCGTCACGGCGGTGAGAGGCCAGGTCAATGTCCACGTCGGGGGTGGAGCGCCGCCCGGCGTGCAGGAAGCGCTCGAAAAGGAGGTTGTGCTGGAGGGGGTCTACCTGGGAGATGCCCAGGGTGTAGCAGACCAGGCTGCCCGCGGCGCTGCCCCGACCAGCCGCCAGGATGCCGTGGGAGCGGCAGTAATCCATGATCTCGGCCTCGAGGAGGAAAAACCCCGCCATCTCCATCTCCTCCACCACTCCCAGCTCGTACTCCAGTCGGGCCCTCGCAGCCTCCCGCGTGCTCGAGGGATATAGCCGCTCCAGGCCGGTATAGCACCGCTGACGCAGGTAGGCCGGGGCCGAGAGCCCGGGCGGTAGCAGGGGCACTGCGGTCTCCAGGCGCTCGGGCAGCAGTTCGAAGGCACAGGCCTGGGCCAGCCGGGCGGTGTTGGCCAGGGCCTCGGGAAAGGGAAAGCGGTCGCGCAGCTCGGCCAGGGAGGGCAGGTACTGGGCATCGTTTCTGACTGCCTGGGGGTGCGGGGTGTGGACGCTGATGCCCAGACGGGCTGCGGTGAGGGCTTCGTGCAGCGGGTAGAGGGACTGGACCGCGTAGCGCACCTCGGGGGCCGCGACCACCGGTAAGGAGCATTCACGGGCGAAGGCCCACAAGGCCCGCACCCGCCGGTCGTCCTCGGGGTAGAACTCGTGGAAAAGCTGAACCCATAGCCGGTCTGGGAACGCCGAGCGCAGGGTGGAAAGCAGGCGGTGCAGAACCTCCGATTTGCGTGCAGCCAGCAGACGGCTGACCGGCCCGGCCCGACCCCCGCTGAGCAGGTGCAGGTCCTCGGCGTGGGCGAGCAGTTCCTCGAGTTCAACACACGGGGTGTCCCGCTGCCGGGCTCGGGTAATGAGTTCGCCGAGGTGGCCGTAGCCCCGCCGCGAGGCCGCCAGCAGCACCACCGGATAGATCTGCGAATGTACCCGGAGCGGCACGGTGGCCCCGGTGAGGGCCTGCAGGCCCAGGCTGTGGCAGGCCTGGTGCAGCTCCACCACGCTCGCCAGCGAAAGCCAGTCGGTCAGGGCCAGCGCCCCGTATCCGAGTTCGGCGGCCTGTCGGGCTAGCCGGGCTGGGCTGCTCACCCCACCCCCCTCGGAAAAGTAGGAGTGTACGTGCAGGGCCGCGGGCTTCAGTCGAGAATCCGCGTGAGCACCCATAGACCGCTTCCCTCCTGGTGGTAGACCTCCAGGGTCAGACCGCCCTCGACCTCGACCCACCAGTAGGCGCGGGGCCCCTCTCCTAGAAACCAGCGTCCCTTGCTGCGCCAGCGCTTCAACCAGCGCAGCACTAGCCGCCGGTAGCGGTAGACCACCGCCCCTGGCCGCCCGTCGGGGTGGGCCTCCACCGTAACCGCAAGACCTACCCGGCGCATCAGGGATCCCCTTCCAGCAGCCGAATCCAGACCGCGCGCTGATCGGCGGCCAGGGCGTAGGGGTCGAGCTCCCGCGCCTGTACCAGCGTCCAGGGGAACTGCTCGGCCACCGCCTGGATAGCCAGGCTTTGCGGGCGGCTTTCCCACAGGGCCCCCTGAACCCCAGGGCGGCGCAGGCTCGAGAGCTCGAGGGAGATCTGCTCGAGGGGTAGCCCCAGGGCGCCGGTGTCTTCCAGGGTCAGGCGGGCCAGGCGGTAGATGGGGTCGGCCTGCTGGAGTGGAACTTTGCTCTGGCGGGCCGCAGAATGCAGATTGCCGCAGGCCGTTGCGAGCACCTTTAGCCGGAAAGCAGCTTTGCCTTTGCCCTGGAGCGCACGGGATAGCTGCGCGGCCAGGTGCTTCAGTACCGGCTCGAACTCCCTGGGCTCGAGGGCGGCCTCGGCAAAGGGGTGTTCTACCCGCATGGTTTCAGGAAGCCGGGCACGGTTTACCTGGGAACTCCAGGGGCCCAACAGGTAGCGCTCGAGGGCCCCGTACTCCGGCAGCGTGCGCTCCAGCTGCGCTTTGCTCCATTGCCGCAGGTCGCCCAGGGTGTGCTGCCCCAGCTGCGCGAGCCATTCCAGGGAGCGCGCCCCCAGGCCCAGCCCCTTGAGCAGGTAGAGCGGCAGCCGATCCGTCCGGCTTTTCTCTTCGCCCGGTGGGACTGTCCGAACCCGGCCTGGGCGGGCGGACAGTGCGGCCAGCAGGGCGACCTCGCGGTACCGGGCGAAACCAACCCTTACCCTGTACACTTCTGCCAGCACCCGGGCCGCTGCCATGTCTACCCGCAACAGCAACCGTCCAGGACTGAGGAGCTCGACCCAGGGACTGAAGGCTGGCATCTCCTCCAGCAGCACCTCCCAGGTAGCGTGCAGCATTGGGGTTTCCAGTCGAATCAGGCGTAGCCCGGCCAGCCTGGCCAAAGCGACCGAACCCCGCATCCCCAGGTTTACCCCCGCTTTGCGCACCGCGGGGGTGGCCGCAACCACCCGATCCCCTAGTGTGACCGCTACGGGTTCTTCGGGCAGCCCAGGGTTCAGGCAGCGGGCCACATACAGCGGCCAGGGGTCGAACAGCAGGGCCGCGACCCCTTCGGTATAGGGGTGATGATCGAGCTCTGGACGATGAGAACGGCTTTGGGGCATGGGGGATTTCTGCTATACTGACAAGACCAATAGAAGACCGCTCCGGAGCATTGCCCTGGATGCTATGGGGGAGGGCGCGAAATGGCTGGCAGGCTGAACGCGCCCTCGAGTCGTGGGCTAGGAAAGGGTTACATAACCACCCCCAGGGTAGAGAGCAGTTGCTCGGGGCTTTTGCCACGCAACATGTATTCAAACACGCCCAGGAGGCGTAGCTCGCGGGCCGGTAGCTCCAGGCTGGGATAGTCGGGGTTGTGGGGCTCGAGCAAAGCTATATCCCCCTGAAGGGTTACATACTTGAGGCTGGCCCGGCCGGTCTCGCTGTCGATGACCGCGCAGATCTCCCGGCGGCGGGGGGGGCGGGCCACCCTGTGCACCACCACCACATCCCCAGCCAGAAAGAAGTCAGCCATCGAATCGCCATCCACCACCAGGGCGAAGGTGTCGGGGCTGCCCGGCAGCTCCAGCAGGCCCAGTTGCTGCTGCACAGCCGGGGCCATCGGCCCTGCTGCGATGTAGCCCAGAACAGGGATGCCCTGACCCAAAAGCAACTTTCCTTGCGGGGTGAGGATGATCTCGGAAGTGCGACCCTGGCCGCGCGAGATGACCTCCAGCAGCCCCTTGCGCTCCAGCGCAGTTAGGTGCTGCCGCAAGGCCTGGTAGGAGTAGCCCAGCGCGGCACTGAGCTCGGGCACACTGGGCATGCGCCCGAGTTTCCGCTTCAGCGCGGACATCTGCTGGACTACCTTCTGTTGGCCCCTGGAGAGTTGCATGGCATCCCTATACCTGTAAGGTTACAAGTATTTTCTCTGAGAATACGTGCAAGAACCACCTGGGGTCAAGGGTGGTGGCTAGACCAATCTTTGCTGAATCTCGCTGATGTGATCCTGCAACTCTGCCTAGCAAAAGCTTGTACCCAGATGTGCCTTTTTCAAGATCGGCGAGCGAGCAAGATTTCGCACAATACTCATACAGCGAACTTTTCCGGCTAGACTGAGGGGGTCATGGAGAGCGCAACCCCCCTCAAGCTGG
>DAIUDO010000125.1:0-6493 GCA_036845585.1 Meiothermus sp. | reverse complement strand
TGCTCACATCCTCGAGTACACCAAAATCGATAACCGATTGCTGCGCCCCGACTCGCATTACACCGGCAAACTCGACCTGCCTTACGTCAAGCGCTACAAGCGCTAGAACGGAGAATATCCCGATCCTTTGGCCGCACCCAGTAGCGGCCTTTTTTATCGGTAGAGACGCAGTTCAGGATAGCTTTCACTGACACACTAAAAGTTGTTGCCCTTGAGCTGTGGGTGCAAAGACCCTGCTATCGGGGGGTGGGCTCGAGGTCGAAGAAGAGTTTGCGATTTTCCGACCAAAACAGCCATACCAGCCCCAGAATTGGTTGAATAAGCGGGAGGAAACCGTAGTCAATGCCAAAGTCGTGCCAGACCGTGCGACCAATTACCTCTGGTATCAGTAGGCTTAGCGTGCCAACGATCAGCACACCGGCTGTCTCGAACGCCAGCACCACCACCGACATCCACCAGGCCCAAGGCTTGCGAATAACAAAAGCGACCGTTGCCAGCAAATAGCACAGGGCTGCCACGGCCGAGAGTGCTGGAGGGAAATAGTCGGTTACCCCCGGCTTGAAGAATAGCTGATAGATAGAGCGAACCCCCGCTGATAAGGCCAGCAGCGGATAGGATACGGCCAGGATCTGCCCAATGGCTTTGAGGAGGGAGGGCGTAAGGATACTGCTCATGGCTTCAAGTCTAACCATGTAACTTGGCTATCCATGAAACTTGGCTTTTGAGAATGATTCGCATTTGCAATACTATATAAATCCGATAGGAATACTTGACATTATGAATTGATCCCAATAGACTCGCGTTGAAGCCGGTAACGGCCGAAAAAATAGGAGGTTACAAGTGAGAAAGTATCGTGTTCTATTCCTTGCAGCCCTGGCGCTCTTTGGCCTTGCACAGGCACAGCAGCAAAGTCTCACGGTCTACACGGGTCGCGGACAGGGGCTGGTGGAGCCGCTGGTAAAGCAGTTTGAGGCCGAGACCGGCATCAAGGTTAACGTGCGGTATGGGCGTGATGCTGAGATACTGGCTGCCCTACAAGAAGAAGGCGCGCGCAGTCCAGCCGATATTTTCTGGGCCAACACCGCGGGTGCTCTAGGGGTTGCCTCTGAGCGTGGCCTGTTCATTCGCTTGGGCGATTCGGTGACTCGTATTCCAGGGAACTTTGTACCAGCCAGCCGCCAGTGGGTTCCCCTCACCATCCGCTTGCGGGTTGTGGCGTACAACCCCAACAGGGTCAAGCCCGAGGACCTGCCCAAGAGCATCATGGATCTGCCAAAACTAACGCAGTACAAGGGCCGCATTGGTTGGACCCCCACTTACAGCAGCTTCCAGGACATGATCGCTGCGATGGTGGTGCAGTTTGGTGAGGCGCGCACCCGCCAGTGGCTCAGCGAGATGAAAGCACTGGAGCCCAAAGCCTACGCTTCCAACCCAGCAATGATGGAGGCCATTCGCTCGGGTGAGATTGACCTGGGTTCAACCAACCACTACTACATCCAGCGCTTTGTGCGGGCCGGACAGCCGATCGGCACCTACTACTTTGCCGACGGCGATGTGGGGGGCTTGGCGCTGGTAACCGGTGCGGGAATTCTCAAAACCAACAAGAACCTGTCGGCGGCCAATCGTTTCTTGCTGTGGCTGCTCTCTGCCAAAGGACAGCAGTTCTTCACCAGCGAGATCATTGAATACCCCGTTGTTGGGGGCGTTGTGCTGACCCCTAACCTCCTGCCCATCAACCAAGCGGTTGCCAAGAGCCCCAAGATGGATTTTGAAAAGTTGCCCCTGGACACCGCCCTTAAGCTGTTACGTGAGGCGGGTTTGCTGTAAACGACCTCCCAGGGCTCGCTCTTCATGGCTGTTTTCGGAACCGCTGCGCCCGTGGCGGTTCCATTTTTTTGCTCTGGGACGCAAACAAGCGAGACCGAAGCTGATACGAGAGGGGCGGTGCGCTATGCTTTTGGCGGTTTTAGGTACATTTATACCTGCGGACTTTTTGGCATACTATTTGAAAGTTATGGAGCAAATCCCCATAGGTCCCTTGCGCCCGCTCTGGCTTTCGCTAGGCTTTTTCTTTGCAGCTCTCGGTTTTATTGGTGCGGCCATACCGGGCATGCCCTCCACGGTGTTTTTTGTGTTGGCTGCCTATTTTTTCTCGAGAAGTAGCCAACGCTTTCTCAACTGGGTGCTCAACCTGCCCAAAATAGGGCCGATGGTTCGCGACTACCGCTCCGGACTCGGCATGCCCCGCAAAGCCAAGATACTTGCGCTCTGCATGTTGAGCTTTTTTGCCCTCACGAGCGCCATCTTTTTCATCCCAGTTTTCTGGGTTAAGGTGGCGGTGCTGGTGGTCGGGCTGGTGGGCTTCTGGTTCATCCATAGCCGGATACCCACCAAGGAGCTGGTGCTAGCCAAGCATCAAGCGAGCGAGGCAGGTTAACCGCGGTAACGGTTCTTGAGCGGTCCTGGTGAAAACCCTCAATCCTGAAAAGCTGCAAAGACACGCAGGAGCTAAATTTTTCCCTGTCGAGGTCTGGTCTGTGCCCGTGCGCAATCGAACGACCCCTCAGCGGGGCAGGCCTGCTACCACCGTAGGCGGTGTGCACCATCGGGTCACGCTGGGCCCCGGCCCATGCGTGCGGGTGCAGCAGGCATCTGGTGGAGGCAACTCGCGATGGGGAAAGGGTATCTCCACCGAAAATCTGGGTTTGCACCCAGGTGCCACAGCTTTGCGATCTAGCTGTGCACCGGGCACAATAAACGAGTGGTTCACGACACCCCTATCCCCAGGAAACCTGTGGAAAGTGCCTAGTTGACGATTGCAAAAGGTCTTCCGACGACCGCTATGCGCCCTTGGTCTAGGGTCAGGGTGCCACCCGAGCTGCTGACCCCGACTCGGATGGCTACCCGGAAGGTACCCCCCTTGATCATGTCCAGTGCATTTTTGTTCTCGGTGTCGCTGAGAGTCAGGTTGATCGTGATTACCCGACTTTCCCCCACGGGAACACTGAAACTACTTGCCCCAAGTCCAAAATCACCGCCGTTGTTGTCATTGACGTTGGTATCGCTTTCGGGCGCCAGGCGCAGCTCGTAGTTGCCGCTGAAGGTAGAGCTGCCCGTGTTGGTGAGGGTGGCGACAACCAGAATCTGACCCCGCTCGAGGATGTCCAGTCGTACCGGCAGCGGCACCAGCAAGCCTTCCTGATTGGCTCCTGGAAAGAGCACTGAGCCAGACCCCGATGGTATGCTCAGGGTGCGCTGGCTTTGCGGAATAAAGCTGAGGATGTTGAAGTTGATGTTGTAGCGGGTGGCTGCACTGCATCCCGCCAGCAAGAAGATAAGTGCGATAAGAGCAAGTCTAGACATCTCTCACCTCAAAACCCCAAACCCAGGCTCAAGGCAATCCCAAACACGGTATTGCCTAGAATGGGTGCTCGGTGGGTGGTTAGGGCTGTATCTATGGTGAACCCAGGTCCCACAAATCCAGCTCCCAGACCTAAGCGAAAGCCATTGTCAAAGCCCAAGCCGGCCCGTACTCGAGCAGGTCCCAGGCTGTACTCGCCGCCGATGCGACCAAACCAGCTGGACTCATAGCCCAAATCGCCCCCGATAATCAGCGCCCCGACCTCCAGGGGTAGCTGGGTGGCCGCGTTTAGAAAGAAGGCTGGCACAAAGCCAAAACTGCTGCGTTCGCTCTGTGCCGAGATGGGGTTGCTGGAAGTGCCGTCCCAGCGAAGTTCGGTACCGCTCCAGCGAGCAAATCCCAGTGCGTTGCGGATGCCCAGCCCCAGTGTGGTGCCGCTTGCTTCCATCACCACGCCTATATCGGCCCTGACCCCAAAACCGAAGCCATTGCTGGGAATGGTGTAGAACACGCTGCCCCGATAGACCGGCGGTTGATTGGGGTCAAACTGCCCCTGGGCATCGGTCTGAACCCCCACACTGCCGTTGCCCTCGAGGTATGCCAGGCCGTAGAAGGCCTCTCCCCTGGTACCCGCATAAAGCCTGGCTGTGCCGAGGTCGGGGATGGGCAGATCGGGCAGGCGCGTCGCATAACCAAATCCCACGCTGATGCCGGCTTGTGCACTGCCGTTCAGGTTGAGGGCATACTCGGTGTTGGGCTGCAACTGGCCGCTACGCAGAGCCTGGCGCAGGTTGTCGTTGGGCGAGAGGCCCAGGCCAAAACCCCCTGCGAACAGGCCAAAGTCAAGGTGGAGATTGTCCCCCAGCGAAAAGGGGATCCGAAAAAGCGGGCCGGGCGTGAGGGCCTTGCTCGAGCCTACCCCAACCGGAGTGCCCAGACCCAGCTCAAGGTTGATGGGATTGCCCTGGTAGTCGGTGATCTGTATACCGGTGGCATCTATGTTGATCCGAATTTCGGGGAATCCGGTGGCAGGGTTGATGAAAGCCCTCGAGGAGGCGGGGTTGATCAGAAATTCGTAGGGGTGGGAGAACTGGTCGTAGAAGGTCAGCAGGTCGAAGGGGCTGTTTTCGTTGGTGAGGTTGGAAAGACCCCCCAGGGCTGGCAGAGGATTGCTTTCCGGGCGCAATAGCAGCCCTAGCCATCCAATGGGCAGTTGAAAACCAGCGTCAGAGCCATACGGACCCGAAGGATAGGCTGCGTAGGCTGGATTGAGGTAAGCCGCGCTGGGGCCCGGCAGCACCAAACCCGCCATGCCCATACTGCGAACCCCCTGGGAGAGCCCCAGCCCTCCCCACAAGGCCATAACCAGCACCAGAGGTAGACTCAGAAGCGGACGGTTCATACACTCCTGTATTCTAGAGCAACCCTGTATTCTAGAGCAACACCGTTAGCCGACCTGTTTATCTGCCTTTGTTGGGTGATAAAAGCAGTGAGTGAGGGCAATTGCCAGTGCATCGGCCAGGTGGGAGGGCTTGGGCAGGGTCTTCAGGCCCAGGATGGCCCGCACCATGTAGGCCACCTGATTTTTATCAGCCTGACCATAGCCAACCAGAGCCTGCTTGACTTTGGGCGGAGCGTAACCAAAGACCGGAATAGCCAGCTGGTCGGATACCAGAAAGACCACGCCCATGGCCCAACCCACCTTATAGGCCAGCTCGTTCTGTCGGTAAAAAAACTGCTCCTCCACGGCAATGGCCTGGGGCTGGTAAGCGGCTGCCGTCTGATGAACCGCTCGGTACAGCTTTCCAACCCTCGAGGAGGCTGTCTCGCCGTGTGCGGTCCTGACCACTTCGGCATGAAGCAAGCGGGTTTGTGTGCTCACCTGCTCGACCACGCCTAGGCCCAGGTTTGTGATGCCAGGGTCGATGCCGAGAACGACCATCAAACCTCGAGCCGCTAGTTACCCCGCTTTGGCGGGTAGTCGGCGTCACCGTAGCGAATAAAAGCCGGGATATCGAAGTTGCTCATATCCACGTTGCTGGCAGGGAAGTCCATCAGGGAGCGACCGCCGGGCTTGGCGACCACAGCGCTCTCATTAAAACCCGCGGCAATCAGGATCACCCGCATTTCGTCCTGGGCGCGGTTGTCGTAGGTTAGACCGTACAACACATCCACGTCTTCCATGCCGGTGGCCTCGCGGATGTGCTCCACCACGCTGCTGGCCTCCAAGAGCGAGATATCCTCGTCGCCCACCACGTTCACCAGCAGTTTGCGGGCCCCGTCTACCGAGCGATCCAGGAGAGGGCTCTGGATGGCTGACTGGGCGGCTTCCAGCACCTTGTTTTCGCCCCGCCCTGCCCCAATGCCCATCAAGACCTGGCCAGCACCGGTAAGCAAGGTGCGCACATCGGCGAAGTCCAGGTTGATCTGGCCCGGCAGATTAATCACGTCGGTGATACCCTTCACCCCGTGGTAAAGCACCCGGTCGGCAATCATGAAGGCATCCTTGGCCGAGACTTTTTTGTCCAGGGCATTCAGCAGACGGTCGTTGGAGATGACCACCATGGCGTCTACCTGCTCGCGCAGGCGCTTGATGCCCTCCTCGGCAGCCCGCAGCCGGCGGGGGCCTTCCCAGGCGAAGGGGCGGGTGACAACCCCCACCGTAAGGGCACCCAGGCCTCTGGCGATTTGAGCGACCACCGGGGCGCTGCCGGTTCCGGTACCACCGCCCATGCCGGCTGTGATAAAGACCATGTCGGAGCCCTCGAGGTACTCGCTAATCAGGTCTTCGGCTTCCTGAGTAGCTTTCTCGCCAATTTCGGGGTTGGCTCCGGCGCCCAGTCCACGGGTGAGCTTGTCGCCTAGTTGGATGCGCACATCGGCCAGGCTGGTGGCCAGCACCTGGGCATCGGTGTTGGCGGCAATGAACTCCACACCGGTGAGCCCCGACTCAATCATGCGATTGATCGCGTTGTTGCCCGCGCCACCGAGTCCGATTACCTTGATCTGCACGTCGCCCATAGCATCTCCTGGTATCCTCTCCGACTGCTTTAGAACTTCACTCTGACCGACTTTTCCAAATACGAAAACTGCTAAAAGAAGTTTTTGAACATCCCCTTAATGCGCTCCCAG
>DAIUDO010000124.1:0-6626 GCA_036845585.1 Meiothermus sp. | reverse complement strand
AGGTGGGAAAAAGTGGGAGTTAGGTGGGAGAAAGTGGTAAAAAGTGGAGAAAGCGTGGTACATTACTGTTCAGAACAGCACCTCCGGTGGGAAACGCTCGTGGGGAAGCGAGCCACAACAACCGAACCTGTGCAGGAGAGAACGAGATGCCCTTCGGTGAACACCAGTATAGCCTTGATGACAAAGGAAGGGTTGTGATCCCCCAGCCCTTCCGGTCGTTTATCGAGGATGGGGTGGTCATCACCCGTGGGCTCGAGGGCTGTCTCTACATGTACCCCCTGCTGGCCTGGAGCAACATCGAACGACAACTGCAAAACGTGCCCCTGATTGACCGGCCCGCCCAGGAACTGGTGCGATTTTTATACTCGGGGGCCCACAAGACCCAGATGGACAACGCCTCGAGGGTCACCATTCCGCCACCGCTGCGCAAGTTTGCAGGCCTGGAGGACACCAACGACGCCGTGGTGGTAGGGGCACCGACCCGCCTCGAGCTCTGGAGCGAGAGCCGCTGGTGGGCCAACATTACCAAGTTTGTGGAGAACCCTTCCACCCCCGAAGCCTTGCGCGGCCTGATCGGATGAGTCATGTATGCGGCCCCATTGCTACCGCTCCCAGCAGCCCGGCGCCCCTTGTGGAGGGGGGATCAGGGTATGAACCACACCACGGTGCTGTACCGCGAGGCCCTGGACTGGCTGGCGGTTCGGCCCGGCGGGGTCTATGTGGACGCTACCCTGGGCGGCGCAGGCCACACCCGGGGGATCCTCGAGCTAGGCGGTCGGGTGGTAGCCTTCGACCAGGACCCCCAGGCCATCGCACGGGCTCAGGCACTAGGTCTGCCCAACCTGACGCTGGTCCAGGCCAACTTCAGCGAACTGCTGCCCCAGCTGCACCGGCTGGGCATTACCCAGGTGGATGGCATCCTGGCCGACCTTGGCGTATCCAGCTTCCATTTCGACGACGCCCAGCGCGGCTTTAGCTACCAGCACGAGGGTCCGCTGGACATGCGGATGGGCACGGGCGACCGGACCGCCGCCGAGGTGGTCAACACCTTCGACGAGGAGGAAATCGCCGACATCCTCTACAAATACGGCGAGGAGCCGCGTTCGCGCCGGATTGCCCGCTTCATCGTGGAGAACCGCCCCATCACCACCACCACCCAGCTGGCCGAGGTCATCCGCCGGGCCACCGGTTTTCGAGCCGCCGGGCATCCCGCCCGTAAGAGCTTCCAGGCCCTGCGGATTTACGTGAACAACGAGCTCGAGGTGCTGGAGCAGCTGCTGCGGGGAGCCGAACAGGCCCTCGGGCCCGGTGGCAGGCTGGTGGTTATCAGTTTTCATTCCCTGGAAGACCGGCTGGTCAAACACTTCCTGCGCGATTCCAGATACCTCGAGTCCCTGACCAAAAAACCTATTGTTCCTTCCGCAGCCGAGCAGCGCGAAAACCCCAGAGCCCGCAGCGCCAAGATGCGGGTCGCCCAGAAATTGGATGGAGGTGCGGCATGAAGACCGTATTGAGGTGGGCCATCGTGTATTTGTTCTTGCTCATAGGCCTGACAGCCCTGGGTCTCTACAATCACCAGTTGAGTACCCGTTTACAGGCCCTCCAGACCAGCGAGGCCGACCTCAGCCGCAAGGAAACCCGGCTTCTGCTGGAGCAGTATCGGCTGGTCTCACCGCTGGCACTGCGTCAGTGGGCCGAAGCCAACGGCTATGTTCCCATGAGCCTGGCCCAGTGGGACAACCCCCGGTCGGGTTCGGTCAGACCCGCACCTGAAGGGAGCGCCCCTTGAACCGCCTGGACTCGAGCGCCAGCGAACCCGCCACCCTGCACCGGGGGTGGGTGGTCGTGGCGGCTTTTGTGGTTTTTGTACTGGGAATGGGATACGGCTTCTACGTACTGTGGCACAACGCGCCCAGCCTGCTGCTGCGCCCAGCCTCGGCGGTGGTGGAGCTGCCCCCCGTGCGCGGTCGCCTGGAGGCCGCCGACGGCACCCCCCTGGCCTTCAGCACCAACGACGAGGCACGCTTGTATCCACTGGGTCTTTCGGCCACCCAGTTGATTGGGTTTGGTGAGCGCAGCACCGGTAAGGGGCTTTCCGGCCTCGAGCACGACCTGGAGAAGCTGCTCGCCCAGGGCCAGAGCCTGCGCCTGACCATAGACCCGCAGGTACAGTCCATCGCCGAGCAGGCTTTGTGGAAGGCCATCGAGACCGCCAAAGCCGACTGGGGAGCGGTGGTGGTGATGGAAAGCAAAACCGGAAGGCTGCTGGCCGTGGCCAACGGGCCGGTTTTCGACCCGGCGGCCCCGCGCCGCAACTTTCAGAAAGACCTCTCCTGGCGCAACCATGCCTTTGCCTACGCGCTCGAGCCGGGTTCAACCATCAAACCCCTGACCGCTGCGGTGTTGCTCGAGGAAAAGATGGCCCGGCTGGACACCAGGGTCTACGCCCCCATGAGCCGGCGCATCGCCGGGTGGACCATCAACGACGTGGTCCAGCACCCCGAGACCCTGACCCTCAGCGAGGTGCTCAAATACTCCTCCAACGTGGGCATCACCACCCTGGCCGAACGAATTCCGCGCCAGACGCTTTACGGCTATTTCCAGAAGCTGCGCTTCATGGACAAGGAGCTGCTGCCGTCCATCTCCTATCAACCCCGCATCGCCGTGCAGGTGGCCCCCCCTCAGGTCCGCCCACTCCAGCGCTGGGGGCCCGCCGAGTACGCCAACGCCACTTTCGGCCAGGGCTTCTTGATTACCCCTCTGCACCTGGCGGCGGCCTACAACACCCTGGCCAACGACGGGGTATACCGCCAACCGATTCTGTTTGAGGGCAGTACCTCCCAAAGCGCCGCGGTTTTCCGCCCGCAGGTGGCCCGCGACATCCGCAAAGCCCTGACCGAGGGCATCGCAGAAAACGCCAAGCTGGCCGGCTACTCCCTGGCTGGCAAGACCGGCACGGCCCAGGTGGTGGTAGAAGGGCGCTACAGCAGCAGCGTGTATGCCGCTCTCTTCGCCGGTTTCGTGCCGGCCCAGACCCCTAGGGTAACTGTGGTCGTCACGCTGTTTCACCCGAAAGGGGGCCGCATCCATGGTTCGCAGGTAGCCGCTCCGGTCTACCGCGACATCGCAGCCCGGCTCTTTGCGCTCTGGGGTATCCCGCCCCAGCTCGCCACAATGAACTCATCGGGTAAGGGTAAACTGGTACGCTGATGAGTGTGTTGTGTAACTTGAGGATAACACTCACGTAAGACCATGGCACCGACGAAGCAAGCGCGAACCCTCGAGCCCGAATGGCTGGCTGGCCTGACCGGTGGCGTGGTGCATGCAGGCGCCGTGCCGGCCCAGGACCTACACTGGGACTCACGCAAGATAGCGCCTGGGGTGGCTTTTTTTGCCCTGCCTGGGAGGCGTGCTCATGGCCGCGAGTTCGGCCCGGAGGCGCTGCGCTCGGGGGCTGCGTTTGTCGTCACCGATCAGGCCCACCCCGGCGCCGTGCAGGTGGCAAGGCCCGAACTGGCCTTGCTGGCGGTTGGACGGGCGCTGCGAGACGGGTTTGGCGGCACGGTGCTGGCGGTGGGGGGGAGTTCGGGCAAAACCACCACCAAGGAGTGCCTGGCCCAGGGGCTGAACTGGCCCGCCCCGGAGGGCAACCTCAACAATGCTCCGGGCCTGACCCGTTTCTTCTTTCATCTACAGCCAGGGGAAGGCTGCGTGGTGGAGCTGGGCATCGACCGGCTGCTGGAGATGGCCGAGCTGACCTATCTGGCCCGGCCCGATATTGCTGTGCTGACCAGCGTGGGGGTGGAGCATCTGGAGGGACTGGGCAACCTCCCGAATGTGATTCGGGAGGAGGGCTGGTTGCTGCAGGTCAGCCCGGTACGCCTTGCAAGCGTTCAGGCCGCCGAGGCGGTGAAGCTAACCAACCTGCGAACCTACGGCATCGGGGCTGGAGACTTTCAAGCCCGTGAGGTGGAGATGGGCCTGGGATCCACCCGCTTCCGCTTTGAGGGCCACCCCGTTGCTCTACCCTACCCCGGCGTCGGGCCCGTGATGGGCGCGCTGGCTGCGCTGGCCATTACCCAGATCCTGGGCAAACCCATTGGAGAGACCATCGAGCGGCTGTCCACACTCACCCTGCCGGCGGGCCGGATGCAGCGGCTTCGGCTGGGCGGGGTGGAATTCATCAACGATGCCTACAACTCCAACCCTCTTTCCTTCAGGGCCGGGATGGACTATCTGCGAACCCAGCCGGGGCGCAAGTGGCTGGTGCTGGGGCGAATGGCCGAGCTGGGCCGGGAGGCTTTGCAGCACCACCTCGAGGCCGCCCGCCTGGCCGCTGCGGTGAGCCCACATCTGATCTTTATCGGGCCTTTTGCCCCCGAGCAAGCCCGCGAAGCAGGCGGCATCGCGCTGGAGACCCTCGAGGAGACCGCCCAGTACCTGTCCGAGGCCGTGCAGCCCGGCGACCTGGTCTACCTGAAAGCCTCGCGCAGCGTGGGGCTGGAGCGCCTGCTCGAGCTGTGGCTGAGTGCCAGGGAGGAGGCATGAGGCGCTGGCTACTGCTGTGGGGCCTGGGACTGGTGGCCTGTGTGCCCCAGGCTCAGGGCCCCGCCCCTGCCAGCAGCGTACCCTTGCTGATTGAAGGGGGCGTGGTGGAAGGGCGCATGGTTCGGGCCGCAGGGCTGCAACTGGCCCTGCCCAACCCCACCCCACTGGTCGCACGCAACGGTGAAACCCTGCTGGCGGCCTATCCCTTCCAACTTTTGGTATACCGGAATGGCTTCCTGCACGATAGCCTGCCGCTGCCGGGTCTTCCGACCTTTGTGCGGGCCAAGCCCCTGCCCCTGGTGGGCCTCGAGGATCGGCTATTTGTGCCAGGGCTGGGCACGCTGCTCTACAAAGCCAGGGACGCCGTTCTCACCCGCGAGGGGGTCTTCTGGCTCGACGAGGCGGGCCTCAACTTCGAGCGCCGACGCCTGAGCGAGGGCCGTTACGACCTCCTGGCCGCCAACCAGCGCTACGTTTACGCTTTCGGGCGTGAGGCCCTGCGCTACCCCGACAGCCTGCGCATCCCCCTGCCCGGCCCTGCCAAGGCTGCGGTGGTGCTGGACGATCTGTACGTTCTCACTGCCGAAGGTGTCCATCGCTTGAGCCTGGAAGGGCTGCGCCTGGGCTTCCGGGCGGGCCAGTTCAGCGGCCTCGAGACCGACGGCAGCTTCCTTTACACCCTCGAGGCAGGCCGCCTGCGCACACTGCACCTCAACCTGGAGGTTCCATGAGCATCCTGGCTGTGTCGGCAATCCTGAGCTGGTTTCTGGTAGGGCTCTGGATCACCCTCATGCAGTCGCTAAGGCTCGGCAAGCAGGTGCGGGCCGACGGCCCCCAAAGCCACCTGGCCAAAAGCGGCACGCCCAGCATGGGCGGCGTGGCCTTTTGGGTTGCCGCCGCTGCTGTGTACGGATGGGTGGGAGGCGATCAATGGGCAGGGCTCTGGCTACTGGTGCTGGGGATGGCCTTGCTGGGCCTGGCCGACGACCTGGCCGGCTCGCTGCGCCGCCCCCTGCGAGCCCGCGAAAAGCTGGTGGTGCAGGTGCTGATGAGCCTGACTTTCGCCATCTGGGCAGCCCGTCAGGTGCAGTACACCCCCTACGACTGGCTGGATGTGCTGCTGTTTACCCTGGTGGTGATAGCGGCCTGTAATGCCTTCAACTTTACCGACGGGGTGGATGGCCTGCTGGCTAGCGTCTCGGCCGTGATCCTGCTCCCCTTCGTGGGACTGCCAACCGCCCAGGCCACAATCGGGGCCTTGCTGGGTTTTCTCTGGTACAACGCACCCAAAGCTACTGTGTTTATGGGCGATACCGGCAGCATGGCCCTGGGTGCCCTGGCCGCCGGCCTCTTTATCCTGGAGGGCCGGCTGTGGTGGCTGCCCCTGGCAGCGCTGATTCCGGTACTGGAGGTGCTCTCGGTGGTGATCCAGGTCGGCTATTTCCGTCGCACCGGTAGGCGCATCTTCAAGATGAGCCCCCTGCACCACCACTTCGAACTGCTGGGCTGGCCGGAGAGCAAGGTGGTCTTCCGCTTCGTGGTGATTACGGCGCTATGTACTGCACTGGCGGCCCACCTGTGGGGAGGGCGGGGATGAACCGGCTGGTCTACGGCCTCGGACGGAGCGGCCTGGGGGTGCTGGGCTACCTGCAGCGGCATAGCCTTACGGCCCGCTTCTTCGACGATCAGCTCAAAGAGGCAGAGGTCGCCCAAGCGGAAGCAATGGGCTTCACCCTCGAGCCTGACCCAAAGCCCGGAGCCTACCATCAGGTCATTGCGGCTCCCGGCGTCCCCATCCAGCACCCCCTGCTAGTGGCCCTCCGAGACGGGGGAGCCGAAATCATCGGCGAGGCCGAGCTGGTCTACCGCCACTCCACGACCCCCCTGATTGGCATTACCGGCACCGCAGGCAAGACCAGCTGTACCCTCTTCACCGGGCACTTTTTGCGGGCCTTGGGCTTCCGTGCGGTCGAGGGGGGCAACATCGACCCCCCGCTGGCCAGCGTGGTGGACGACGCCGAGGTGGTTGCCGTGGAGATGAGCAGCTTCCAGCTCGAGCGCGTGGTGCATTTTAGGCC
>DAIUDO010000123.1:4211-6672 GCA_036845585.1 Meiothermus sp. | reverse complement strand
TGCGGTAGCAGCGAGGTGTTGGGCTTCCAGAAAAGCGCCGGCTCGCTGGGGCGCTTGAGACCGAACTCGTCGGCGTGTTCGGCAAAGTTAAGGGCCAGAGCCAGGACCTTGCCGGGTTCTACCGGCAGCTGCCACTGCACCTGCTCGGGATGGTGGGCTTCTCCAGCATGGTCCACCAACACGCCATCCTGCAGGTGCCCTTGCAGGATGCGTCCTTTGGAGATAAAGCGGGCTCGTTTCATGGGTCACCCAGAAAGTCTCGAGGTTAGCTCCCCTCACACATACTGCTTGCCGGACGGGTCGGGCAGCACTTCGCGGCCCTTGGGCTGGGCAGAAATCAGGCCGTAGGATTCCGCCATGCGGCGCAGACGAAGCTCGATCTCGGGGCTGGTAGGGCCCAGGGGTTCGCGCCACTCCTTTGCACACAGGCCCATCCAGGAAAGCACGGTCTTGAGCGGGATGGGGTTGGTATCCCAGAAGATGGCGTCGTTGGCCTCGAGGCTGTAGTAATGAAGCTCCAGGGCTTCTTTGTACCTGCCCTCCAGCGTAAGCTGGCACATCTGCGCGGTCTCCCTGGGCAGCCAGTTGGCTGTTGCCGCGATGGTTCCGACCGCCCCGACACACATCATCGGGAAGGTCAGGGCCTCGAGGCCACAGTACACAAAGAAATCGCGCCCAGCTTTGCGCAACAACTCTGAGACATACTCCACATCCTTGGAGGAGTGCTTGAGGCCTACCACGTTTTTGAAGTCCTGCCTAAGGCGCACGACCGTGTCAACCTTGATCTCGACGCCCGAACGACCCGGGATGTTGTACAGGATGATGGGCATCTCGGGAACTGCTTCGGCGGTCTGGCCAAAAAACCGGTAGAGGCCTTCCTGGTTGGGTTTGATGTAATAAGGGGTGATAACCAGAGCACCCTGTGCCCCCAACTTGTGGGCAGCTCTGGTAATCTCCAGCGTCTCGTCGAGGCGCAGGGTGCCGGTCCCGGCAAGCAGAGGTACCCGTCCTTTGATGATGCGCAGGGCCAGTTCGATCAGGTATATCCGCTCTTCCACGCTCATAGTGCCGGGCTCGCCGGTGGTGCCGCCCACGCTCAGGGCATGCGAGCCGGCCTCGATCTGCCGTTCGATGAGCCGTTCCATGGCGGCTTCGTCGATTGCTCCGTTCTTGAAGGGGGTAACTAAGGGTACGATGCTGCCTCTGAACTCAACCATGGTGCTCCTTTGCGGGTATGTAACCCAGGCTGCTTATCAACCGAACTGAGATAGTTAACATGTTAAGTAAAACGCGGTTGACATTTGCAAGCTCAAGTACAATTGTCCCTGCAGGAAGACCCCATGTCCACCACCCTTCCAGACCCACGCTCGAGCCCGCTTCTGCGCGATTTCGCCCATTCCCTTCCGATGGCCTTGCTGCGCACCCGGGAGGCGGTGGTGCAGCGCTTTCGGGTGGTGCTGTCTCGGCACGGACTCACCGAGCAACAGTGGCGAATTCTTCGGGCCCTAGACGAGCGAGACGGCCTGGAAATCACGCTCCTGGCCGATACTTGCCAGATTTTGCTGCCCAGCATGACTGGAATTCTCAGACGCATGGAAAGCAAGGGTCTGATTGCCCGCCACGCCCACCAGTCCGACGGTCGAAGCATCCGGATTGCGCTGACCGAGGGGGCCAAGGCCCTGGTTGAAGAGATCAAACCCGAGATTGTTCAGGTCTATGCCGAAATAGAGCGAATCCTGGGTGGAGCTAAGCTGGCCCAACTTTACGCTCTTTTGGAAGAACTCGAGGAAGGCCTGTCTGCACCGCAAGAGGAGCGCACTGGTTGATCCAGCACGACCAAAGCCGCCTCGCAGTCGCCATAGCGACACTGCAGCTTCAAGCAGCCTGGCGCACACGTTGACCGGTGGGGGCCGCAAGGTCAGTGGGGCGTGAAATTCTCGCTCGAGGTCGTGTCCGCTTTGGGCTGGAACTCGGCCCTGAGCATACCGTACAGGTAAACGTCCTCTTTGATGCCCTGGCGGGTTTCGTGCTGGCGTAGAATTCCCTCCCGGACAAAACCCATTCGCTCCAGCAGATTTCGCATGCGGGTATTGGAGCTGTGAACCTCGGCGGTAATGCGCTCCAGGGCCAGTTCAAAAAAGCCATGCTCGAGCATCTGAAAACCCGCCGCATACCCTATGCCCTGTCCCCGGTGGAGCTCATCGCCAATCGCAATGCGCAGCCGGGCCCGCCGCTCCAAAGGATTTAGCTCGCGCAGATCCACGAACCCCACCAGCCGGCCCTCGGGATACTGCGCGTTCGTGACCACAATCCCCCTGCGGACCAGATCGACCGGCGGGTTGTTGAGCAGGCGCACGAACCAGTCCTGCAACTGCTCGGCGGGCAGTCCTACCGGCCAGCCGTTGGCCAGGCAGAAGGCCTCGTCCCGGCTCCACTCGAGGACGCGGGCCAGGTCGCTCAT
>DAIUDO010000123.1:2831-4111 GCA_036845585.1 Meiothermus sp. | reverse complement strand
CAGGTTCTCAGCGGTCACCTTCCCCTCGACAGCGGCCAACTGTGGCGGCCCCAGGGCATCCGGGTGGTCTATCTGCCGCAGGATTTTCGCCCCAACGGTTCCAGTGTGTACGGGTTGGCCTACGGTATCACGCCCCTCTACCGGGCCGAACTCGAGCTGCAACACACCCCGCCCGAACGCGCGGGCGAAGTGTGGGGTCGTATCCGCGAACTCTCTTTTTGGAAAGGGCGGGTGGCCCGTACCCTGGCGGACTTTGGCCTTTCGGGACGGTGGGAGCAGTCGGCTGAAAAACTGTCCGGGGGGGAGGGGGTACGGCTCGGTCTGGCCATGGCCTTTCTCACTGGAGCGGAGGTCCTGCTGCTTGACGAACCGACCACCCACCTCGACCTGCACATGCGCTTGCGCTTGGAGGAGATGCTGCTGAGCTATCCCGGCGCGGTGGGTTTGATCTCGCACGACCGGGCGTTAATAGGGCGTGTTGCAACCACGGTTTATCACCTCGAGGCGGGCCGCTTATTCCGGGTGGCGGGGGGCTATACGACCTACTTGCAGGAGCGCGAGCGCATCCGCAGAACCCTGGAAAAGGCCCATCAGGAAGCCGAGAGGGAGCGCCAGCGCCTGTTGCTGGCCATCCCGGACCGCCGGCGTCCTGGTACCGACCGCCGGGCCAGCGAAAAAGCCCTTTTGCGCACCCGGGCTTCCCGCATCCAGGTGCCTGACCCGCTGCCTCCGGAGCGCCGCTGGAGCCTGGAAATCGCTGCCGAAGGGACGCCGAAGCTGGTGCTCGAGGCCAAAGGTCTGATGAAGTTGTATCCGAGCGGTGGGGCGGACGTGCAAAGTGGTAGGGGAGTGGGGGCGGTGCGAACGGTCATCCGCCAGGCCACGCTGCGCATCTTCCGCGGCGACCGCATTGCCCTGGTGGGGGCCAACGGAGCAGGCAAGACCACCCTGCTGCGCTTGCTCTTGTCCCGAGAGTGGCCCGACGCGGGAGAACGAACCCTGGGCTATGGGGTCAGCACCGCCTACCTCGACCAGCTTTTTCACGGCCTGGAGCCAGACCAGCCCCTTTTTGCCCAGTTTGCCAGCCGATTTGGCGAAACACGGGCTGCGGCATTGTTGGGTCGGATGGGCTTCCGGCCCCCCCGCTGGAACGACACACCCCGCAGCTTTTCGGGTGGTGAACGGGCCAGGGCTGGACTTGCCCTTCTGGGGGCTCTGCGTGCCGGTTTGCTGGTTATGGACGAACCTACCAACCACCTCGAGCTCGAGCTTCTGGAGGC
>DAIUDO010000123.1:1667-2731 GCA_036845585.1 Meiothermus sp. | reverse complement strand
GACCTCGAGGCCGAGCGCATGGTCATATTAGAGCATCTCAGCGAACCCGGACTGACCGACCGCAGCCGCTTGCGCTTGCGGGCCGACCTGCTGGCCCTCGAGGATGCCCTGGGCCGGCAGTACGCCCAGGCCTATTTCCGGCCTTACCCATATCGCTACCGGGTCTGCCAGGAAGGACTGGAGGTGTTTGCCGATGTGGAGCTGGACTGGTGGCAGTTCTGGAGCCGAGAGGAGGCCCTTTACGGTACGCTTGCGGCCGGCGTGCTGAGTCTAGAAGGTCAGGCCAGTTCCCGGCTTGTCCGTGCCGTCGTGCGCATGGCCTTCGAGTTCGAGAACCTGGCTGTTGTACACCACAATGGCCAGGGTTTTGGCCGCAAGGCCTACCTGAAGCAGCTCGCACAGCACAGTCTTCCAGGCCAGCCTGCATCCAGACCAGCTCGAGCCAGACGCCGCTCTAAGCGAAAAAGAAGCAGCCAATCGCGCAAAACCTCCACCCAAATTCCCGAGACCTGACCCCAGAATCGCTCAGCTTTGAGCTTCGCGTACCTGCCGTTTGATGCGGGTCAGAACCGCCTGCAAGCCGCGCAGCCGCAGGGGGGTAATGATCTCTTCTAGTCTGGCCAACGAATAAAAATCTTCGGGTACACCCAGCACGGCCTGCGGGCTTTCGCCCTCCAGCCCCTCGGCCAGCAGCCCGGCAAATGCCCGTACGGTGGGGGCTTCTTTGGGGGCATCGAAGTACAGGTGCACCCGGTTCTCCTCGAGCTCGGCGTGTACGAAGAAAGGGGTGGTGCACTCGTGAACCTGTTCGAGCTTGCCCTGCATACCCTCGGGCAGGGGGGGCATTTTCCTGGCAAACTCCAGCAGCATCTCAGTTTTGATAACCTTGGGTGCGCTTGCCAGCATCTGCACTACACTTTGAAGTTTAGGAGGTAGTTGGGCCAAACGTTCCTCGGCAGTCATAGGGACCAGGTTAAGGCCAGTGGGGGTAGGGGTCTAGGGGCTCGGAAACCATTGCTGTGCGAGGGGCACAGTTCATGGGCCGTGTATCAGTCTGAACAAAT
>DAIUDO010000123.1:0-1567 GCA_036845585.1 Meiothermus sp. | reverse complement strand
TGTATAACAGCTCGAGGGGGGCCAGGTCGCCCATGCCCAGTGGGTCGTATATTTCCAGATAGGCCTGCACCTGGCAGGTCAGGTCGTTCATGTGTGCCAGCATAAGACAATACCCCAATCGCCTCGAACCTCGAGGCTAACTGGTTGAGTCCTGGCGTGCCCCACTCTCGACTCGGCACGGAAAGTAGCTTCCTTCCGGTGGACGATAGCACCTACCGAGGCCCAAGGGACGGTGCTGCCATCCGCTACGTGGATAACCCAGGGACGGCCGCATAGGCGACGAACCTGGTTGCGCTCAAGATTCCCAGTTGACATCTGGCACAATTGCCCACTGCTCGCCATTCCCAAGCGATTGCTCAACCGCCCATTCCCCAAGACGCGAGCAGCAGGCGGCACGTCGCGGTGGGTAGGATACCGGGTCTGATGTCGGGTCAATTCGCTACCATCCGGTGGCGAACTAAGCGAAACCGGCACTAGACCCAGATTGCCTTCGGAGATCAGCTGGGCGTGCAGAAATTTGCCCTTCGGGGTATCTAAGGCTTACTGCCCGGAAACCGACTGGCTACTGGGTTCGGTTATTGGCACTCGGGGCACACGCCGCGCAGCTCGAGGTGGGCCTCCTGGACGTACCAACCGTTCTTGGCCTCTACCCATTTTCGGATTGGCTCAGGATCAAACTCCGCTAAGTCGCGGGCCAGCACGTCTTCGATGCGGCCGCACTGCAGGCAAAAAAGGTGATGATGCCGTTCGTTGAAACCATCGTAGCGGGTGTTGCCCTTCTGGTCTTTGAACTCCCACAATAGACCAGAGTCCCGTAGAACCTGTAAGTTCAGGTACACCGTTGACAGGCCGATGTTGTAGCCTTTTTTCCGCAAGCCATGATACAGCTCTTCTGGGGTGGGGTGGGTGCTCTTGCGGTCCAGGTGGGCCAGGATGCGTTCCCTGGGCAGCGTGTGGCGTAAGCCCACTGCCTTCAATCTGGACCGGTAGCTTTCACGCTCTTTGGTCTTCGCCATCTTTGACCCCCGTGTACAACTATCGCTACTATAAAACATTTTCAGAAAAAAATCACTATTGTGATAATCATGGGTATGTTTTGCATTCAGACCCTTCGCAATCCACCACTTTGCCGACTTCCCATGAAAACCTCTACACACCGGTATACACACCAATCGGGAAATACCTCAGTCCATCACCGGCTCAAAAATGCGTTCAGAGAGGGATTTTGTCTGAACGCCAAAAAAGCGGGTCAGATATGGACAATTCGATTCGGCACGACCTGTGAAACCTCGTCAGCACGCGCAAGTTTAAGGTGATATACTGAAGACATTGTGGAGAGGCCAGTTTACCGCTTTTTGCATTTGATTTTTGCCCTTGGTATCTTGCATTTACTGGTATTGATGGTGCTCGAGGTCCAGCGCCAGATTCAGCTTCGTCATGACATTGCGGCGGCAGAGCTTCGGCTCGAGCAGTTAGAACTGCGCAGACAAAAGCTCAGCGAGGAGCTGGAAATGGCTTCAGACCAGAGCTACCGAGAGGGACTGGTGCGACAGATGGGCTATGTCCA
>DAIUDO010000122.1:4213-6752 GCA_036845585.1 Meiothermus sp. | reverse complement strand
AGGGTCAGGAACTCCTTGAAATCGGGCTGCAAGACCAGCTCGTCGAGGAGTTGCGCCGCCGCTTCCAGGTTCTTCATTCCGGCCAGCTTGGCCATCTCTTCCTGCTTGAGCTGTTCGTACAGCTCCTTGGTGAAGGTGCGCCCATCCTCGAGCCTGGCCCCCTTCCTGAGCCACTGCCAAAGCTGCGAACGCGATATCTCGGCGGTAGCCGCGTCCTCCATCAGATTGAAAATGGCCACCGCCCCCGTACCCCCCATCCAGGCTGCCATGTACTGCAGCTCCACGCTGATGTTGTTGCGGATACCCGCCTCGGTGATCTTTCCGCCGGGCACGTTAAAGTCAATCAACTGCTCGGGCTTGATCTTTGCGTCCACATCCTCGCGCAGGCGGTCTTTCTGGTTGGGCTTGTCCCCCAGCACCCGGTCGAAGACGGCCATGGCTACCGGCACCAGGTCGGGGTGGGCCACCCAGGTGCCATCGAAGCCGTCCCCGGCCTCACGCTCCTTGTCCTTGGTGACCTGGTCGATGGCCTTGGCATTGACCTCGGGGTCCTTACGGCTGGGAATAAAAGCCGACATGCCGCCGATGGCGTGCGCCCCCCGCTTGTGACAGGTACGCACCAGCAGCTCGGTGTAGGCCCGCATGAAGGGCACCGTCATGGTGACCTGGGCGCGGTCGGGGAAGAGCACATCGTGGGTGGCAAACTTCTTGATGCAGCTAAAGATATAGTCCCAGCGCCCCGCATTGAGACCTGCGGCATGCTCGCGCAGCTCGTAGAGGATTTCCTCCATCTCGAAAGCCGCCAGGATGGTCTCGATGAGCACCGTGGCCCGAATGGTGCCCTGGGGAATCCCCAGGTAGCTCTGGGCAAACTTGAATACGTCGTTCCACAGGCGGGCCTCGAGGTGGCTCTCGATCTTGGGCAGGTAGAAGTAAGGACCGCTGCCGCGTTTTAGGAGTTCGTGAGCGTTGTGGAAAAAGTACAACCCGAAGTCGAAGAGGCTTCCCGACATCGGCTCGCCATCCACCAGCACGTGTCGTTCGTTCAAGTGCCAGCCGCGGGGACGTACCAGCAACGTGGCAGTTTTCTCGTTTAGCTTGTATACCTTTTCGGGCGTGCTGAAGCTGATGGTACGGCGCACCGCATCCATCAGGTTTTGCTGTCCCTGCACCACATTTTCCCAGGTCGGCGAGAGCGAGTCTTCGCAGTCGGCCATGAAGACCTTGGCCCCCGAGTTGAGGGCATTAATCATCATTTTACGCTCGGTAGGGCCGGTAATCTCTACACGGCGGTCGTTGAGATCCGCCGGGACCGGAGCTACCTGCCAGTCGCCCTCGCGCACGAAGCGGGTATGGGCCAGGAACGAGGGCTTCTCCCCCGCCGCAATACGACCTGCAACCTCGCTTCGCCGCTGCAACAAGCCTTTCCGGATTGGATTAAACTCACGCTGGAGTCCGGCCAGAAAAGCCAGGGCTTCGGGGGTGAGCACCGAATCGGTAGCGGGCAGCCTGGGGCCGATAATCTGTACACCTGGGGGTAACTCGCTCATAGGGGTCTCCTGGTTAGGTAGTGAACCGGGGGTTCAGCCAACCCCCAAACTATGCCAAAGCCTAGCGGGTTGAAGATATATTTGTCAACCAGTGGGATTGTTTTGCATTGGTTGAAAAAAAGACCCGCCTGGGTTAGGCTGAACCCATGAAAACCAAGCGTCGCCCGGGTCGTAGCCGCTCTATTGGGGTGGGCGAGGTGCGGACCCTCGAGCGTGGGCTGCACCTGCTGGAGGTGCTTTCTGAGGCCGAAACCCTGTCGCTTTCGGATCTGGCCCGTCGAACCGAGCTTTCTCCAAGCACTGCCTACCGGCTTCTGGAAACCCTACGACGCCGGGGCTTCGCCGACTGGGACGAGGCCAAGGGGCTGTGGAAGGTGGGCTTGCGGGCCTATCAGGTGGGTTCGGCCTTTCTAACCCGCGGGGGCTTGATTGATGCTGCCATGCCCGAGATGGAAAAACTGGTCGACGAGCTCAACGAGACCGTCAACCTGGCCGTGCTGGACGGCAACGAGGTGGTCTACATCGCCCAGGTGGAAGGGCGGCAGCTCATCCGGATGTTCACCCGCATAGGGGCGCGCGCTCCCGTCTACTGCACCGGGGTGGGCAAGGCCCTGCTCCTGGAGCACACCGAGCCGGAAGTCCGTCGGATTGTGGGTGGGGGGCCTTTCAAAGCCTTCACCCAGAGAACCATCACCACCCTCGAGCGCTTCTTGCAAACCCTGAAGGAGGCGCGAGGGCGACGTTTTGCAATAGATGATGAGGAGCGCGAGGACGGGGTACGCTGCATCGCAGCACCCATCCACGATAATCGGGGCAAGGTGGTGGCTTCGATGTCCCTCTCGGCCCCTGCCAGCCGGGTACCCAACGAACGCTTGGAGGTCCTGGGGGCTCGAGTGCGCCAGGCTGCCGACGCGGTTTCGGCGCGGCTGGGTTGGTCAGGCGAGAGCTCCCTCGGGTAGCTCAAAAACCCTGCCCCCAGCAGAACCCGA
>DAIUDO010000122.1:0-4113 GCA_036845585.1 Meiothermus sp. | reverse complement strand
ACACCCCTACCCGATTCGGGCTTCCAGGTATTCCCGCTCACCCAGCACAATCTGTCGGGCCAGCTCGATGTCCTTGGGGTACTCTTTTCCTCTGTTGATCAAGTAGGTCTCGTAGCGCCCGATTTCAAAGCGCTCCACCACACTCTTAAGGGCTTTGCCCAGGTCAAACTCTTTGCAGGAAAATATGTCTACGCTGATGAAGCGTTTGGACGGGAAGGTGTGGATGGAAATGTGGCTCTCGGCAATCAAAACCACCCCCGTCACGCCCTCGCCGTGACCGGGACGGGCTTCGAAGCGCTGCACGATCGGAGGCAGCACCTTGGTCATCTCCATCTCCAGGGGCAGCTCGTCCAGGACTTGCCGGATGAGCTCAAAGTCCGCCAGTTTTTCTGCGTTGGCATGGTAGCCGTCTATCATTAGGTGCGGGCCAAAACCGAATAGTTCCAACCTCGTATCCTCCAAAAGCTTGCGGCTTTCAAGCACCAGGGAGTGCCCTGCGCCTTGTCCGCAGCCCCTGTCAGACGGCCACCCAGGGGGTCGTCTTAACAGCCCCACATTATGAGCTTCATGGGGGAGAGTGTCAATGATTTCGTACAAAAAGCCCTATAGGAAGGCAGGTAGCAGACCTGATAGACCGTAGATTGGAATCAGTGTTATTAATTACACCAGTGGTATCTAAGCACCAGTGTGTGCCCATTTAGTTTCCCCAGCCCCCCTAAAGCAGGTATAGTTGAAGGGAAATGAGCACGAAACCTGTTACAGGTACAGAAAAAAAGTTTACAGATCGGCAGGACAACTGGTGGATTGAGCCGCTGTTCACGGTGCTGAGCCTGGGCTTGTTTGGATTGTATGCCCTGTGGGTCGCCTGGAACCGGCAGCACTACGAGTTCGGACCGTACATCTCACCCTTCTACTCAATACCCATCCCAGGGGTGTATGCTCGAGACCTGGACTGGTTGGCGATTTCCCCCGCTTTTTTGGTGCTGTGGATTCCGCTGGGCTTCCGGGCCACCTGCTACTACTACCGAAAAGCCTACTACCGGGCTTTCTTCTGGGATCCCCCGGCCTGTGCAGTTCCCGAGCTGCGCAAATCGTACAGCGGTGAGCGGGCCTTCCCCTTTGTGCTCAACAACCTGCACCGTTACTTCTGGTACCTATCCATCCCGGTGATGGTTTTCTTGTGGTACGAGGCCATCAAAGCCTTCTTCTTTGAGGATGGTTTCGGCATTGGGGTGGGCAGCCTGATCATGCTGGCCAATGTGATCTTGCTGTCTTACTACACCTTCTCCTGCCACGCCTGGCGGCACATCGCCGGAGGCTGCCTCAACTGCATGTCCAAACACAAAACCCGCTACAACCTCTGGCAGCGCATCACCCGGATCAACGAGAGCCACGGGTTTTGGGGCGTGGTCAGCATGCTTTCGGTGTGGTTCACCGACGTGTACATCCGCTTGTGCTCGATGGGCACCATCAGCGATTTTCGCTTTTTCTGAAGGAGCCAGATCATGGAATCCTACACAACCTACGACTACGACGTGCTGGTGATTGGCGCCGGCGGCGCGGGTCTGCGCGCGGCCATTGCTGCCATTGAAAAAGGCGCCAGGGTTGGCGTCGTGACCAAGAGCCTGCTGGGCAAGGCCCACACCGTGATGGCTGAGGGTGGCATGGCAGCAGCCATGGGGAATGTGCGTCCAGAGGATAACTGGCGCGTCCACTTCCGCGACACCCTCAAGGGCGGTGGGATGCTCAACAACTGGAAGATGGTGGAGAACTACACCAAGGAAGCCCCCGACCGGGTGCGCGAGCTCGAGCAGTGGGGTGCCGTCTTCGACCGTACCCCCGATGGCCGGATCAACCAGCGCAACTTCGGCGGGCACTCCTACCCGCGGCTGGCCCACGTGGGCGACCGCACGGGCCTCGAGCTCATCCGCACCCTGCAAGACCATGCCGTAAAAATGGGTATCCATGCCCACATGGAGACCACCATCTACCGCCTCCTCACCGAGGGCGGCGCTGTGGTGGGGGCGATGGGCTTCAACCGCCAGACCGGCGACTTTATGGTCTTCCGGGCCAAAGCGGTCGTTCTGGCCACCGGCGGCCTGGGGCGCATCTATCAGATTACCTCCAACTCCTGGGAGTGCACCGGCGATGGCTTCGCCCTGGCCTCGATGGTTGGTGCCGACCTGATCGACATGGAGTTCATCCAGTTCCACCCCACCGGCATGATCTGGCCGCCCGGTGTGATGGGGGTACTCGTTACCGAAGGGGTGCGCGGTGAGGGCGGGGTGCTTTTGAACAACCAGGGCAAGCGCTTCATGTTCGATAACGTGCCCGAGCGCTACCGGGGCGAGTTCGCCGAGACCGAGGAAGAAGCCGAGCGCTGGCTGAACGGAGACCGCGAAGCCCGTCGTCCACCGGAACTTCTGACCCGCGATGTGGTGGCCAGGGCCATCCGCCGGGAGGTCAACGAAGGTCGCGGAAGCCCACACGGCGGCGCCTTCCTCGACATTGCCAGCCGCCGCAGCGCCGACTACATCAAAAAGAAGCTCCCCAGCATGTACCACCAGTTCATGAAGTTGGCCAACCTCGACATCACCAAGGAGCCTATGGAGGTCGGCCCTACCTGCCACTACGCGATGGGAGGTATCCGGGTAGACCCCGATACCCAGGCCACCAATGTTCCCGGTCTCTATGCAGCCGGTGAGGTCGCGGGTGGGCTGCACGGCGCCAACCGCCTGGGGGGGAACTCCCTTTCCGACCTGGTGGTGTTCGGTCGTCGGGCTGGCCTGGCCGCCGCAGAGTACGCAGCCTCCCAGGGCGGTTCGTACAAGGTCAACGACGCCCAGGTGCGCGACTACATCGCCGAGGCCCTCCAGCCCTTCAATAACCCACAGGGCGAGAACCCCTTTGCGCTGATGAAAGAGCTGCGCAGCACCATGCAAAAAAACGCCGGAATCATGCGCGAGGAGAGCGAGCTCAAGGCCCAGCTTGATATCCTGGCAAGCCTCAAGAAGCGAGCCTGGAACACCAGTGCAACGGGTTCTCGAGTGTACAATCCCGGCTGGCATACCGCGCTGGATATGCGTCTGATGGTCGAAATTTCCGAGGCGGTGGTGCTGGCCGCGCTGGCTCGAAAAGAGAGTCGAGGAGGGCACGCCCGCCTGGACTATCCCGACCCCGACCCCACCTTCGCCAAGCTCAACCACATCATCCGCAGGGGCAGCGACGGCAGCCTTAGTGTGGTGGCCGAACCGCTGCCCGAGATGCCCGAAGACCGGCGCAAGATTGCCGAGGCCAAAGACCTCAAGGAACTCAGCGACAAGGTAGGAGCCTAAGATGCAGACCCTTACATTCAAGGTATACCGGGGCGACAAAAACGGCGGCGAGCTCAAGGACTACACCGTGACCGCCGAGGAAGGCATGGTGGTGCTGGATGCCATCCACCAGATCCAGGCTGAGCAGGCCCCCGACCTGGCCTGCCGCTGGAACTGCAAGGCCGGGAAGTGCGGCTCCTGTGGGGCCGAGGTGAACGGTAAGCCCACCCTGATGTGCATGACCCGCCTGGACTCCATTGACACCTCCAAGCCCATCACGGTGCGGCCCATGAAGACCTTCCCGTTGATCCGCGACTTGGCCACCGACGTGAAGTGGAACTACGAGGCCAACAAAAGGATCAAGCCCTTCACCCCGGCCCCCAACACCGACTGGATCATGATGCAGGAGGACGTGGACCGGGTACAGGAGTTCAGAAAGTGCATCGAATGCTTCTTGTGCCAGAATGTCTGTCATGTGCTGCGTGACCACGACGAAAAGACCGGCTTTATTGGGCCGCGCTTGCTGGTGCGCACCGCAAGCCTGGAAATGCACCCCCTTGATACCGCCAACCGCCTCGAGATGCTCAAGAACGAGGGCGGCATCGGCTTCTGCAACATCACCAAGTGCTGCACCGAAGTCTGCCCCGAGCACATCCACATCACCGACAACGCCATCATCCCGCTCAAGGAGCGCGTGGTGGACGAGTACTACGACCCGGTTCTGAGCTTCTTCCGGCGCCTGTTCAGCAGCAAGAAGCGGGCCGAGGCGGCAGGATCTGCCGCAGACGATTAAGCGACC
>DAIUDO010000121.1:4353-6793 GCA_036845585.1 Meiothermus sp. | reverse complement strand
CGCTCCAAGGTGCGCTCGTGGCCCTTTCCCGAGAAGAGCAGGGTATCGCCGGGCTGGGCCTGGGCCAGCGCGTAGCGGATGGCCTCGCGCCGGTCGGGCACCAGGGCGTAGCGCTGGGGGTCGCCGTGGGCCTCGGCCATGGTTTGCAGGATGGCCTCGAGGCTCTCGCTGCGGTGGTCTTCCTCGGTAAAAATGGCCAGATCGGCGAACCGGTGGGCCACCCGGCCAATGCCGGTGCGCCGGCTGGGGTCTTGGTTACCGGCGGCCCCAATCACCACCACCAGGCGGTTTTGTGTGGTGGGGCGCAGGGTTTCCAGAGCTGCTTGCAGGCTGGCACCGGTGTGAGCAAAGTCCACAATCACCCGGAAAGGCTCGCTCTGGATGAGCTGCATCCGGCCCGGTACCCCTGGAAAACCGGCCAGACCGGCCCGAATCTGCTCCACCGAGAGGCCCATCCGCGCCGCTGCGGCCATTGCGGCCAGGGCGTTGTCGGCGTTGAAACGCCCCACCATCGGGAGCTCTACTGCAAACTGGCCGATGGGCGAAGTCACCTCAAAATGCAGGCCGCTGCTGCTTTCCTGCAGGTTTCGGACCTGCCAGTCGCCGCGGGTGCCGTAACTCCAGGTATCGGGCCGCCCGACCAGCGACTGTGTCCAGGCATTGTCGCTGTTGACGATGGCGAACCTCGAGCGCTCCAGCAGCTTGCGTTTCTCGGCAAAGTAGTTCTCCATGCTGCCGTGCAGATCGAGGTGATCTTCGTAGAGGTTGGTAAAGACCCCCACCCGGTAGGCCAGTCCCCGCACCCGTTCCAGGGCCAGCGCGTGGCTGCTGACCTCGAGCACCGCCCGCGTACAGCCTGCCATCGCAAACCGGTGCAGCATCTCCTGCACCTGCGGGGCCTCCGGGGTGGTGAAGTGGCCGGGCAACAAAAGCTCTTCGTCACCAATCCTGACCCCCACCGTAGAAAGACGGCCCACCGGAGGAAAAGCCGTTTGCAGCAGGTGATGAACCAGCACCGTGACGGTGGTTTTGCCCTTGGATCCGGTAATGCCGACCAGCTCGAGCTTCGCCGCCGGATGCCCCCAAAAGGCCGCCGAAAGGTCGGCCAGGGCGGCCCTGGAGTCCGCTACCCGCAGGTAAGGAACCCCAGGGTTCATCTCGCGCATTCCCACCACAGCTACCGCCCCGTTGGCCACCGCCTGGGGAATGTAGTCGTGCCCATCAAAAGGCTTGCGGCTGGGCAGCGGAACCCCCGGAATGGCCACAAACACAAAGCCGGGCCGAACCAGGCGCGAGTCGTGCGTCACCCCGGCCACCGGAATGGCTGGGGCCTGCTGGCCGAAGAGGGAGAATAGCTGATTTAGCGTAGCCATCGAGCCCCTGAAGACAACCGACCAGGCTACTTATCCAGAGGCTCCACAGCCCCACCGGCTTCAGTCCAAGCCTTGAAGCCCCCATCTATGTGGCAGACCGGCTCCAGGCCCATCCGCTGCACGGTCTGGGCCGCCAAAGCCGAACGCCAACCCCCCGCGCAGTAAAAGATAAACTTCTTCCCCGAGGCGAAAATGGGCTTGTGGTAGGGGCTTTCGGGGTCCACCCAGAACTCCAGCATCCCCCGCGGGGCGTGGAAGGCCCCCGGAATTTTGCCTTCGCGCTTCAGCTCGCGAATATCCCGCAGATCCACGAAAACATAATCGGGGTGGTGAAGGTAGCTCTTGGCCTCTTCTGCCGGGATGGTCTCGATCTCGGCCAGGGCCTGCTCGAGCAGGGTTTTGTAGCCCAGTTTCATGCCCATGTTCTAAGTGTACTCATCTGCGGTGTTTAGACTAGAGCCGCCATGCGTGTTCTGATTCCGTTGCTAGCCCTGGTTCTCACGGCCTGCGTGGTAGGCCTCAGGCCCGAGCCCGCTCCGCCGGCCCGCCCTGCACCGCCCACAGGGTTTGTGCTCAATGCGCGGCTGGGTCTGCCCGCCTATCCGGGCAGCATAGCCCTCAAGCGCGAAGAGCGAGGGGGCTCGAGCGAAGCCGAGTTCGAGACCCGCGACGCCCCCGAGCAGGTCTATGCCTACTTCCACAACTGGCTCATCAGCCGGGGCTGGGTACGAACCCGCCTGGAGTACAAAGGCCCTGCGACTAAGGTCGAGGCACTGTACCAGCGGGGCACCGAGCGCTTCAAGCTCGAGCTCGACCAGCGTGGCCAGAGCGGACGCTACAAACTCGAGATAGATTTTTGAGCTCGGGCAGCCTCACCACAGGGTGGTCAGATAAGGCACCGGGCTCCATAGGGGTTCGGCGTAGCCCACCCCCAGCAAATTTCCCCAGTAACGCCTGAGCGCCCGACGCGCCTCAACCCCGCCCGCATGCACAGTTTCGGAAACCTTTTCGCCCTCGAACTGGCTTTTGTAGGCTCGTACCGAAGCCTCCCACACCTCAATGTAATC
>DAIUDO010000121.1:0-4253 GCA_036845585.1 Meiothermus sp. | reverse complement strand
CCCGAATAACTTTAGATAACGCCTGTCGTTGCAACTCTACGTCGGCAACGGCCCCGTCGGGCAGCCCCAGATTGCCCCGGTAGTCCAGCCCCAAAATTTTAGAGGCTTCTGCGGCCTCCTGAGCGCGTATTTCAACCGTTCCCTTAGAACCCATCTCCCCTCGAGTCAGGTCGAGGATGCCGGTGCTTTGCCCTTGGGCCTTGGCCCGCGCCAACAGGCCTCCACAGCCCAGTTCTCCGTCGTCGGGGTGCGGTGCGACCACCAGCAGGTCTATACTCATGACCCCAGGGTTATATCATGTGATTTGGGCTAGATGGTCGAGGTAAATTGTTAGCAACTCGAGAACCTACGTATTCTTGCAAGGTCTCGTGAGTGATTAGGGGGATCCATATGGTTATTACATCTTTGGAAGATTTAGACGGTATGACCGATGTGATGGGACTACTGGATGAAGGCCAGCAGCTGAAAAACCGCCTGGGAGAGCTGGCTGGATTGTTGCGCCAGGTAGCCGGTCAGCTCGACAAGGGCAGCCCCCCTTCGCCTGGGATGGCCGCCAGTGTGATTGAAGTCTCCAAGGCTTTTGAAGGCTGGCACGAGCGGGCCCAGCGGATTCTGGGGGGTACCGCAGTCGAACCAGTGTTACCCAGGGTACTGGAAGCCCTCGAGGTCCACCGCAAGGCCCTGGAAGAGGCCGCCCTGCGCCAGAAAGCCATGAACGTGCTGGAACAGGTCAGCAGCCTGGTCTACCAGGGCAGCGAGGAGTTTCTTCCTCTATCCACCGTACAATTCGATGCCCTGGGCATGATCCGCCAGTTTAAGGAGATGACCGGCTTGAATGATGTAGTGCTCGCACTGGCAGGGGGCCAACACCCTTACAACCTGCTGCTCAAACTGGTGCTCGACAAAGAAATGACCAACGATGAGTGGATGAACATCTACCAGCAAGTCGGCCAGCAGCTCAGCCAGGATCTGGCGGTAGCAGCAGCCCGTGGGCGGGTGTATCTACCTGAGTAATACCAGATTCGAACAGTTCGGCACCGAATGGTGGTGAGCTAACCCGATCGAAGGGCGACGCTTGTTTGGCTGACCGATAAGGAGGGGTAGTATTTCCACCTCAGAAATCTACGTTGCGATCCAGAGCTGGGTCATAAGATGCGCCACTGCAAGTCTCAAATGCAGATTCTGCTCAACCGAATACGCACCATTCTATCGCGGGCGCACTGTAATGCTTGTTTCGCCAACTGGGTGGAGGGTTGTGCAACAGGACTCTGGTTGCGCCGCGTGTGGCGAACCCTGCCTCTGAACGCATCTGGTTTGAATGATTGTCTTTTTGAATCCGGTATTGGGCCATGGCACGCGGTTCACGAGCAGACCAATTCAGGCCCTACTTCGCATGCAGAGAGCAGGCGGCCAAGACAGGTTCCAGCTCGAGCCGACCGGCTATCTTTGGCTTCCCTCCCTCATCCGTCGATCCAGCGCCCTGGCATGGGCTTCCAGGCCCTCCTCGCGAGCCATGCGCGCCCCCAGCACCGAGAGTTTGCTGGCGGCCTCCTGGGTCAGACCCACCACTGGAATCACCTTGAGAAAATCCCGCAGCGATAGACCGCCGCCAAAACGGGCGGTGCCCGAGGTGGGCATTACGTGGCTAGGGCCCGCAATATAGTCGCCCAGGGCCTCGCAGGAGTGCTCTCCCAGAAAGACACCCCCAGCATTGCGCACCTTTCCCAGAACCGCCAGAGGGTCGTGGATAGAAAGGCAAAGGTGCTCAGGGGCATAGAGATTGGCAAGCTCGAGGGCCTGCTCGAGGTGCTCGACGAGCACCAGCCCGCTCCGCTGCAGGGCTTGCCGGGCGATTTCGGCTCGAGGTAGATCGGAAAGCTGCCGTTCCAGCTCCTCCCCCACCCGCTCAAGCAGCTCTCGGTACGACGAAAGCAGCCAGGCTTCGGAGTCGGGGCCGTGCTCGGCCTGGGCCAACAGGTCGGCAGCCAGCAGCTTGGGGTCGGCAGAGGCATCGGCGATAATCAGGGTTTCGGTCGGCCCCGGCAAACCTTCCATACCCGCAGTGCCAAAGACCTCGCGTTTAGCCAGCACCACATAGCGGTTGCCCGGCCCCATAATTTTGTCCACCCTAGGCACCAGCTCGGTTCCGTAGGCCATCGCGGCTACTGCTTGCGCTCCCCCCATACCAAATAAACGGTCCACACCCGCCACCCAGGCGGCAGCCAGAATGCCCGGATGCACCCTGGGCGGCGAGGCCACCACAATTTCGCCTACACCGGCCACCTTGGCGGGAACTGCAGTCATCAGGACGGTCGACAGCAGAGGGGCCGAACCCCCCGGCACATACACCCCTACCCGATCCAGCGGTCGCACCAGTTGGCCCAACACGCCGTCTGACCCGGCATCTAGAAAACCCCCCATGGGTTCACGCCGATAAAAAGCCTCTATGCGTTCCTTGGCGGTCTCGAGGGCATCGCGCAGGTCGGATTCCAGGTTTTCGTAAGCCTCGCGCCAGACCCGCTTGGGAATCTCTTCAACAGGGTGTCCGTCTATTTCCTGGCTGATGCGATGCAAGGCTGCATCACCCTCATGCTCCACCTGATGCAAAATGTAGCGCACCGTCTCGAGCACATCGCCATACTCCACCGTCAGCCGACGGCCCCTGAAATGTGCGTGAACTTCCTCTGGGGTTTTGATCATAAGCATAGCTTTTAGGCAACTCACCTCGAAGCTGGAGTGCTTCAGTTGTACCGTCTGCGACGACGACGGCGGCGGCTGGTGGGGCTCGTCTCACGCTCCTTGGAGGGTTCTCCCGAAACCACCCGGGGTTGGTAAGGCTCGCTGCTCGCCCCACGAGAGCGGCCGCTGCGCTGGGTAGGCTCCGAAGAACCTTCCAAAGAAGGTAACCGCTGTCCGGCCTCGAGACGTTGTACCTGGGTCAACTCGGCTTCAAAAACATGCTCTCCCACCTTCTGCGTCAGACGCAGCGGATACCCTTCCCGATCGAAATAAAGCAGGCTAAGACCGGGCCGCAAGCGGTAGACCCGCACATTTTGCTCCATCTTCTGCCCCGAAAAAACAACCTCCACACTTTGGTCGGGCAGGCGCTCGACATAGGCCCGGCCCCCCACCAGGGCAAACTTCTCCACCTGACCCACTTCCAGTTTTAGCGTGCTCACCGCGAGTATCAGCGAAAGCGGATCGTACATCTGGGCCAGGTAGGGAATCGCGAAATCATCCTTGCCCTGGCTGACCACCACCAGCCCGTCCTCGCGGGAAAACTCCACCTCCATCGCCCGGGCACCGTTGCCCTCAACCCGCTCGCGGTAGCGGCGCGGCAACCCTTCACGGTCAACCTCGCTCTCCCAGCGCTGCCGGGTTCTGGGCGAGGGTAGCTCAACGTTAGCCTCCAGGATCAGACGTAGCCCATCCCGGCGCGGCTCCAGGGTCAGGCGCTGCTCACCCGCCGGATGCCCTGCGTACCTAAGGCTGTAGCGAAGCGATTGCGGAACAGCCATATCCATAGCCTGTTATATCCTACCAGGAGCATCCATCACACCGCACCCAACCTGATGCTCCGACAAAACAAGCATCCCGGATGGCTGGCTCAGGTCCACTACAACCACTTGAACCTCGAGCGCACCCCACACCTCACAGGCCAGAGCAAGCCTATCCTTACGTTAGGAGCGGCATCGTCCTCCGCCGAGCAGATTACGGGTCAGGATGTTTCAACGTTGAGCCCAGCGAGCCAGGCATCCAGGCCCTTCCCGCACACATCTTCACAGCTCAGATACAATTCTCACCGCCATGGGGTGCCTTTGCTGGCAAACATTACTACCCGTGTACTCGAGCCGGCCTGTACCGATCTACCCTACCGGGAACTGGCAACGGTCATCGACGCTTGCGCCCGCCCTTACCCCCTCCAGGTTTTTTGCCACCCCCACCGCCAAAACCGCCGGAACCACGAAGGAAGCTTTTGAGCTTGTTCTCAAACTCAGGGGCCTGGCGGGGCAGACGCTTGGGGCGGGGGGGTTCGACAGGGGCAGGGGTCAGTTCTTTGATGGAGAGGTCAAGGCGGCCCTTATCGTCTCGGCCCAGCACCAGCACCGAAACCACATCCCCTTCGTTCAGGTGGTCGCGGATGTTCTTGACAAATTCGTGGGCCACCTGCGAGATGTGCACCAGACCCGATTCCCCAGTGGGAAACTCGATAAAAGCCCCAAACTCCATAATTCGCGTAACGCGACCTTCTA
>DAIUDO010000120.1:2078-6798 GCA_036845585.1 Meiothermus sp. | reverse complement strand
AGTCTCTTCTCTGCTCTCGCCTGCCGCCAGCTCCACCGTGATGCGTGTTCCAGCCACCACCGGCTTGCCCATCATGATGTGGGGGTTCGGCTCAATCAGCGGCACTGCTCCCATAACATCACTATCCTACACAAGCACCGTAGCCATTGCCGAGAAAACCAGCGCATGGGCCGGTACGTTCTGGTTTGTTCACAAGCAGATACCAGAACGAGCAACATCAAGGCGGGAAGCAGGCAACCCGCTAATCCCTCTCAATACGCCTGAATCGAACCAAAAACGCAGTGTGCCCCACCTGCTGAAACTTGGGGTGGGCAATGGGAGGGCGGATGTCCCACTCGCGGTGGAGCACCTCGAGGGTGCGCTCGAGCAGGTAGGGTAGGTTCTGGGCCTGGAGATGCTCGAGCAGGGTCACCACCTGGGTGAGGTTGGGCAGGTAGCAGGCCAGGAAACGGTCGGGCTTGAGTGCTGGGGTGACCGCCGGCAGCACCCGCCAGGGCTCCATCAGGTCCAAGGCGATGCCGTCGAAAAAGGCCGGGGGCAGATCGGCCTGGGCCAGGTCGCCCTCAACCCAGCGAACGTTCCCCCAGTCTTCAAAGGCGGCCAGGTTGGCCTGGGCTCTTCTGAGGTGCTTTGGGCGGGCCTCGTAGCTCCAGACCTGGCCCGTAGGCCCCACCGCCCGGGCCAGGTAGAGGGTCAGGCCGCCCGAGCCAGAACCTGCTTCCAGTACCCGCATACCGGGGGCCAGGTCGAGCAAAAAGCAGATCGTGGCGGCATCCTTGGGGTAGGTGGGGGTGGCTTCGCGGTGCATGTGGAGCACGTAGTCCTCTAAGGTGGGGCGGTGGATGGTGAAGGGCTCGCCCTGGGGGGTGGTGATGCGCTGACCGGCCCCAGCTTGCACGATGGCGGCGTGCGGGATGGAGCCCCGGTGGTAGTTGAAGATGCCGCTCAGCTCGAGCCGAAACAGGTAGGTGCGGCCTCTCCGGTCTTGCAACAGGGCCCAGTCGCCGTAGGTCATGGGGCCCAGGGTAGCGGGTTTGCGGGTGACGTGGCAACCGCGGAGCGAGAGTCCATGGGAACCTAGACCGAAGCCTACTATGTGGCCGAAACCGGCCTGCAGCAGTGGAAAACCCGCCTGTTCCAGTCCTATCGCTGGCAGCTTTACAGACCGTCCGCAACACTGGTGGCAGCCGCACCCCCGCGGCGAGTGCGGCAACGTGCTGGCAGGCGGTAGACTGGAACCGCAACGGCACCATCGATAGCGACGAATGCAGTATTGCTTGGCGGCGTCTTTGGATTGCTTTGCATCCCATGGATGCGCGCAATGACGCTTTGTGAACGACAATCCTGTACGTGTGCGGCTTGTTGCCAAGCAATAACGAAAGAAGCGTAGTCGTAGACTGAAGCCATGCCGCTCAAGCACCAACTGGCCTGGGTGATTGCTTTACTGGCCTTCATTCCCAATCTGGTGATCGTACTAACCTTTTGGGCCTCGGTGCCTGGACAGTCTCTGCAAACCTCGCTTTTTTTGCTAGCCTGGGTGCTGGTACTGGCCCTGATTGCAGCCGGCGTGGGCTACGTCCTGGCCAGCACGCTGCTGCACCCAGTGGACGAACTCACCCGTGGCCTGTACTATTTGCGCGGTGCCAACCGCACCCTGGCCGAACTGTCGCTGCCCTCGCCCAAACAGCGCCCCCCCGCCGAAATTGCACAGCTGCGTGAGGGCTTCGAGGAGGTGCTGGATCACCTGCGCGACCTGCTGGAAGCCCGTGAGGCCACCTACGCAGCCCTGACCCACGACCTCAAGACCCCCCTGCTGGCCAGCCTGCGGGCGCTGGAATACCTGGAGGAAGCCGATAAAATCGGGCCGGAAAAGCACAAGGAGATGCTGCGTACCTTACAGGAGGAGCTGAGCCGCGGCTACTGGCTGGTAGAAAACCTGCTCACTGCCAGCCGCCTGGAAGCCCAGCGCATCCAGCCCGAAAACCTCAACCTGCGTTCGATTCTGGAGGATTTTCGCCTGCGCTATGCCCACCAGGCCCAAAGGCGCGGCCTCTACCTGGAGATTGAAGGGGCTGGGCAAGCCAGGGCCGAGCGGCTCTTGCTGGAGCGGGCCGTGGCCAACCTGGTGGAAAATGCCCTGCGCCATGCTCGAAGCCGGGTGGTGCTGCGGGCGGGGGACGGCTGGCTCGAGGTCGAGGACGACGGCCCGGGCCTGCCCGATAGCCTGGAAACCCTCTCCCAGCCCTTCCGCAGCCAGCGCCTGCGGGGGGTGCGGTCTGGCAGCGCCGGGCTGGGGCTGTATGTGGCCCGGCGTGTGGCTGAGGTGCACGGGGGGCGGCTAGAAAACCTGGCCCCGCCGGGTCAGGGAACCCGATTGCGAATTCGGGTGCTTTGAAGTCAAGCAAAGAACTTTTCTGTTTGCAAACAGTTGCTCTCATCAGGATTGGATTGTGATATTTGACCACGGGTGTCGGGGTCTTTGAAAAAGGCGTAAAACCCAACGTAACGCCGAAGCCCCCATTTGGGGGTGTTGTAACAGACCGGGCCTGCGCATACTAGTTAATAGGATGGAGGAGTTGCCATGAACCCTGGTCAAACCAACCCCTTCTCTCAAAAAGGAATCGCGCTTGTTACCGCGCTGGTAGCGGTAGTGATCGTGGTAGCGATTTTAACCACCCTCAGTGCAAGTGTGCTTAGTGAGCTGCGCAACAGTCGAACTGTAAGCATCCGCAACGAGCTAGTCCAATCTGCCGATGGGCTCTCGGAACGCGCCCGGCTGCAATTGGTGCTCGATTACCGCAACCGGGGCATCAGTGTGCCTGCCTATATAGCCCAGGTCAGCAGAAACCCTACCACTACCACAGTGGACTTGGGTAATGGAATAACTGGACGCTGGCGGGTACTGGGGGCTTCGGCTGCGGGTTCAGAGTACGGCTGGATTGAGGTGGCTTCCACCGCCAGCAGGGGCAACGAGAGCCAGACCGTGGTTCGACGGATCAGCTTTGGGCAAAACGACGTGTTCAAGCTGGCCATGCTGTCCGAAACCACCAACTGCATGTACTGCCACCTGCGGGTTAATGGCGATGTGGGTGCCTTGTTTCACCACCGGCCCGGCTGGGGCACTGAAGGTGTAAGTGGACATGGTTCGGGTGGTCACGAGGGCGGTTCGGTTATTCGGGGCAATCTGTATGCTGCTCGCACCATCACCAACGACGACACCCCCCGCAACAATCAAGGGGTTCTGATACGCGGCAACTACTCGGCCAACGGAACCGGTACGCTAAATGCCTACCGCATCAATGGCTCGCTGGTGACAGGGAATGTGGAAGTCAATTCCACCAATTCTGCTCTACCCCAGGACACCGACGGAGATGGCATTCCCGATTTTCCCCCCATCAAACGCGCGGTGGCTCTATCTACTGCTACTGGTAACCTCAGTGGCGGTACTATTGTGGCGCTGAATCCTGGTCAGGTTCTCAACTCCACGACCTTTAACTCTGCCCGAGTAGGCAACATTAGCCGAACCCACAACGGCAACCTGGTGCTCATTGGTACCCCCAGCAACCCCATCGTCCTGGACAAAGATATATACGTGAGTGGGGATGTGGTGATCAAAGGGGTGGTGCGAGGGCGTGGCGCAATCTACGCCGGACGCAACCTGTATATCGCTGGCAACGTAACCTACCAGAACCCTCCATCCAAGCCAGGGCAAGGGATTTGTACGGGTGTAACGGATCCCAACGAATGCGCCCGGCTCAACATCGCCAACGGGCGGGATGAGCTGAGGCTAGCGGCAAGGGGCAATATCATTGTTGGGGACTACACAGAACGTAATGCCAGTGGGAACTTGTTGCCTGTGGATTTGCGGCAATCTGCCGATTTTTACCGCGCTCAGTTTGGCTTCTGGAGTGGACGTCGCTACTATGACTCCCAAACAGGCGATGAGTTAGTGCTCAAGAATGGTCGTTATTACAATGCGGAAGGATCTGAAATTGCTGCCAGTCGTGTTCTAACCCGCACACCCAATCAATCGAATCCGGCTCAGGACGCTTATTCGTACAGCTTCCGACCCGGTTCAATTGATTCGAGCGGCAACTTTACCGCCTGGATTTCGGATGACTTCTACAAAAACACCTTGCTGGGGTCGAGCAACCTAACCTATAACACCTGGCGCTGGAACTTTGGGACACCACCCAATACCATACCTGCTCGAGTTGACTTCCGCAACATCATCCAGAACCAACTCGTCGCAGCCCGTATTCCCTCCAACGATGCACTGGCGATAGCCTGCCGACTGGCTGATCTCTCTGCTGGCAGCAATGGTTGTCCTTCTTCAATTCCAAGCTTCAATGCTGGCCAGGATTTGCGCGATGATTCCGGTAAAGTAATCGGCTACATTTTCATAAGTGGATCGCATGGAGGATGGCGCGACCTGCGAGTGGTGCGTGACGAGTCGCTTTTATATGAAACCCAGGTCACCCGCGTGGATGCTTTCCTCTACAGCAACTACCGCATCGCTGGCAAGACCAGCATGCTCGGCATGGCTATGAACGGGGGATTGGTTACCAAGGAACTGGGCATCTTAGCGCCCGGGCGCTATAAGGGTTGGTGGAAGAGCAGCCGCTACAACTTTCTCGCCAGCCCCACGGACAGTAACCGTCAGTGCAATAGCCCTGGAGAGACCTTCTTTGTAGCCGATACGGAGGACTGCGCGCTCACG
>DAIUDO010000120.1:0-1978 GCA_036845585.1 Meiothermus sp. | reverse complement strand
CTGTAAGCATCCAGGAAGCTTCTCCGGCTCAAACCAGCACTGCCAGGCCCATGAGCGAGCTTGCACCAGAGGAAATCCGACCTGAAATGGTGAGCTATGTGACCCAGCAGAATGGCCGATGGGTACTGAGCTTTCAAGATGGCAGCAAGCGCGAGGTGTACCCATTTGAAATCAACCAGTTGCCTGAGCAGCTACAGTTTCAAATGCGCTATAAGCGGGGTGGATCGTGAGAGGCGGGTTTACCTTGCTCGAGCTGCTCGTGGTGATGGTAGTACTGGCTGTTCTGGGTGGGTTGGTTGTGGTTAATCTGAATGGCTATATTCAAAACAGTCGGCTCAACCAGGCCCTACAAGAGGTGGCCGAAGCTTTGCGCTCGGTGGGGAACCGCGCCCTGACTGAAAGCCGTGGGTATACCGTGACCGTCACGACCGGTGCAGCCAGCCGCCTCGAGTGGGCCAACTCGGAGGGAACAGTGGGTAGTTTGCTTGTCCCCAACAATGTACAGATTGTCTCGCTCGATCCGAGCGGCTCGACCATTCAATATGTAGGTCGGGGTTTCCCTATCAACCAGTACCGTATTCGCTTGCAGATTGGCTCGAGGCCCGCACGAGAGGTCGTGCTTTTGCCCACCGGAAAGGTGGTGATTCCCTGATGAAGCCTAAGCGCAAATCGGCGGGCTTTACCCTGGTGGAGGTACTGGTTGCCCTGGCAGTTTTGACTATTGTGCTGGGGGTGGTGGCAGCCAGTATCGGCTCGAGCCTCCAGATCAGTCGCCAGAGCCGCATCAACGCCTTAGCTTCAGAGTATGTGCAAAGCGTGGTAGAGCGTTACCGCACCCACTGGAGCGTACCTGCCAACTATAACCTCGGCTCAACACCCCCTGATCTATCGGCACTCGCCACAAAACTCCAATCCGCCAACCTGACCGCTACCATCAACGCCGCCCAGGTTATCAACCCCGACGGCACAGCCTTTACCGGTACCGGCCAACCACCCCTTCGGCGCATTGTTGTGGAGGTGCGGCAGGGTTCCAACATCCGCGCTCGTCTGGTAACCGATATCGGTAACCCACAGTCCACGGGGCTGCAGCGCTAAAAGGAGCCTCTGATGAACACAAGATACACCAAGCACCTGGACTCCAGGGGTATCTCTTTGGTGGAGCTACTGGTTGCTATGACGGTGCTGGCCCTGGTCTTGAGCATGTCGAGCCGTTTGATCTTCCAAAACCAGAACATCACCACCCGCCAGGTACTGGCGGGGCGGGTCAATGAGGATGTACGTCTGGCCACCCTGCGGATAAGCGATGTTGTTTCACAGGCCGGTTATATTTTTCCGAACAACGCTACCATCATGGTGCAGACGGGCGCAACCACGACCGCTGTAGTCACCGGAGACGATGCTCTGGCGGTTCTGGTGCCTCCCAGAACGGCCTACTGCCCCCTAACCACAGACCAGTACTGCGGCTACCTGTACCGCCTCGAGGCACGCGCCCCCTACGCCGCCGATCTGGGCAATACCCCTGGCAACAGCGGGTTCGTGCTGGTGGAGTACCAGGCCCGAGGGCTCACCTGGAACGCCAACACCAATCCCACCAGTGCAGCCAACAACTGGACTTCGGCGGGTTTTAGATCCAGAGGAGTGGTGGCCGATTCCGTAACCGACGATGGAACCGATCTGAGCATTCTTTCTTTTGCTGGAATACCGAGCGAGATAGACCGAATACTGGCCATCCCGACCAGCACTGTTAGCGTGAGCCTGGACAGTGCCAACGCCCTGATTGGATCGATGCGTATTGAAGTAGCTATAGCGTATACCAATGGTCTGCGGGCCACGCGGCAGTCAGATATCCTTGCCAGGGGAATACCCCGTGCAGTCCCACCTGGCAACTGACCTGGAACGGTTTTCACGAACAGCGGCCAGGTTCGTTCTGAAAAAGATAGTCCAATACCACCTCTGCACGGTCGCTGGTGGCTTTAGA
>DAIUDO010000119.1:0-6997 GCA_036845585.1 Meiothermus sp. | reverse complement strand
AAAAAAGGGCGGCCAATGGCCGCCCCAATGGTTTTTTGTGGCTAGCCCAGCTTGGCCCGCACGTACTCTACAATTTCGTCGATGGTCTCGGCTACCGGTACCTCGGCATCGGCAAAGGCGGCCAGCTTGCTCTCGGGGGTGCCCACGTTGCCCATGATGATGGCCCCTGCGTGGCCCATCTTCTTGCCCTTGGGGGCGCTGCGCCCACCGATAAAGCCCACCACCGGCTTGGTCATGTGCTCTTTGATGTAGGCGGCGGCATCTTCCTCGTCGGAGCCGCCAATTTCGCCGCAGACCACCACGGCGTGGGTTTCCGGGTCGTCGTTGAACATCGGCAAGAGGTCTTTGAAGGTGGTGCCGATGATGGGATCGCCGCCAATCCCGATGCAGGTCGAGATGCCGTAACCCGCGTCGGAAAGGGCTTTGGCGGTTTCGTAGGTAACCGTGCCCGAGCGAGAAATCAGACCCACACGCCCCTTTTTGAACACGCTGGCCGGCATGATGCCCAGCTTGCACTCCTCGGGGGTTATCAGGCCGGGGCAGTTGCCACCGATCAGCCGCACGTTGCCCAGGGCCTTGATCTCGGCCACCGCCTTGACCATATCCATGGTGGGAATGCCCTCGGTGATCAGCACCACCAACGGAACCCCGGCATGGGCGGCCTCGAGGGCCGCATCGGCTGCGGCGGGCGCAGGTACAAAGATAATCGAGGCATCCACGTGATGGTGAACGGTGGCTTCCTTGACGGTATCGTAGACCGGTACCCCCAGGGTGGTCTGGCCCCCCTTTCCAGGGGTGACACCGGCCACCACCTTGGTGCCGGCTTTCATCATGGCCTCGGTGTGGAAGGTCCCTTCACGCCCGGTGATGCCCTGGACGATTACGTGGGTGTTTTTGTTGACCAGGATGCTCACTTGGCACCTCCTGTCATGGAGATAATGGCTCTGGCGGCTTCTACAGAGGTGGGGTACATGTAAACCGGACGGCCTTTGAGCAAGGTTTTGGCCTCCTCTTCGGCGGTGCCCGCCACCCGCATGGCCACCGGCTTGGTCAGGATGCCTTCGTCGATGGCCCGGATTACCCCCTTGGCGACCTCGTCGGCGCGGGTAATGCCCCCAAAGATGTTGATAAACACGCCCTTTACATCGGGGTCTTTGAGCACCACCTTGAGCGCGTTGTACACGATGTCGGCCTTGGCGCCCCCGCCGATGTCCAGGAAGTTGGCCGCCTTGCCTCCGGTGCGCTGCACCAGATCGAGGGTGTACATCACCAGCCCTGCACCGTTGCCAATCACGCCCACGTTGCCATCGAGCTTGACGTAGCTGAAGCCGTAGTTGGAGGCCTCGACCTCGAGGGGATGCTCGGCTTCAAACTCGCGCAGCGGGGTCAGGTCCGGGTGGCGGTACAGAGCGTTGTCGTCCAGCACGATTTTGGCATCGGCGGCCACCACCTCGCCGGTATCGGTGATGACCAGCGGGTTGATCTCGGCGGTGGACGCATCGATGCCCACGTAGGCCCGGTACAGCTTGACCAGCACATCGGCCAGCTTGTTGAGGTTGCCCTCCATGCCGGCCCGCTTGACCAGTTCGCGTGCCTCGAAGGGGCGTAGGCCGGTCTGGGGGTCGATGGGGTACTTGATGAGGGCGTAAGGGCGGGTGGCCGCCACCTCTTCGATGTCCATGCCCCCTTCCTTGGAGAGCATCAGCACCACCCGCTGGGTGACCCGATCCAGAATCATGCCGGCGTAGTATTCCTTAGCGATGTTGACGCCCTTGGCCACCAGCACCTTTTTGGTGATGAAGCCCTTGATGTTCAGACCCAGAATCTGGGCTGCTTTTTCGCGGGCCTCCTCGGGGTTGCGGGCGAGCTTCACACCGCCTGCTTTGCCGCGTCCGCCGGTGTGGACCTGGGCTTTGATGACCACCAGGTCGCCAAATTCGGTGGCTATCTGCTTGGCCTCATCGGCGGTGAAGGCGACCTTGCCTGGGGGAACCGGGATGCCATACTTGGCGAGGATGTCTTTGGCCTGATATTCGTGTAGGTTCACTCTTGCCTCCGCTGGTTTTTTGCCTCCATTTTGGGCTGCTTGGGGCTGGCCCTTTTTGCCGCCCGCTATTATAAGTTCTTTCCAAAGGCTCGGATATGCCAGCCTGGGCAAAAACTTCCTGTGTCTACGCAGGTCAGCCGAAACCAAAGAGGAAGCAGGCCAGTGCTATCCGCGGCCCAAGGCAGGTATCTGCCATGTAGAATGGCTCCAGTGTGAAGCAAGATGAGATAGCTACACCAGATGGCGGATACTCCAGGTTGGCCGGTAGCCTCGGTAGCGGGCGTTCAAAACCGGCCTGGGTGGGGTGGAGGTGCCGAACGGCCTGCTCAAGCCGGTGGATAACCGGAAAGCCCCGAATGTGCAGGCGCTGCCAGTAAGGCCGGCCTCGAGGTGGCGGTGGCGATTCGCAGGTAACCCGACGACTCCCAAACAAGTAACCGGGACGAAAATCTCTTGACCGCAAGAGTACCCAAAACACCCATGAATATGCGGTGGGGGAGGGGGCATGGCCGGTCTTCTGGCGGACCAGGCCGAGCACAGCCGGCGCGACCGGATGGATGCCCACGAAGCCCTCGCTGGACGGGGTGAAGGTGCATCAGCGCCTTTGAATTGCTGGATTATCCGGCTAAACTTGGCACTAGATGGCAAAAGCGTCCGTTCAGTATCGTTGCAGCGAGTGTGGCTACAAATCGGTCAAGGTGCTGGGCCGTTGCCCTAACTGTGGGGTCTGGGACAGTTTCAAAGAGGAAGCTGGCGGGTCCAAGCCGGCCACCGTGCACGGGGTGGGGCGGCCTAAAGCGCTGTTCAATCCGGCGGTGCTGGCCCGCCTGGGCGACATCCCAGTGGGTGGGGAGGTGCGTTTCTCCAGTCAGATGGGTGAGCTGGACCGCGTGCTGGGCGGCGGTTTTGTCCCCGGCGAGGTGTTGCTGCTGGGGGGCGAGCCGGGGGTGGGCAAGAGCACGCTACTGCTGCAGGTAGCCCAAAAAATGCTCGAGAGCGACAAGCGGGTGGTCTACCTGGCGGGTGAGGAATCGCCGGGACAAATTCGGCTTAGGGCCGAGCGGCTGGGCGTATCGGGCCAACTCGAGCTGTTGCGCGAGACCCGCCTGGATGCAGTACTGGCGACCCTCGAGGCCGCCCCCCCCGATTTCCTGGTGGTGGACTCCATCCAGACCCTGGAGACCTCCGCTTCGCCGGGTTCACTGGTGGCAGTTCGTGACGCCACCGCGGCCCTGACCCGCTTTGCCAAACACCATCAAGTCACTACCGTCCTGGTCGGACACGTTACCAAGGAGGGTATCGTAGCTGGACCTAAAGTGATAGAGCATCTGGTAGATGCCACCTTGTACCTGGAGACAGCGGGTCACTTCCGGGTGCTGCGCTCCAGCAAGAACCGCTTTGGGCCAGTTGGGGAGATGGGCGTGTTCAGCATGGTGCACGAGGGTATGACCGAGGTGGTCAACCCTTCAGAGGCTTTTCTGGCCGAAAGACCCCTGGATGCTGCCGGTTCGGTGGTCGCGCTCAGCCTGCTGGGTGAGCGGGCATTGGCCCTCGAGGTACAGGCGCTGGCGGCACGTAGCCCCTTTCCGGCTCCGCGCCGGGTCTCGCAGGGCTTGGACAGTCGGCGGGTTGATGTGGTGCTGGCAGTGCTGGAGCGCAGGCTCGAGCTACCGCTGGGCAACCTGGACATCTACGTTAACCTGGCCGGTGGCTTGCGGGTTTTCGATCCAGGGTTGGATTTGGCCGTGGGGTTGGCGGTGTATTCTGCTGTGGTAGGAAGACCCCTTCCCGGGGAGGTCGCAGTGGTAGGAGAGGTCGGGTTGGCAGGGGAGTTGCGCAGCGTGGAGGGTCTGGAGCGCCGCCTGCGCGAAGGTCATCGGGCTGGCTTCAAGCACCTGGTACACCCACCCCAGTTCAAGAGCCTGGAAGCCGCGGTGGGCAAGTTTTTATGAATGCGATACGCTGGGTGCTTTTTGCTTTGTTTGCCTATGCGGGCTATCGAGCGGGGGTGTGGCTCGAGGCCAGTAACCTGATCAGCGTCAGCCCTCTGGGTAGCCTGACCAGCCTCAACCGACTGTACCTAGGGGTGGTAGGGCTGCTCGTGGGGTATCTGCTGGTTCCACGCCTGGTGTACTGGCTGGAGCGGCGTTGGGATCGTACCCAGAGCTGGATCAAGCGGCTGCCGCCGGAGATCCCGGTGGCCATTACGGTTGCTTCGGGTCTGGGTTTGCTGCTGGCCGTGTTGCTGACCAATCTGCTCAACCAGATTCCCGGTTTCTCTGCTTTTCACTCCCTGGTGATTGCGGCGGTGCTGGTCGGCTCGCTTTCGGCTTTTGCCGTTGCTAACCGCGATTACTTCCGTCTAGCCAGCCCGCCTGCCCATACCGTCAAGAACCGCGGCGGCAAGGTGCTCGACACCTCGGTGTTGATCGATGGCCGCATTGGGGATGTGGCCGAGATGGGTTTTTTGGAGGGGCCGCTGTTTGTTCCCCGGCAGGTGCTGCGCGAACTGCAGCAGTTTTCCGATGCCTCTGATGCGCCCAAACGAGCCAAGGGCCGTCGGGGCCTCGACACCCTCGAGCGCCTCAAGCTTACGGTGGGCCTCGAGGTACTGGAGGGTGAGGAGTCCGAGGACCCCGTGGACGATCAGATTCTGGCCGAGGCTAAAAAGCTGGGTGCCGCGTTGGTTACCAACGACCATGCCCTGGCCCAACTTTCCCGCATCTACGGCGTCAAGACCCTCTCGGTACAGGCCCTGGCCTCTGCGCTGCGGGCCCCGCTCCAGCAGGGCGATACCCTCAGCATCACCATCGTGAAGGAGGGCAAGGAGCCCGGCCAGGGGGTGGGCTACCTCGAGGACGGCACGATGGTGGTGGTGGACGATGCCCTTCCTTTCAAGGGTAAGGAGGTGGGGGTGGTAATCACCCAGTCCATCCAGACCCAGATCGGTCGTCTGCTGTTCGGAAAGTTGCAGGCAGAAGAAGGTAGCCGTCCAGCCAGAGCCGATCGCTGAACATCGCAGCGTTTCACTGCAGGGAAGGGTTCCAGCCGCTCACCCGGTGAAGCAGCAGGCGCAGCCCGACCAGCACCACAAAAACCGTTCCGCCCTCGTGCGCGAGCACGCCCATCGGTAGGGGAACCTGTCCCACCAAGGCAAAAGCACCCACCACCACAATCACGCCTAGGGCAAAGGTCAGGTTGAAGTAGACGGTTCGGGTGGTGGCGCGGGCCAGCTTCTGGGCGCCAACCAGCCGGTTTAGGTCGTTTTTCATCAGCACAAGGTCGGCACTCTCAAGCGACACATCGGAGCCGGCTGCCATCGAAACCCCCACCGCAGCGGCGTTCAGGGCGGGTGCATCGTTCAGGCCGTCGCCCACCATCACCACCGTACCCTCCCGGCTCAGCTGCAGGATGCGCTCGAGCTTCTCCTCGGGCAGCAGTTCGGCGTATACCTCCGAGATGCCCACCTGGGCGGCAATGTGGTTAGCCACGGCTTCGCGGTCACCGGTGAGCATGATCACACGAGCCCCCTGCTGCCGAAGCTCGGCGACCGCGCGGGCGGCCTCGGGTCGAGGGGTGTCGCCCACACCCAGCAGGGCCACGGGGTGGTGGTTCATACCCAGTACAGCGGTGGTCTGGCCCTGGTGTTCCAGTATCTGCAAACGCGCCTCGAGCCCCGGGGGTAGCTTGATGCCCAGCTCTCCCAACAGGCGCCGGTTGCCCACCCAGACCTGTGTGCCGTCGGCCATGACCCCCACCACGCCATGGCCCTGTATGGCCCGGATCTCGCCGATTTCCGGCACCGGGCCGTCCCAGGCTTGGGCAATTGCTTGCGCGATGGGGTGCTCGCTGTAGCGCTCGATGCCAGCCGCCAATGCCCGGGCCTCGGCCTCGCTACCCTGCAAAACCTCCAAGCTCACAAGCTTCATGCGCCCTTGTGTGAGCGTGCCGGTTTTATCGAAGACGAAGATGTTGGCCCTGGACAGGGACTCCAGGGCAGCCCCGCTCTTGAACAGGGCTCCGGCTCGGGCGCCCGCGGCCATCGCCGATAGCACCGCAGCAGGTGTGGCAATCACCACCGCGCAGGGACTGGCCACCACCAGAAAGGTCATAGCCCGATACCAGGCCTGGGCTGCTTCCAACCCAAAGCCGTAGTGGGCCACCATAAACACCAGCGGGGCCGACGACAGCACCGCAATGGTGTAAGGCCCCTCAAAGCGCTCAGCAAAACGCTCGGTACGGCTCTTGGCAGCGCGGGCGCTCTCGACCAGCTTGATCAGTCTGGCCAGCGTGCTTTCGCTGGCCGGACGTTCTACCCGAACCCGCACCACCCCGTGGCCGTTGAGGGTCCCGCTGCGTACGGGGTCGCCGGGTTTCTTATCAACGGGAACGCTCTCGCCGGTGAGGGCGCTCTCGTCGACGTCGGTGTAGCCTTCCAGGAGGGTGCCATCGGCTGCGAAGCGCTCGCCCGGGCGCACCACCAGAGTATCGCCAGGCCGCAGGGCATCCAGGGGTTTCCACTGCTCGCTCCCGTCCGGCAACAGGACGTTGGCTCCCTCGGGGTGAAGGGTCATGAGGGCCTCGATGGCCCGCCGGGTGCGGTTCATGGCCCAGCTTTGTAGCGTGTTGGAGAGGCTAAAGAGAAAGAGCAGGATGGCTCCATCGCCGGCCTGCCCCACCGAAGCAGCACCCAGGGCGGCAACCACCATCAGCAGATCCACATCCAGCTTGTGCTCTTTTAGCAGGCTACGCACCGCCTTGATGCCCGAAGGAACCCCTCCAGCCAGAAAGGCCATGGCCCACAAGCTGTTTTGCAACCCTTCAAGCTCGTAACCACGGGCCACGAACCCCCCCACCACCCCCAGCAGGGTCAGACTTGAAAGCAAAAAGCCGCGCTTGACCTCGTTGTGCCAGAACAACCACCAGGGGTTGCGTAGGAGGATAGGGGAG
>DAIUDO010000118.1:3240-7050 GCA_036845585.1 Meiothermus sp. | reverse complement strand
ACTGGTCCAGACCCTGAGGGCTACTTGGCTTGCAGGAGGTCTTTTTCTGTAATCAGTCGCCCCTGACCGCCTACCGCCGTAGCTGCCAGTGAGCCGGCCAGGTTGCCCAACCGGGCAGCCGCAAAGGGATCTTTACCCTGCAGAATGGCATGCGCAAAGGCTGCCGTGAAGGCATCCCCTGAGCCCGTGGTGTCCACGACCTCTTCGAGGGGGTAGGGTTCTATGAGCTCTTGTCGGGAGGGGGTAACCACAATCGAACCCAAAGCCCCCACCTTGACAATAACGGTCTCGAGCTCCCAGCCCCGTAGGGCACTAACCCCATCGCTGATGGAGGATGCGCCGGTGAGTGCCAGAAGCTCCACCTGGTTCATGAGCAGGTAGGGTACCCCCCGCAGAATGTCGAGCAGTTCCTTACCTGCAGCCCGTACCGCCCCAGTGCCCAGGTCGGCAAAGATGGGCAATGCGCGCCGGCGGGCCGCATCCAGAGCGTTGATGGCATACTGTCGCTGAGGGCCTCCTACAAAAGCATAGGCTGAAAACACCACAGCATCTACTTGGTCGAGCATCTTGGCTTTGAACTCCGCGGCATCGAGGTAGCGGCTGGCCCCCCCTGCAGAAATCATCGAGCGCTCACCCCCGGGAACCAGCAGGATCAGAATGGAAGAAGTGGTTTGTTCGCTGTCTACTTGAAGGTATTTGAGGTCGACACCGGCTTTTTCGAGCTGGGCCAGGGCCACACTGCGAAAAGCATCGTCTCCCACCCGGCTAGCCAAATACACTTTGTTGCCCAGGCTGGCCAGGTGGGCGGCCAAGGTACCTCCGGCCCCACCAGGTTTCATAAGGGCGCGTTGAGCCGGAGCCTCCTCGCCTGGCTCTGGGATCCGCTCTAGGAAATAGATAAGGTCAACCGATACGTCGCCAACAACGAAAAACCGCATCCCGGCCTCCCAGCCTTTGCTTCCTGCTTGCAGGTTTGACCACAGTTTAACGGCATGCCCTGCTAATGTGTAGTAGCCTACCCCACACCCATGAGAAATTACTATCAAGGGTCTGGCTTCATACCGGATTCTAAGAGAAAATCTCCAACTCAAAAACTTCAGAGGCTTGGTTGCGCTGCGCGAAAGGCTACCGGAATCCTCGAGCCCACCCCAACCCACCCTATCGGTCGGCGATACTCCTATCTCCCTGCGGTCGGGTTGGTTCCCCACCACAGGGTGCCGAAGTGACCGAATCTGGTGAGACTCTAGCCAGCAAATACTGAAATTGCTGCAAACTAAGGGCCTCGCCTCGAACCTGAAGTGGTAGATCAAGGGCTTTCAGGGCCTGGGTCACGCGTTCAGCGGCATAGCCCGCAGATTTTAGCGCGTTGAGCAGGGTTTTGCGTCTTAGCGCAAAAGCTGCTTCAATCAGTCTGAACAGTGCAGGATGATCGGGGTTCGAATTGGGCTCGAGCCGAACTACCGAACTGGTCACCTTAGGAGGTGGAAAAAAAGCGCCAGGAGGTAGGTCCACGATTCGCTGAGCCTGTGCGTGATACTGCACCCGCAGTGAGAGTAGGCCGTACTGGGCGGTACCGGGCCGGGCGGTCATGCGCAGGGCCACCTCTTTTTGCACCAACACCACCATCTGGCGGAAGCGGTTCGAAAGCAGAAGCTGGGTGACCAGAGGCGTTGCGATGTTGTAAGGCAGATTCCCTGCGAATAAGCTCCGGGGTGGCACCTTGGTCCAGTCGAAAGCCAGAGCATCACCCCAGATGATCTGCACATCCAGGCCGGATAAGGTCTCGGCCAGGAGGGCCTCGAGCCGTCGGTCCATCTCGATGCTGATAACTTTTGCACCGGCCTCGACCAGGGCTTTGCTCAGGGTTCCCAGGCCGGGCCCTACTTCGTAAACGGTTTCACCCGGTTTGAGGTTGATCGCCCCGACAATTTTTTTCAAAAATCCGCGATCGACCAGAAAATTCTGTCCAAAGCGCTTGTCCGCCCTCAGTCCATGGCGGCTCAGCAGCTCCCGAATCACTGTGACAGAGGTAAGATTCATGTTCGGTTGTGGCAGGCCGTTGCAAACAAGAGAAGTACGGTCTCAAGGAGTGTTGCAAGGGTGTTGGATGGGGTTGGGCACTGGGCGATGTAGTTTGCTATATGCTGGTTCCCACGGGAGGAATTTCCACAATCTCCCAGTCAAGCCTGTCTTCATCGAGAATCAGCTCCAGATACTGATTTTGGTCCAGGGCATCGATGAGGGCCAGTCTGTCCTTGATGAGAATACCGTTTTTCATCACAGTGTGGCCGTACACGCCAAAACGGTATCCCATGCGCTCTACATAATCAGCATTGTGTATCCACCACTCTTTGGCCTCGCGCCCGTTGTAGAACATTTCATCGTAGGTTTGCAGCCATGGGACAGGCCCCACGTGAGCAAAATTCACGCCGTACAGATTGATCTGAGCTGGAAAGGTTAGGAACCACCGCTTCAGATCGTCGGGGAACTGCACACCGCCTAGCTCGGGATGGAACTCCTTGTGCTCGAGGTGGGCATTACCCAAAACCATATCGCCGGTTATGGCAGCATGGTCGTGGTTGCCCATCAGGATGGTGATGTGCTCGGGGGCGGCCTCCTGAAAGCGCTTGATGCGCATGAGTTCGCGGATCTGGGCCCTGGCAGCCATGCGCAGGTGATCGGGGTTGTTGGGGTCGTAGTCCTCGAGCCCAGTCAGGCGGCGGTAGTCCGCCAGCAGTTTAGGATGAACCAGGTCGCCCATCACGACCACGCGGTAGGTTCCACGTCTGAGGGGGTCGGAGGGCAGCCAGTCTTCTCCGACCGCGTAGGAATTTTTCAAAGCCCGCCACAGCTTGGGAAAGTCGGCGTGCAGGTCTCCAACGGCAATAACCTTAATCACAGATGTCCTTTGCTCACAAAGCCTGACTCTTTAGCAAAGCCCTCAGCTCGCCGTAGAGTTTACGGGTTTCGTCGGGGCTTTTGCCATACCCCCCATATTTCATCACTATCTGCGCGGTCTGCTTGCCCAAACCAGCCTCTCTCAGCCGCTCTACCAGGCGATCAATCAGTTCCTGAGGCTCGGGTTTGTTTTCGGTGCTGGGGGTAGTAGCTGTGGGAACCACGGCCGGGGCTGGCTTGGTTTCGGAACTGGGGTATCGGTCTGCACCGACCACACCTTCTACCTTTGGAAGGCTGATCTGGCCAGTCTGTGGGTCGTGGTCTACCCATTGCTGGTCTACAGGGTACAAGAAGCGGCCCACGCCAAATTTGACTGCAGCTCGCTCGAGTGCGTCGGAAAAAGCTGCTTTGAAGCTATGGCCTTCACCTACATCTTCTTTGCAGACATCCATAATGGTGAGCCTGCACTTGACCGCGTAGATGCCGGCGGCGGAAGATAGGGGTGCTTGCAAGACCTCATAGGAGTCGTGCCAGCCATGGGTACCTACCACCTCGTCGAGGCGATCCAGTAGCGCTTTTGCATCGATGTGCGGCACAACCAGAGCCCGTCGTTTATCCTGAGACAGGGCTTCTATTCGCCACTGCAATTCTTCCGGTGCAAAGGGTTCGCGCAGCATCTCCCAGACATCGTTCATTGGCCAATATTCTAGCTCAAGTTGCGACCCAGACAACATGAAAAGAACCAAGGCCACCATGACCTGGACAATCGTCGGGGCCTGCTGCATCACAGGTGATCTGTTCGTGCCAGATTCGCTTGGTTCAACAACATCCGGTAACAAACTAACCGGATCCGGCATCGGTCATCACCGGCAATCAACCCAGCTCACCATGAGTCCAATGACGCCTACCAGG
>DAIUDO010000118.1:0-3140 GCA_036845585.1 Meiothermus sp. | reverse complement strand
CCAGGACCCGCGCCCTTTCGCGCGAGCGTTGCTCGAGGAAGGCAATGGCTTCCTCCAAAGCCATCAGGGTCTCGAGGAAGGCCGGAGCGTCGGTGGCAGCTTCCTCGGACTCCTCTACCAGGACCATTTGGGGGCGCCTAGCAAATGCGCGCAGCTTGAAAAGAACCAGCTCGGCCAAGATGGGCAGCAGCTCGCTCCGCTCGGTAAGCCCCAGGGCCTGCACCTGAGCCAGGGCCTGGTCAGTCAGTGCCAGAATCGGTAGGTCCCCAGCAGCAAGCGTACCTTTGCGCACCTGCTCAAATAGTTCCTTAGGTGAGCCAGAAAACCGATCGAAGCTGAGCGTGATCATGGCCGGTACGGCTTGCTTACCTCGAGCCAAACCTGGCTGGCTTCCCAACCGCCGAAGCTAGGCCCCGCGACCGGAGCAGACCGAACTTCTCCCGGACTTCCTCCATGGTGGCCTGGGCGATGCGCCGCGCTTTGGCCGCACCGTCCTCGAGGGCATCCAGCACCTGTTCGGGGTTGGCCCGCAAACGGCTGGCCCGCTCGCGGATAGGCCGTAGGGTTTTCATCATCTCCTGCATCAAAAGCTGCTTGACCACCAGGGTTCCAATCCCTCGCCGCCGGTACTCCTCTCGCAACACCTGCACCAGCTCGGGCGGGGCGAAGTACTGCAAGAACTTGAAGACCACGCTGCGCTCGGGGTCGCCGGGGTCGGAGAGGCGGATGCGGGCGGGGTCGTCGGGCATGGTGCGAATCTTGGCCCAGATGCTCTCTTCGTCTTCCAAAAGTCCGATGGTATTACCCACGCTCTTGGACATCTTGGCTTTGCCATCAATGCCCGGTACCCGGGGGGCGTTGGGGTTCAGGTAGATCTCCGGCTCGGGAAAAGTCTCACCATACTCGAGGTTCCACCTGCGGGCAATCTCGCGGGTGAGCTCGAGGTGCTGGGTCTGGTCATCACCAACCGGTACGGTATCGGCCTTGTACAGCAAGATATCGGCAGCCATCAGCACCGGGTACATGAGCAGGCCCGCCGGGACCGACTCGAGTTTGGCGGCTTTGTCCTTGAACTGGGTCATACGGGTCAGGTCGCCGTAGGGGGTCTGGGTGGTGAAGATCCAGGCCAGCTCGGTGTGTTCGGGCACATGCGACTGAACGAACAAAATGACCTTGTTGGGATCCAGACCCGCCGCCATGTTGACCAAGGCGGCTTCGAAAGTCCGCTGGGCTAGAAGGTCTTTGTCGTAGGCTGCCGGATTGGTCGGAGCATGGTAGTCCACAATGCAATAAATGGCATCCTGACCCAACTTTTCACCCAGAGCGATATAGTTCACCATCGCACCCAGATAATTGCCAATGTGCAGATCGCCGGTGGGCTGAAATCCTGAAAAAACCCGCTTCACGCACGATAGGATAGCAGGCACTGCTGCCTCTGTACACCTCATAGCGGCTTGGGCGACTTTTCAACCGAGCCTAGATTCGTAACGCGAATATAACGCCAAGGCCCCTACCATGATTTTATGAAAGAGGAAGTCATGCGCCAGAGTGAGATGACCCTAGTTGTGCGGATCTGGCAGGCACCCAATGGCAGCCTGAGGGCATCGGCCAAACCTGCCCAGGGAGGGGAAACCCGGCATTTTTCAGACCTTGCGGCCCTGTTGCGCTACCTCGAGCAAGCCCAGGAGCACATGGAGAAACGCGGAAAATCAGAGGGGCTGCGCTAAACCTTGGCACTGGTTGAGTTGGAGGCTTCCACCAGTTGCTTGAAACGCCCATCGGGCAGAATAAAGCCGGCCGAGACCACGTATTTGAGAGCGTCTTCGATGCTGATGTCCAACGGAATTACGTCCGCTGTCGGTACGATGATGGCCATTCCGGAGGCTGGAACCGGGCTGGTTGGAACCAGCACCACGGTGTACCCTTCGGGCAGCGGGGAGAGTTTTTTACCCACCTGAGGGCTGGCGATAAAACACAGTATGTACAGGCCTTTGCGGGGGTACTCAATCAGGGCCGCCCGCTGAAACTGCACCTCGGGCTGTCCTAGCAGGGTATGTGCTATCTGTTGCACCGCGTTGTAGACCTCACGAACCAAGGGGATGGTCTTGATGCTACGGTCGATGGCTCCAAAAATGAGGCGGCCCACGTAGTTTCCTGCCAGCGCCCCGACCAGTGCTACCAACGCCAGGGTCGCCAGTATTCCCAATATGGGCAGAAAAGGCAGGAGCCACCGCGATGGCTCGGCATCTATGGCCCGCAAAACACCGCCGATAAGGTTGTTGGACCAGTTGTAGACCCACACCAATACGTACACCGTTACCGCTATCGGGAGCGTGGACAGGAGCCCTGTAAGAAAGTATCGGCGTAATCTAGTAGCCATACGTACATTGAGAGTCTAATGCCGAATGGGAAATCGGACTAGGCATTTCCTCACGTGTGGCGGGCGGTGGGGGTGTTCTCATTTGCGGCTGCTACACTCAGGCCCGTGGATGCATTTTCCGACTGGCTTTTTGTGGTGGTTTGGGCGGTGGCGCTTATAGCGACCTTCATCCCGGTGGTGCCAGCCGGATTCATCATCGTAGGCATGGCCTTTCTACATGAACTGCTGGTGGGGTTTAGCGAGATATCCGTGGCCGTCTGGTTAGGTCTGGCGGTTTTGACGGTGCTGTCGTCCCTGGTGGACAATATCGCTGGTGCGCTGGGAGCCAGGCACTTCGGTGGCAGCCGCCAGGGGGTATGGGGTGCCTTCATCGGCGGGCTTGTGGGCATTTTTATTTTACCGCCGTTAGGGTTGTTTCTAATGCCGCTGGTTGGGGCCTATGTGGGCGAGCTGGTTGCAGGCCGCTCCGCCGATGCTGCGCTGCGGGGTGCCTGGGGCGCCGTGGTGGGCCTGTTGGGCGGCCTGGCCGGGAAGTTTTTGATCCACCTGCTGATGGGTCTATTGGTTATTCAGGCCATATTCTAATGCCACCCGGGCCATCGCAGCCAAAACCACCCGGTGGCTGCGGTTTTGCTCCACGTCCAACCCCGACTCGGGCTATACTTGAAGCTCAGATGAACTATGTGCTCATCAGTCGAAAAGGTTGCCGCCTCTGCGAGGAGGCCGAGGTCCTGCTGGCAGCACAAGGCATCGAGTATAT
>DAIUDO010000117.1:0-7138 GCA_036845585.1 Meiothermus sp. | reverse complement strand
ATGTGAATCGGCCGGTCCCAGGCAGCCAGAGCAGCTTCCTTCAGCACCTCGGCCAGGGTGGGGTGAGCATGGGAGGCTCTGGCCAGATCCTCTGCAGAGGCGTGAAAGGCCATCGCAACCGCGGCTTCGGCAATCAGGTCCCCGGCTCGAGGGCCTATGATATGAACCCCCAGAATCCGATCGGTTTCGGCATGCGAGAGAATTTTGGCAAAGCCGTCGGTATCATCCATAGCCCTGGCTCGACCGTTGGCCGAAAAGGGGAATGAGCCTTTCTTGTAGGCAATCCCTGCTGCTTTGAGCTCCTCCTCGCTCTTGCCCACCGAGGCGATCTCGGGATGGGTGTATACCACGTTGGGAATCGAGTTATAGTCGACGTGCCCATAGCCCGTAACCATGTACTCGACCGCCGCGTAACCCTCCTCCTCGGCCTTGTGAGCCAGCATGGGGCCCGCAATCACGTCGCCAATGGCAAAAATGTTGGGTACCGCAGTCTGATAATGGGCGTTCACGGGGATACGACCCCGCTCATCGGTGGTGAGCCCCACATTTTCCAGGCCCAGTCCATCGGTGTTGGGAACCCGTCCAGTTGCCAGCAGCACGCGGTCGGCTATCAAGGGCTCACCGCCCTCGTACTCGACAACTCCTTTGCCTTCCCTGGCGTAGGCTGCGGTCACGCGCACCCCCGTTCGGATGTCCAGTCCCTGCCTCCTGAAAATCTTTTCGGCGGATCTGGCCAGCTCACCATCCATACCGCCCAGAATGGTCGGCAGATACTCCAGCACCGTAACCTTGGAGCCCAGACGGTTCCAGACCGAGCCAAGCTCGAGGCCAATCACCCCGCCCCCAATTACCACCAACGTCTCGGGAACCTTGGCATACGCAATGGCCTGGTCGGAGGTGCCCACAACCTCGTAGTCGAGCGTAACGCCCTTGAGCATGGCTACTTTGGAGCCAGTGGCAATCAGGATGCGCTCGGCCTCGAGCTCCAGGATGCCCTCGGGCCCCTCAACCGCCACCCGGTTGGGGGCAACAATTTTGCCGTGTCCAAAGTAGCGCCTGACTTTGTTCTTTTTGAAGAGGTATTCCACACCGCTGGTGTTGGCCTTGACCACCTTATCCTTGTGGGCCATCAGAGCGGGCAGATCGAGCTCAGCCTGGCCGATCTTGATGCCAATAAACTGGTTGAGTTCGGCAGCATGAATTTTCTCGCTGGCATCTAGCAGGGCCTTAGAAGGAATGCAGCCCACCCGCAGACAGGTTCCTCCCAGGGCTTGTTCTTTCTCGATGCAGGCCACGTCCAGCCCAAGTTGTGCGGCCCTAATAGCCGCAACATACCCTCCTGGTCCTGCTCCGATGACGATGAGTTGATGCTTGGTCATAAATCCTCGCAAGTAGCTAGGGTTGGATTGCCGGTCAGCCATCGGCAGTCGGCCGAAGAAATCCTTTATACCTCCAAGGCCAGCCGTACAGGGTTCTCTATGAGCTCTTTGACCCGTTTGAGAAAGGTCACTGCCTCCCGTCCATCCACAATACGGTGGTCGTAGGAAAGGGCCAGGTTCATCATTGGGCGAATGACCACCGTTCCATTCCTAGCTACCGGACGCTCGACAATGGCGTGCATGCCAAGAATGCCTACCTGAGGGGGATTGATGATGGGAGTGGAGTTAAGCGAGCCATAAATGCCGCCGTTGGTGATGGTGAAGGTACCGCCCATCAATTCTTCGGGCTTGATCTTCTTTGCACGTACCCGCTCACCATAGTCGGCGATAATGGCCTCGATCTGGGCCATGCTCAACTGGTCGGTGTTACGAACTACCGGCACCACCAGCCCTTCACCTCCGCCCACAGCAATACCGATATCGTAATAGCGGTGGTAAACGATATCGGTACCTCTTATTTCGGCGTTGAGCTGAGGAATTTCTTGTAAAGCTTGGGTCACGGCTTTGACGAAGAAGCTCATGAACCCCAGCTTGAACCCGTACTTCTTCTGGAAACTCTCACCATATTCTTTGCGCAGCTCCATCACCGTGCCCATATCGGCTTCGTTAAAGGTGGTGAGCATGGCCGTGTTTTGCTTGGCGGACAGCAGGCGCTCGGCTATACGACGGCGCAAGGGGGTCATGGCGACCACATCATCGCGGCGCTCACCTTTGCTCACCACCGGCGCTGGGGATGGAGGGCTGGCCAGCTTGGAAACCGCAGCTGTAGAGGCGGGAACGGCTACGGCACGTTGAACATCTTCCTTGAGCACGCGCCCGCTGGGACCTGTTCCGGTCAGGGCAGCCGCTTGGACTCCGCTCTGGGCTGCCAGGCGTTCGGCGGCTGGCATGACCTTGGTCTCGGTCACAGTCACCTGACTGGGCACCGTTGCAGAGGTAGGTTGGGGTATCGGGCTGGCCGCCGCTGCCGTACCCTCCTCGAGCAGGGCCACCACATCACCTACCTTGGCCTGTCCACTGGGAATTAAGATTTGGGCTAACCTGCCACTCACCGGTGAGGGTAGCTCGAGGGTTGCCTTATCGGTTACAAGCTCGACCAGAGGCTCATCGACACTGACCGATTCGCCTTCTTTCTTGAGCCACTGTCCAATCTCCACCTCGGTGATGGACTCTCCAACTGCGGGAACTTTGACTTCCACGGCCATCTTGCCTCCTATATGCAGTGCAAACGCACCAAAACCCGAACAACTTTACTCTAAGTAAGCACCTAGAGCTTCCGAGACTTCCACTGTAGACCTATTCGGGCGCTTACAAGCCAAGGGCTGCCGACACGATGGCCCGCTGCTCCTTGTCATGTACCTTTTTGGAGCCGACTGCTGGGCTGCTGGACTCTGCGCGGGCCACTACGCTCAGCGGGTGGCCGAAAATCCGGTCGCCAAAGCGGGCGCGTATAAACCACCAGGCCCCCATGTTGGCGGGCTCCTCTTGTGTCCAGATGACCTCTGCATCGGCAGCGTAAAGCGCTAGGGCTGCCTCGAGCTCCTTGATCGGGAAGGGGTAGAGCTGTTCCAGGCGGATGATGGCCACATCTTCCTTACCGGCTGCCCGGCGGGCCGCCTCGAGGTCGTAATAAATCTTGCCCGAGCAGAGCAGGATGCGCTGGACCTTGCGGCTCTGGCTGCCCGGCAGCACCCGCTGGAAACGGCCTGTGGATAGCTCCTCGAGCCTCGATACCGCATCGGGGTTGCGCAGCAGGCTCTTGGGCGTCATGACGATGAGAGGCTTGCGCCAGGGGCGCACCACCTGCCGGCGCAGCAGGTGGAAGTACTGCGCTGGGGTCGTGGGGTAGACCACCTGCATGTTGTCGTTGGAGCAAAGTTGCAAGAACCGCTCGAGGCGGGCCGAGGAGTGCTCGGGGCCGCCACCCTCCATGCCGTGGGGTAGCAGCATTACGATGCCCGACAAGCGACTCCACTTGGCCTCTGCTGAGGCGATAAACTGGTCGATGATCACCTGGGCCGTGTTGACAAAGTCGCCGTACTGCGCCTCCCAACCCACCAGCCCATCCGGCATATCCAGACTGTATCCGTACTCAAAACCCAGCACCCCCGCCTCGGAGAGGGCCGAATTGTAAAGTTCCACTACCGCCTGTCCTTCGGCTAGGTGGTTGGCCGGGATATACCGCTCACCCGTCAGATGATCGGTGTAACCCCCGTGGCGCTGGGTAAAGGTTCCGCGGAGTACATCCTGACCGGATATCCGCACCCGATGCCCTTCGACCGCCAAGCTCGCAAAGGCCAGCATCTCGGCCGAGGCCCAGTCTAGCGGGCGCTTGTTCTGGCCCATCTCACGGCGGCCTTCCACAAACTTGGCCAGTTTCGGGTGCAGGTTGAAGCCCCCGGGCAGCCGAGTTAAGCCCTCCATCAGAGCCGAAAGTTTCTCTAGGGGAACGCCGGTTTCCGGATCTGGCACACCTTCCTCGGGACCCCCCAGGTAGCCCTTCCAAATTCCGCCCCCAGCCGGCGGACGGGTGGGCGTGGGCTCACGTCGGGCCCCGGAAAAAGCAGCCTCCATCAAATCCTGGTAGTGCCTGGCCAGGGCCTCCCCTTCCTCTTTGGAGCGCAACCCCTCGCTGGCGAGCTTGGCCGCGTAGCTGATGTAAAGAGGTTTCTTGGCCGAAATGCGGCGGTACATGTCTGGCTGCGTAAAGCTCGGCTCGTCGGTCTCGTTGTGGCCCCGCTTGCGATACCCGATTAGGTCGATGAACACGTCGCGCTTGAACTCCCTGCGAAATTCCATCGCCAGCTCCACCACCCCCACCAATGCCTCAGGGTCTTCGGCGTTGACGTGGAAGATGGGCGACTCGAGCATCTTGGCAATTTCGGTGGAGTAGCGTCCAGCGGTGTACTCGTGTGGCTCGGTGGTGAACCCTATCTGGTTGTTCAGGATGATGTGAACCGCACCGCCCACCGTATAGGCCGGAATCCCCGAGATATTGAGGGTTTCTTGTACGATGCCCTCGCCGATGAAAGCTGCATCGCCATGCACCAGCAGCAACATGCCCTTTTCTCGCTTGCGGTCGCCAAATCGGTCTTGCTTGGCGCGGGTACGCCCCATGGCTACTGGGGCCACAAACTCCAGGTGCGAGGGGTTGAAGTTCAAGGAAAGGTGGATCTGTCCGTAAGGCGTTGCCAGATCGGCCGAATAACCCAGGTGGTACTTGACGTCGCCGTGGTAGCCCTCGGGAAAATGCTCCTCAAACTCCAGGAATATGTCGCGCATCGGCTTTCTGACCACATTCGCTAGCACGTTCAGGCGGCCACGGTGGGCCATTCCCATCACCACCTCCACCACCCCATGCTTGGCTGCACTCTCGATGGTCAGGTCGAGCAAGGGAATGAGCGATTCGGTACCCTCGAGGCTGAAGGTCTTGGCCCCTAGGTATTTTTTCTGCAAAAACTCCTCAAAAAGCGTGGCCTGCATCAGGCGCTCGTGGATTCTCTTCTTTAGCTCTGCGGTTGGGCGGGCAAATCCCGCCGCCAGCCGGGCCTCAATCCAGTTGCGTACCGCCGGGTCGTCGAGGTGGCCATACTCGATGCCTACCGTACCGCCAAAGCGGGCCTTGTACTGCTCGAGCACAGCCCGCAGGGTGGGCGCCCCCAGCTCTAAGGGCACCGGACGGTCGAGGTCGGCTTCACTCAGACCAAAAAAACTAGGGTCGAGCTCGGGGGGGGTGCGGCGTTCGCGCTCCAGAGGGTCGATCCGGGCGACCAAGTGGCCGCGCTCACGGTAGGTACGCAAAAAGCGCACGGCCCGCAAAAAGAACGAGGCCAGCTCAGAGACTGAAGCCCCGTCCATAGGTTCTCGAGGCCCCACTGCCCCATTGCCACTGACCGGCTCAGACTGCACGGCGTGGAAGTAGCTCGACCATTCGGCAGGAACGGACGCCGGGTTGCGCTCATACTCCTGGTACAACGCTTCCAAAAAGGCCAGGTTCGAACTGTCAACTGCTCTCTCCATACTCACGGTTCTTTAGTCTACTAGGTTCTTTGTTTACAAAACGTGTGAGGAGACTGTCAGACCCCCTAAGCAGCGTGTCAGGGTGCCTCCAATTTAGGTACAAAGTCCTTGTGCTGTAGGTACTAACGGGCGTTGCACATGGCTCAGACCAGGGTATCGATGTGCGCAGCCGCCTCGAGGTCCAGCGAGGTAACCCCTCCTGCCGAGTGGGTCACATAGGCCACCTTTACCCTACCCCACATGACTTCCAAGCTGTCCGGGTGGTGGTCCGCTTTTTCGGCGTACAGCGCGACCTTGACCGCAAAGGCCACGCATTCGGCATAGGAATCGAATGCGAAGGTCTTTTCCACCCTGCCTCCGACCAGGGCCCACCCCGGTAGGTTTTGTAGGCCACTCAAGACTTGCGCCTCTTCAAGCTTGGATGCCATAACCACCCATTCCTTTCCCCTGCTGCTTCCAGCGAAGTACCCGGGAGCCGCGAACCCGCCCAGGCATTCACCAGATCGCTATCATTTTTGCATGACCATAAAAGAGTGTGCTATACTTCGGGTTGGCGCTTTTTCTGGATGATTGCCCCGAGTCATCCAGGCAAAAGCAAATCACCATCTGCAACGGCGTTGGTAGGCGCTGGAGCAAAAACGGAGATTACAGTGTTCAAGACGTTTGTTCCTGAACCCAAGGAACCCGGCTGGGTTCTGATCGATGCGGAGGGCATGTCCATTGGACGGGTGGCTTCCAAGATTGCAGCCGTGCTGCGCGGAAAACACAAGCCCGACTTCACCCCCAACATGGCCATGGGCGACTGCGTGGTGGTCATCAATGCCGATAAGGTAGTTCTAAAGGGCTCCAAGCCCCGCACCAAGGTCTACACCCGCTACTCCGGTTATCCCGGTGGCCTCAAGCGCACGGTAGGGGCTGTGATGCTGGCCGAAAAACCCGTCAAGGCTGTCGAGCACGCCGTCAAGGGCATGCTGCCCAAGGGTGCGCTGGGCAACATCATGTTCCGTCGCCTCAAGGTGTACGCCGGACCCAGCCATCCCCACGCGGCCCAAAAACCGGTTAAGATGGAGGTTGAATAATGGACCAGTATTACGGCACGGGTCGTCGCAAAACCAGTGTAGCTCGGGTTTTTTTGCGACCCGGCAACGGCAAAATCGAAGTCAATGGCATTGCCTTTACCGATTACTTTGGCGGTCTGGTCAAGGCTGTGTCGGCTCTGGAACCCCTCCGCCGAGTCGACGCCATCAACCGTTTTGATGCCTACATTACCGTGGAAGGAGGCGGCAAGGCCGGACAGGTAGATGCCATCCAGCTTGGGATTGCCCGTGCCCTGGTCAACTACAACGGCGATTTGCGGGCCAAGCTCAAACCCGCCGGTCTGCTTTCCCGCGACCCCCGCGAGGTCGAGCGCAAAAAGTACGGCAAGCACAAAGCCCGCCGTGCCCCCCAGTACAGCAAGCGATAAGCCTATACTGGTCAGCCCCCGTCTGACCGGCGGGGGCTTTTTTGTGTTTCAGCGGAGCTTTGGCGCGCCCAAGCGGGGTGTATTTGGCTTTGGAGGTCAGCCGCAGGTGCGTTTTTAGCCTGCTAGCAGATGCGGTGGACCCCGAGCTGGATTTTGAGGGTGGAGATACTTATGCTGTGAGCATGGAGAAAGCGGAGTTGAAGCGCATCGTGGA
>DAIUDO010000116.1:1300-7139 GCA_036845585.1 Meiothermus sp. | reverse complement strand
CCTGCGACCTAAGGTTTAGGAAACCTTTGCTCTATCCATACTGAGCTACGAGCGCGCGGGCCTACCCAAGGCAGCCAAGCCAGATTCTAGCACCTGTGGCGTCCTGCAACCAGGCAGAAGGGCTCTTATAATGTTCCGGTATGCCCGATTTCGAAGCTGTGGTGGGGCTGGAAGTTCACCTGCACCTAAAAACCAAAAGCAAGATGTTCTGTGGGTGTGATGCCAGTTATTTTGGCGATGCCCCCAACACCCACGTCTGCCCTGTATGCCTGGGGCTGCCAGGGGTGCTGCCGGTGGTCAATGCCCAGGCGATAGATTACGGTATTCTCTTTGGGCTGGCCCTGAACTGCCAGATTGCCCCCTGGACCCAGTTCCACCGCAAGAGCTACTACTACCCGGACATGCCCAAAAACTACCAGATCTCCCAGTACGACCTGCCCATCGCCGAACACGGGTACCTGGAGGTGGAGGGAGCGCGGGTGCGCATCAAGCGGATTCATCTGGAGGAGGACGCCGCCAAGTCCACCCACCCCGAGGGGGCTGCTTACTCTCTAATTGACCTCAACCGGGCCGGCTCGCCCCTCATCGAGATGGTTACCGAGCCGGACATCCGCAGCCCCGAGCAGGCCCGGGTTTTCCTCTCTCATATTCGCGCTATCGCCCAGACCCTGGGGGTCTCCGACGCCAACCCCGAGGAGGGCAAGATGCGGGCCGATGTGAACGTCTCGGTGCGGCGGGTGGGCGAACCCCTGGGCACTAAGGTGGAGATTAAGAACCTCAACTCCTTTCGCAGCGTGGCGCGGGCGCTCGAGTACGAGATTAGGCGACAGCAGGAGATCCTCCGCAGCGGGCGCAAAGTAGAGCAGGCCACCCTGGGTTGGGACGAAGCCGCTGGCAAGACCTACCTGATGCGCCTCAAGGAAGGCGAGGCCGACTACCGCTACTTTCCCGACCCCGACCTACCCCCCATCGTGGTGGACGAGGCCTGGCTCGAGCGCCTGCGGGCTGCATTGCCCGAGTTGCCCGCGCAAAAGTATGCCCGCTACGTGGAGCTGGGTGTGCGGCCTTACGATGCCGAAATTCTGGCTTACAACACCTCGCTGGCCCGCTTTTTCGACCAGGCGCTGGCCCATCACCAAGGCAATCCGCAGACCCTTGCCAATCTGCTTAACGCCGACATAGCGGGCTACCTCAACGAACGGCAGATCGAGGTTCACCAGACCGCCCTCCGCCCCGAACACCTGGCCCGATTGGCTGGGCTGTTCGAGCAGCGCGAGATCACCAACCGGGTCTTGAGCCAGCTCCTGAGTGAGGTGATGCAAGGGGCCGACCCGCTCAGACTGGTAGACGAGCGTGGCCTGCGCTCGGTCTCAGACGAGGGCTCGCTGCGGCCCATCGTGGAGCGGGTGGTGGCTGCAAACCCTGGCGTGGTCGAGCAGGTAAAGGGCGGTAACCTAAAGGCGGCCAACGCCCTCGTAGGGCCCATCATGAAGGAAACCAGGGGCACCGCCAAAGCCGACGTGGTCAAGAAGATTCTGGGCGAGATGCTGGGGGTTGAGCTTTGAAGTACGAAGACGCAGGGGTGGACATCGACCGCAAGTCTGGCGCCCTAAAAGCCGCTGCCAGCCAGATCAAGGCTACCTACACTCCCGAGGTGCTGCGCGGCATTGGGGCTTTTGGGGGCATGCTGGATGTCTCGAGGCTCAAGGGCCTGGCCCAGCCGGTGCTGGTGGCTTCCACCGACGGGGTGGGCACCAAGACCCTGCTAGCAGCTCAGACGAAACGCTACGAAGGACTGGGCTTCGACATTGTGAACCACTCGGTCAACGACCTGTTGGTGCAGGGGGCCCGGCCCTTATTTTTCATGGACTACATTGCCAGTGCGCGCCTCGAGGCCGAGGTGCTGGCGGCGGTGCTCGAGTCGCTGGCCCGGGCCTGCCAAGCGGTGGGGATTCCCCTTTTGGGCGGTGAGACCGCCGAGATGCCAGGGGTCTACCAGGAGGGAGGCCTCGATCTGGTGGGGACCATTGTGGGGGTGGTGGATAAAGCCCGGATTGTGGACGGCTCCGGGGTACAGCCTGGTGACGTGCTGCTGGCCCTGCCTTCCAGCGGGCTGCACACCAACGGCTACAGCCTGGCCCGAAAGGTCTTTGCGGGCTGGGATCTGGAGGCCCCCCAGGTGGCCCTGGCCGGACGCTCGCTGGCCGAAGCTTTGCTCGAGCCCCACCGCTGCTACCTGCCAGAGGTGGAGACCCTCCAGGCCACAGGGATCGAGATCCGCGCAATGGCGCACATCACCGGCGGGGGGGTTTTCGAGAACCTACCGCGGGTGCTGCCGGAGGGCCTAGGAGCCCAGATCCACCGCGGCAGCTTTCCGGTTCCCGCCATCTTCAAACTGATTCAGCAGACCGGAGGCATAGACGATCAGGAGATGTTCCGTGTTTTCAATATGGGGCTTGGTTACATTTTGGTCTTGAGTTCAGACATGGCATCCCGGGCCAGGACACTTTTACCCCAAAGCTACCCGGTAGGCTATATCATGGGTGAGTCAGGGATTAAGGTTGTCTGAGCCCCTGTCCCTCTTCCATATGAAAGAACTATGGCTTGTGCGCCACGGTGAAACGCCCTGGAACGCCGAAGGGCGCTTTCAGGGCCACTTCGATATCAACCTTTCCCCTGAGGGCTTGCACCAGGCCTTCCGGGTGGCCGAGAGGCTCTCGGCTTGCCGGCAGGGCTTTGATGGCCTGTACAGCTCCGACCTCCAGCGAGCGATGCGCACCGCCAAGCCCATTGCCGAGGCCCTGCACCTGACCCCTGTCTACGACCCGCGCCTGCGCGAAATTTACGCCGGTGAGTTACAGGGGCTCTTGCGCAGCGAGATGGAAACCCTTTACCCGGCTTTTCACGAGGCCATCCTGCGCGACCCCTGGAACACCAAGCGGCCTGGCGGCGAGAGCATGGCCGACCTGGCCGCACGGGTGCAACACTTCCTGGACGACCTGCCCGATGGGCGCTTCATCCTGGTAACGCACGGCGGGGTGATCCGGGCGGCGCTCAAAATTGTGCTCAAGCTGGACAACGGGGCTTGGCGCAAGTTCCAAATCCAGAACACTTCCATCACCCGGCTGCTCTACCCCGAAGGCACGGCCCTCTCGGTAGGGGATGTGGGCCACCTCGAGGCCTGGGCGGAGGGTCTGACCGACGAAGCCACTCTCTCTTGAGTAGCGATCCCATACCGGATGGGACTTACGCAGTTGGCTCCAGGTCACCCGATCCATCTTCTGAGCGCAGGGTTTATCCAGGGGGGTGTCGTCCCCTTCCTGAAGTTCACGAAGGCCTTTGCCTCCTACCACAGCGAGAGCGTGTCGGGCGGCCGTCTTTGCAGCAGGATGGGCGGGTAGGTCTATCTCCTCTGGGCTGCCTCGGTACCCGCTGAGCCGCGATGAGGAGATGGATGCAGTCCAGGTCATCGCACTTTGGCATCACACCCTCTGGAAAAGGTTGGGTAAGCCCTAGCCTCCAGGGACACAAACGTCCTGTCAACTGCAACTGCGTAACTCCTGAGGAGATTCAAAAGGCCAGCCTTCCAAACACGCTGCCATCGGAGGCTTGGTTGCGCCGCACACGACGCAACTGGAATCCCAGAGCCCACCCCTTCCTGCGGTCAGCGAAACCTGCATTATCCCATGCCATTGTCGGAGAAACCCGCCTCGTCCTGCGGGCCGGCGAAGAAAACGACTCCCTTCCAAAGGGCGGTATTGCGTTCCCGTGGAGCACTGCAGCGGTAGCGCACTCCGCTGCGCGGATAACCTCGCTCGGTCGCCTCTGCGTCGCCCATGGCGCGGCGTGGCCCTGGCGAGTCCACCCTCCGGTAACGAACTAACCGAATCTGGTATGAGTATTTTTGGGTTATGCCGTGTTGGACAAACCCAGGGAGCTGTGCTATAAATAGCAGGTATGTCTCAGCTTAGGGTTTAGCATCCTGGCTAGGCAACCCGTCGCGCAGACTATCCCACACCAAGCCCAGAGCAATCTGGGTGGAAATTTTGGCGCGACACCAAGGTAAAGGCAGAGAGGACACAGGCGAATGGAAGACCAAGCTACCCAGACTCCAGTGGAAACTGGAAAAGAGCCCCAAGTTTTTAGTATGGAGCAGGCTCTGCAAGACGCAGAGGCCCGCCTCGAGAAGACCGTGCAGCGCGGCCAGGTCATCACCGGTAAGGTGGTGCTCATCACCAACGATGGTGTGATGGTGGACATTGGCGCGCGCACCGAAGCCATCATTCCGTTCAATCAGCTCACCGAGGAACCGCTCTCCGAAGAGGAGCTAAAGAACCTGCTGAAACCGGGCGACACGGTAAGCGCCTATGTGGTGCGCGCCGACCTCGAGAACGGCCAGGTGGTACTCTCCAAGAAGCGGGCCGAGGCCGACCAGAGCTGGGTAAAGGTGCAATCGCTGTTTGAACAGGGCGAGCCGGTGATGGTTCAGGTTAAGGAGAAGGTCAAGGGGGGCTTGGTCGCGACCATCGAAGGTATCCGTGCCTTCCTGCCTGCCAGTCAAGTAGACCTCAAGCGCACCCCCGAGCTCGACGAATACGTGGGCCAGAGCTTCCTGGTCAAAATAATCGAGCTCAACCGTAAGAAGGGTCGCGTAATTTTGTCGCGCCGCACTGTGCTGGAAACCGAGCAAAAAGCCGCTCGCAGCCAGGTGTTGGCCTCCCTCAAAGAGGGCGACATCGTCGAGGGCCAGGTGGTCGAAGTCACCGAGTTTGGCGTGTTTGTGGCCCTGGGTGGGGTGGATGGTCTGGTGCACCGCAGCGAGATTACCTGGGGCCGTTTCAATCACCCCAAAGATGTCGTTCACAAGGGCCAGACCGTGAAGGCCAAAGTTCTCTCGGTGGACACCGAGCGCGAGCGGGTCAACCTCTCGATGAAGGCCCTGACCGAAGACCCCTGGCTGTCCGTCTCGGAGCGTTATCCTATCGGCTCGAGGCTCAACGGTAAGGTGGTAGGCCTGACCCAATTTGGGGCATTTGTGGAAGTCGAACCGGGGTTGGAAGGGCTAATCCACATCTCCGAGCTTTCCTGGACCAAGCGCCCCAAGCACCCCAGCGAAATTTTGAAGGAAGGCCAGGAAGTCGAGGCCCAGGTACTGCGTATCGACCCTGCCGAGCGCCGCCTCTCCTTGGGCTTGAAGCAAACCCAGCCCGACCCCTGGAAGAGCCTGCCCGACCGCTTCCCCCCCGGCACCCCAGTGAAGGGTAAGGTCACGGGATTGACTGACTTTGGCGTGTTTGTGGAGATTGAGCCTGGTATTGAAGGGCTGATTCACATCTCGGAGCTGGCCTACGAGCGTGTCGAGAAGCCTTCGGAGCTGTTCAAAAAGGGCGATGAGGTTGAGGCCGCCATCCTGCAGATCGACCCGGTGGAGCAGCGCATCAGCCTCTCGCGCAAACGCCTCCTGACCCCACCGCCTCAGGCTGTCAGCCTTCCCGGCGACGAAGAAGGTGAAGGACGCAAAGGCCGCCGTGAGGGCAAGGGCGGCGAGCGCCCCAAGCGCCCCAAGGGCAAGGGTGGCCCCCGCGAAGGAAGGGGCCGGGAGCGCGACTACGACTACGGCGGTTCCATGGGCGCAGCTTCGTATACAAACTACGACCCCAGCGTGGCGGCTGCTTCCAGCACCAATGTCAAGCTCGGCGACGTCTTCGGCGACCTCCTGAGCCAGCTCAGCCTGGAAGAGGATAAAGACAAAGAAAAAGCCCAGGGATAAAGACCCCGGGGCCATGACCACCCGCCTTGGCGGGTGGTTTTTGTGTATCGCATACCTCCATACCGGGTT
>DAIUDO010000116.1:0-1200 GCA_036845585.1 Meiothermus sp. | reverse complement strand
ACAGTGGCCGGTGTTCGCGCAGCCAGTGCAGATGTGAGGGCCGGCCTGTCTTGCCCCGAATGGCCCAATCTCTATGGAGCGGCCGCTATAGGCCTACGAACTGTCCGTTTTCCTGCAGCACCTGACCATCGGCCAAAAGCCGCCCTCCCTGGCGCAGGTCGAGGATCAGGTCCCAGTGGATGGAGGAGGTGTTGAGCCCGCCGGTCTCGGCATAGCTTTGCCCGAGGGCCAGGTGTACACTGCCCCCGATTTTTTCGTCGTAGAGAATGAGGCCGGTAGGCTGCTGGATGCCAAAGTGGGTGCCGATGCCCAGTTCGCCCAGGCCGCGGGCTCCAGGGTCGGCCTCGAGCATCCTTAGTAAATATTCCTCGCCCACCTCGGCGCTGGCCTCCACCACGCGACCCTCCCGAAAACGCAAACGTACCCCTTCTACGCGCTGACCGGAAACCACTGTGGGTAGATTGAAGTACACCGCTCCCTCGGCAGAGGACTCGATGGGACCGGTGAACACCTCACCCGAGGGCATGTTGCGCTTGCCGTCGGAGTTGATCCAGGTGCGACCCTCTACGCGTAAGCGCAGGTCGGTGCCATCGGCCTGGATGCGAATCTCCTTTACCCTTTGCAGGCGCTCGATGAGGCCCGCCTGGAAAGCCGACAGCTCGCGCCAGGCTGCTACCGGATCTGGGCGGTCGAGGTACAAGGCCCGCTCCACAAAGGCCCGAAAACCCGCCGTGGGCATCCGGGCCTGCTGGGCATAGCCTGCGGTGGGATAAAGGGTCAGACACCAGCGCTTGCTGGCCCGCTTTTGCACGAAGGGCTGCCACCCACTGCGGTACTGGGCTAATCGGGTTACAGGAACATCGCTCAGCTCGAGCGGGTTCTGGGCGCTCTCGATCCGCAGGCTGGCGTCGATATGCTCCACGAGCTGCATCTGGGGCGGGGGCACCCGCTCCAGCCAGCCCTCCCCGAAGAGGAAAAAGGGCCTCGAGGTCGCCGCCGGAAATAGCTGAACAATGGGGTAGGCCCCACACTGCAAAACGGTCGAGTGCAGCGCCTCGAGCAACGGTAAGGCCGGGGGCTCGGCTTCAATCAAAACGGTCTGGCCGGGCTGCAAGTCCAAACAGTACTCGGTCAACAAGGCAGCAAAGCGGGTTTCCATAGCATTTTTATACCGGATGGCACCCCTCCCACGGCCCCACC
>DAIUDO010000115.1:0-7190 GCA_036845585.1 Meiothermus sp. | reverse complement strand
ACCAGATTCTGAGTCGCTACGGGGAATCGGCAGGGGGTATCGGGTTCTAGGTGTCCTAATAGGTGAAACGCGAGCAACGACCCTGGAAGAAGGTTGGGGACGCTGGTACGCACATGCGCAGCCCGGCGGCTGGCTAAACCTGTCCTCGCGCAACCGATACCAGGCCACCATCCGGTGACGAACCAACCCGACCTAAGTTATCCGCTTACGCGGAGGGAAATACCGATTAGTGCATTACTGGAATGCGATACCGGTTTATTGCACCAACGGTACGCGATGCCATCCCTTGGAAGGCAGTCGCTTTCCTCGCCGAACGACTGGGTGGGGAGTCCTCCAGGATTCTAGTTGCGCCGCGCGCGGCGCAGCCCAGCCTCTTGAATCCCGTATTAATATTCAGGATTTTTTGCCCCAGGCTTCCAGCACGATGCGACCTTCGGCTACCCTGGCCCGCTCGGGGCCTCGAGTACCCTGCTGGCCATCGGGTGCCTGGGCCACGTGGTGGGCGATGCGAATCTGCTTGGCTTCCAGGCTCATGGCCCATACTGCAGCCTCTTCTTGCCCGGTAGCCCCAGCATGGGCCAGCCCGCGCAACTTACCCACCACAATTATGTCTCCAGCCGCAATGACCTCGGCGCCGGCATTCACATCCCCCAGGATGACCACCGTGCCGGGAGACTCCACCCTGGCCCCCGACCGCAGGGTCTGATCGATAACCTCGGTGTAGGGGATGTATTTTTCGCCCCGCTGAGGTCGGAATTGCAAGCCCCGCTCCCGGCCCAGCTCAAGCAGGGCCTCCAGTACCCCCTGGCCGACCACCCCCGCGACTTCAACCTCGAGGGGCAAGTCGGGCAGCTCTGCCAATGCCTTGCGCAGCATCTCGGGGGTTTCGTTGCCGTCCAGCCGGAGGGCCAGCGCGTTTAGCGTTGCACGAATCCGCATGCAAGGCAGTTATACCAGAAAAACCGTACTTCCTCATCCGTCGGGTGGCCAGCAAGGCAAGCCAGCCCTAGCAGACGCTATGCCAAGGCGTTTCGCGCCGCCTGAGGTTTGCGATACGCGGGGTCCAAAGCCTGGGCAGACTCACAAGGAAGCTACTACGGGTCCAGATGTGCAGACCCTGTAGCCGGTGCAGCTCAGCGGTTGGCGATGTGGATGGCCTGTCGGTGCAGGTGTTCGGCGGCCTCCATAATGCCTTCCGAGAGGGTAGGGTGGGCATGCACGGTAAGGCCCACATCGGTCACGGTGGCCCCCATCTCCAGGGCCAGTCCCATCTCGGCAATCAGGTCGGAGGCACTGGGCCCCACGATGTGGGCTCCCAGAAGCAGGTCGGTCTCGGCGTCGCCGATCAGCTTGATGAGCCCGTCGGTGGCCTCGAGGGTCATGGCCCGGCCCGAGGCCGAGAGGGGGAACTTGCCCACCTTGACCTTGTAGCCGGCCTTGCTGGCTTCTTCTTCGGTCATGCCCACCGCCGCCCACTCGGGGCTGGTGTAAACCACGTTGGGAATCTGATAGTCCATCACCGCGTTGCCGCCGGCGGCGTTTTCGGCAGCAATCAGGCCTTCCTTCATGGCCTTGTGAGCCAGCAGCGGGGGGCGGGTGACATCGCCGATGGCATAGATGCCCGGCACGTTGGTCTCCATTTTTTCGTTGGTGGGCACGTAGCCGCGCTCATCCACCGTTACGCCGATGCTCTCCAGCCCCAGCCCTTTGCCCCTGGGCCGCCGCCCGGTGGCGACCAGAATCTTATCGACCACGATGGTTTCTTGCTGACCTGTTTTACCGTTCTCCAGGGTGACGTGCAGACCGTCTTTTTTCCTGTCGACCTTCACGCCCTTGGTCTGGGTGCGGATCTGGATGCCCTGTTTGCCCAGGATTTTGGCGAGCAGGTTGGCGGTCTCGGGGTCGGCTGCGGGCAGGATCTGGCCCATGTACTCGATCACTGTGACCTCGGCTCCCAGCCGCTTGTAGACCTGCGCAAACTCCAGTCCAATGGCTCCCCCGCCAATGCATAGCATCCGCTTGGGAAACTTATCCTCTACCCGCAAGGCCCCAGTAGAGTCGATGATGTCCTTCTGGTCTACCTCAAAACCGGGCAGGCTGTTGGGTTCCGAACCGGTGGCCACGATGAAGGTCCTGCCCTGGATGCGCTCGCCGGCTACCTCGAGGGTATCTTTGCTAACAAACTTGGCAAAACCGGTCTTGAGCTCGACTTTGTTGCCCTTGAAGAGCTGCGAGACCCCCCCGGTGAGTTTTTTGACGATGCCGTCGCGCCAACCACCCAGCTTTTTGAGGTCGAGCCTGGCCTCCTTGATTTCCAGACCAAACGCACTGCCATGGCGGGTGCTCTCTAGCTCCTCCGCAGCGTGCAGCAGTGCTTTGGTGGGAATGCAGCCCACATTCAGACAGACGCCCCCCACATGCTCGGCCTCGATGGCCAGCACTTTCTTTCCGAGTTGTGCTGCCCGAATGGCCGCATGGTAGCCGCCAGGGCCGGTTCCGATCACGATTACGTCGTAGATGGTTGACATATCCTCACCCATTCTAGTTCTCGATGTTGTGAAAAACAAAATCTGACAGGTGAAAAAAGAGGCTTTGGTACAGACCGCGCAGCGCTCTCAAAGTGCTTCCAGGAACAACCGCTCCGGTTTTTCCAGCAGCCGAATGACCTCCTTGCAAAACCGCGCCGCCTCGGCTCCATCGACCAGCCGGTGGTCGAAGGAGAGCGAGATGTACATCATCTGCCGCACTACAATCTGCTCGTGTTCATCCACCACGGGGCGCTTCTGGATGGAGTGAATACCCAGAATGGCGGCATCGGGTACGTTGATGATGGGAAAGCTGAACAAGGCCCCGATGCTGCCGATGTTGGTCACGCTAAAGGTGGAGCCCGCCATCTCATCGGGGGAGAGCTTTCCGGTGCGGGCCCGCTCGGCCAGGTCGCCGACCTCGAGGGCCAGCTCCAGCAGGCTCTTGCGGTCCACATCGCGCAGTACCGGTACAATCAGCCCGTTCTCTGCCGCTACGGCCATGCCGATGTTGAAGTAGTTCTTGAGCACGATCTCCTGGGTGGCTTCGTCCAGCGAACTGTTGAGCGCAGGGTATTTCTTGAGGGCTCGGGCAATCGCCTTGAAGATGAAGGGCAGGTAACTGAGCTTGACCCCCTGGGCTTCGGCATCGGCCTTGAGGCGGCCCCGCAGGGCCACCAGCTCGGTCATATCCACTTCGTCAACCGTGAGGGTGCGCACGGTGTACAGGTGGGAGGCCACCATCTGATTGGCAATGGCCCGCCGAAGGCCGCGCAAGGGAAGGCGGGTTTCCCGATCTTCGTAGCCTTTGGGGGTTCTGTACTGCACCGGTGCTACGCCGCTGGAGGCCGGTCTGCCGGTTGGGCTGGGGGGCTGGGCTGGAGCTGGGGCCGCTTTTGCTGGAGGTTCGGCCAGGGACTCCCGGCTTTTAGCGTAGTTCTTGACGTCCTCCACCCGGATGCGCCCGTTGGGGCCGGAGCCTGGAATTCGGGCAATGTCCAGCCCCAGGTCGCGGGCTAGTTTGCGGGCTGCCGGAACCGCGATGATGCGGCCCTGGGTGTGGGCGAGGCCCTGCGCAGGCTGCGGGGCTGATACCGGCGATAGAGAGGCTTGGGCGAAAGGATTCTTGACCTGCTCCGGTTTGCTGTCGGGCTTAAACAGCGAAAGATTGGCGCCGTCGTCCTCGGTAAGCTGGCCCGGCTCGACAATGGAGCGCTCTTCCTGGGCCTGTACGCTGGGAGCGGGCTCGAGCTTTTTGTCGCTGATGGGGGCTACCACCTCGCCGGGTTCGGCAATCAGGGCAATGGGGGCATGAACCGCGACCACATCGCCCTCCTTGACCAGCTTTTTTAGCAATACGCCCTCGAGGGGGCTGGGCAGCTCCACCGTGACCTTGTCGGTCATTACCTCCACGAAAGGCTGGTCTTTTTTGAGGCTGTCGCCCTCGTCCACCAGCCACTTGAGAATTTCGCCCTCAACGACGGATTCGGCTAGTTCGGGTAAAACCACTTCTTTGGGCATAGGACTCCTTTGTTACGGTATGTGGCTCTCGGCTTGCTCTACATTACTCCTCTGAGCCCTGCAATTGAGGCTAGTAGGGTTGCTTTAGTCCGAAAGGCTCGAGCTTATTACTGAGCGGACAGGAACCCGCGCCAACTGCGGGATGGCCCCGTGCTCAGTAGTCCAGCAGCCTCTTGGCAGCGTTCAGAATGCGGGTCACGGTCGGCATGTAGAGCTTATCCTGGGCCAGCGGGTAGGGCGTATCAAACCCGGTAACCCGCATGGGCGGGGCCAGCAACTGATCGAACAACTCCTCCGAGATGGTTGCTGTCACTTCGGAGGCAATGCTGGCGATGCGCGGCGCCTCGGAGATCATCAGCAGCCGCCCGGTCTTGGCTACCGAGTTCAACACGGTTTCTTTGTCCCAGGGCATCACGGTGCGCAGGTCAATCACCTCCGGGTTGAGGCCTGCAGCCCCCATCTCTTCAGCCGCTTTGAGGGTCTCGACCATCGGCCCACCATACGAAACCAAGGTGATGTCGCTTCCCTCGCGGCGGATGGCGGCCTTGCCGATGGGAATCAGGAAGTCGTCGCTGGGCACTTCTTCCTTCACGGCCCGGTAGAGGCGCTTGGGTTCCATGAACACAACGGGGTCATCGTTGCGGATGGCCGCCTTCAGGAGCCCTTTGGTGTCGTAGGGCGTGGATACCACCACCACCTTCAGACCGCCGGTGTGGGCAAAGTGGGCTTCGGGGCTTTGTGAGTGGTGGTGTCCGCCCTTAACGCCGCCGCCGGTGGGCATCCGCACCACCATGGGTGCGGTGAACTGGCCGCCGGAGCGGTAGCGCAGCTTGGCCGCTTGCGAAAAGAGCTGGTCTATGCCGGGGAAGACGTAGTCGGCAAACTGAATTTCGGCCACCGGGCGCATTCCATGCGCGGCCAGACCCACCGCAGCGCCCAGTATGGCGGCCTCGGAAAGGGGCGAGTCCATGACCCGGTCGGGGCCGTATTTTTGCTGCAGGCCTTCGGTGGCCAGAAAGACCCCGCCCCGCCTGCCCACATCCTCACCCAGCAGCATCACCCGCTCATCTCGGCTCATTTCTTCATCCAGGGCAGTATTGATGGCCTGGATCATGGTCATTGTTGGCATGCAACCTCCATTAAAGACCTTGCACCGAAAAACGCAAGCCGGAAGGGCATTCGACCTGCGACCTGGGTCATCAACGCAATTCCTCCGCTACCAGCCGTCGCTGTTCTTCCAGATGCCACGGACGGGCAGCGAACACATCGTCGAACATCTCGAGCGGGTCGGGCTCCCCTGCCTGCATGGCTTCTTGTAGGGCGGCCTCGAGCTCCTTGGAAACCTCGAGCCTCAGCTCGTTGGCCCAGTTGGCATCCCACAAACCCTGCTTTTCCAGGAAACGCTGGTAGCGCAGCAGCGGGTCTTGCTGACGTTCGGCGGCCAGCTCCTCGCGGGAGCGGTAGCGGCTGTCGTCGTCGGCGGAGGAGTGGGCCCCAAAGCGGTTGACCACCAGCTCCACCAAGCTAGGCCCGTGTCCGGCCCGGGCGCGTTCGATGGCCTCCTGCATCACAAAGTAGCTGGCCAGCACATCCAGACCATCCACGTAGTAGCCAGGAATACCGTAGGCCTGGGCCTTTACAGCGATATTCTGGGATGCGGTCTGTCTGGAGAAATTCACGCTGATGGCGTAGCGGTTGTTCTCGCACACAAACACTGCCGGAGCCCCCTGCACGGCGGCGAAGTTGATGCCGGCGTGCCAGTCGCCCTCGCTGGTGGCCCCGTCGCCAAAGGTGCAAACGGCCACCTGGCCAGTACCGCGCAGCTTCATGCTGATGGCGGCCCCAGCCGCCGGTGGAACATGCGAGGCAATCGCCGAGCAGACCGTGAAAATATTCAGTTTTTTCGAGCCGGGGTGGGAGGGCATCTGCCGGCCTTTGGCCGGGTCGGCGGCGTTGCCCAGGGTTTGGCCGAAAACTTCCACCAGCGGCATACCCATCGCCAGCACCAGGCCCATGTCGCGGTAGTAGGGAAACAGCCAGTCGTGCCCTTGGCGTAGAGCGTTGGCAATGCCGATCTGGGCCCCTTCATGGCCGGCGTGAGGCGCGATAAAGCTGGTCTTGCCGGTGCGGATCAGGATAACCAGTTTTTCGTCCAGTATCCGGGCGGCCAGCATGTCCCGGAAGAAACGGTGCAACTGTTCGGGCGAAAGCCCGTGCTCGAAGGGGGCGATCCAGTGGCCCTGCTCGTCGACCAGCCGGATGGGTTCGCTGCTAAAGGGTTGGAACCGTATTTTATCTTGAACCATGTTTCCTCCTGGCCTGCTGGGATGACCAGCCAGCCCGACCTGCCAAGCCCTGGGTAAAGGCTTTTGCGTCCGCGAAGCCCTGGGTAAGGGCATTCACGGGGAACCACCGCCCGACAAAACCAAAAAACCCCCGCGCTGGGAGGTTTGTGGGTGGGTTTTGGTATACCGGGCTCGAGGTTCTGGGGGAGCCAACAACACCGGGTAGCAGCAGGCTCTTACCCATACCAACCTCTTGGTAGCCAAGATTATAGCCGGTTTTGCCCAAGGCCAAATGAAGTTGGGTCGGCCATGCAGGCCCGTCGGCTCCGGTAGACTCGGGTTGTTGTTTTGTTGAGGTGAAGGTTGCTGTGAAACTGCGCATCTGCGTCATTGGCAAGCCCCGACTGGCCCATGCCAAAGCCGGGGTGGACGAGTACCTGGAGCGCTTGCGTAGGTACGTCAAGCTCGAGGTCGTCTACCTCAAGGAAGGCCCCCAGACCCAGGAGGGCCAGCGGCTGCTGGAAGCCTCCCAGGGCTACCGGCGGGTGGTGCTGGACGAGCGCGGTGAGCTGCCCGACACCCTGGCCTTCAAGGCCCGGCTCGAGGCCTGGGAGATAGGGGCCGAAAAAGGGGTGGCCTTCCTGATTGGGGGGGCCGAGGGCCACGCGCAGACGGTGCGCGAGCAGGCCGACTGGCTGCTGGCCCTGTCGCGGCTCACCCTCCAGCACGAGCTGGCCCTGGTGGTGCTCTTGGAGCAGCTCTATCGCATCGAGACCCTCAAGAAAGGCGAGCCGTACCACCGCTAGGGGCTGCACCGGGGAAAGAGCTGGGCGGGAAGGGGGGCCGGCTGGGGTGCCAC
>DAIUDO010000114.1:6086-7240 GCA_036845585.1 Meiothermus sp. | reverse complement strand
TGGCCGAGGTGCTGAAGGAAGCTGCTCTGGCTGCCTGGGACCGGCCGATTCACATCTAAAAAGGCGCGGATAACCTCGGTCGGGTCAGTTCGCTGCCATACGGTAACGAACTGACCGAATCCGGCACGAAGAGCGCTAGCGCAAAAAGTCCAGCACCGTTCGGGTGATCAACTCGGTTCCCAGCGGTAGGGAGCGCTCATCATCAATCCAGAAACCTGGGTGGTGGTGGGCACGGTTCTTGCTGGGGTCGGGGTCGCCGGCACCCAGCCAAAAATACACTCCAGGTCGGCGATTCAAAAACTCCGACATGTCGTCTCCACCCATTACCGGGGGAACCTCGAGGACCGACTGATCCCCTACTACCTGCCTGGCAACCTCTCGAAAACGCTCTACCATCACAGGATCATTAACCACCGCAGGTGAGCCCCGCAGCCAGGTGACCTCGGCCCGGCCCCCCATGGCCGCAGCAATGCCTTCGCTGAGTTCTCCTATTCGCCGCATGAGTTTCTCCCTAAGACCGGCATCGAAGGTTCGCAGGGTGCCTTTGAGTTCGGCAGTCTCAGGGATGATGTTGTGGGCTCCATCCCCTGCCGAGACCGTGGCAATGGTGATGACCGAGGTGTGTATCGGGTCGGTTTCACGGCTCACCAGGCTTTGCAGGGCAACAATAATCTGTGAGGCCATCAGCACCGTGTCCACGCCTTCGTGGGGCATGGCAGCGTGAGCCCCCTTGCCGCGAAGATGAATTGTGAAAGCATCGGCAGCCGCCATCGATGGGCCCGGCCTCACACCCACCTTTCCTGCGGGCATAAGGCTGTACAGGTGGAGCCCCACCACCGAATCCACACCGTCCAGCACGCCAGCTTCGACCATCGGAAGAGCGCCGGAGACAATTTCTTCTGCAGGCTGAAATGCAAAGCGCACCTCGCCGGCGATGCGGTCTCTGAAGCGGGCCAAAACTGCTGCTACATGGGCTGCAATGGCTGCATGTCCGTCGTGGCCGCAAGCATGCATCACCCCAGGAGTCTGCGAGCTGTACTCGACACCTGAGTCTTCGGTAATTGGTAGGGCATCTATGTCGGCCCGTACCAGCACGGTTTTACCGGGTTTGACGCCCTTCAGGCTGGCGACTACTCCAGTCTGGGCAACCCCTC
>DAIUDO010000114.1:0-5986 GCA_036845585.1 Meiothermus sp. | reverse complement strand
TTACCGGGTTTGACGCCCTTCAGGCTGGCGACTACTCCAGTCTGGGCAACCCCTCGAGTGACCTCGAGGCCCAGCCCCTCCAAAAAGTCGGCCAGCTTGCCGCTCGTACGCACCTCCTGGAAACCCAGTTCGGGGTGGCGGTGAAAATCACGGCGCATTTCGATTAGGCTTGGCGTCAACTCGGCAATGGCTTCCTTGAGGTTCATGGTTCTAGTCAAACACTGGATTCGCTGCCCGTCAACGGTGGTCCGGCTGCCTGAATAAAGCTCCTCAACTGCTTGTACGGTTGCTGCGTACCCGGTGATCCACACATTCGATCCCAAGCAGCCGTAGCAATACCGACAACCACGGCCCACAAACAGGCTCAAAGAATTCCAGCGTTCGCTGCGAAGCAAGGCTGGTAGCGCAATCCTGCTCTCGGTAGGTTGGCGAGGAGGCTCGCTATGACTTTGAACTCGGTACAGATTTTGCTAGACTTTGTAACAAAGCAAAGGCCTCAGTTGAAGGAGTGCTCACATGACCAAACCCTGGCTCAAACACTACGACAAAGGTGTACCTGCCGATATCCAGTACCCCGAAATACCCCTGTGGCAGCTCCTGGCCGCAAGTGCCCAGAAATACCCTGATCACGTAGCTCTGGAGTTTATGGGCAAACTGGTCGGCTACCGGCAGCTATGGGAACAGGCCCTGAGATTTGCTGGCGCGCTCGAGGCGCAGGAGGTCAAACCGGGCGACCGGGTCGCCATCATGCTGCCCAACTGCCCGCAGTTTGTCATCGCTTTCTACGGAACCCTGGCTGCCGGGGCGGTTTGTGTAAACGTGAATCCACTGTACACGCCACGGGAGCTAAGGCACCAGCTCTCCGATGCGGGCGCCGAAACCCTGGTAATCCTGGACCTACTCTGGCCGCGTTATGCCGAGATAGAGCAGGAGGTTCCCGTCAAACGGGTGTTCACGACAGGCATCCAGGACTACCTACCCTTTCCAAAGAACCTGCTCTTTCCACTCAAGGCCCGCCGGGAGAAGCGCTGGGTCAACCTGCCCCAGCACCCCAAACGTCACGATTTCAAAAAGGCCCTCAAAACGGCTGCTCCCATTGCAAAGCCCCACGAGGCACAACCAGATGAGGTAGCCCTACTGCAGTACACCGGAGGAACTACCGGCGTTTCGAAAGGGGCCACGCTTTCGCACCGCAACCTGGTGGCCAACACCTACCAGAGCCTGGCCTGGGGGGGCGAGGAGGTCAAGGACCTCGAGGGCAAGGGGGTGATGCTTGGAGCCATCCCCTTCTTCCACGTTTATGGCATGACCGTAGCCATGAACTACGGCATTGCAGCAGGTTACAAGATCGTGTTGCTGCCTCGTCCGGAGGTCAAGCCCTGCATCGAGGCCATCGAGAAGCACGCGGTGACCCACTTTCCCGGTGTTCCCACGCTTTACGTAGGGTTCAACAACTTCCCCGGTATCGAGAGCCGAAAGGTTGGCACGGTTAAGGTATGCATCTCTGGCTCTGCGGCTTTGCCGGTGGAGGTAACCAAAAAGTTTGAGCAGCTCACCGGCGGAAAGCTGGTCGAAGGTTATGGGCTGACCGAGGCCGCCCCGTGTACCCACTGCAATCCCCTCACGAGTCAACGCAAGATTGGCAGCATCGGAATACCCATGCCCGGTGTAGATGCCAAAGTGCTGGATGAAAACCTGCGCGAGGTACCGATTGGAGAGGTCGGCGAGCTGGCGGTGCGGGGCCCCAACATCATGCTGGGTTACTGGCAGCGTCCCCAGGAAACCGAGAAGACCATAAAGATAGACTGGCTGCTCACTGGCGACATGGCCCGCATGGACGAGGACGGCTACTTTTACATTGTAGATCGCAAGAAGGACATGATTATAGCCGGTGGGTACAACATCTACCCCCGCGAGGTAGAAGAGGTCCTGTACGCCCACCCGGGCGTGGCCGAGGCTGCTGTGGTGGGACTGCCTGATGAATACCGGGGCGAGACCGTGGCGGCTTTCGTGGTTGCCAAACCGGGCAAGACCCTGACCAAAGACGAGCTTGACCAGCACTGCCGGGCCAACCTGGCCGCTTACAAGGTGCCGCGCATGTATGAGTTCCGCAGCGAACTGCCCAAGAGCGCGGTAGGAAAGGTACTGCGTCGCGAGCTGCGCGAGGCCGTGCTAAAAGAGCGCAGCAAGGTAGGCAGTTAGGACAGTTTTTGGAAAGAAACCCCTTCTCTGCAGGGCTAGCGCGGCTGGCCAGGAGGTCTCGCGATGCCCATGGTAGGGCTTAGACTGGCCTTGTCCTCGAGCGCGCAACCGCCTCGCAAAAGACCTCGGCGACCCGGTTTATCTCGGCCTCGGTGGTGTAGCGCCCGATGCTGAAGCGCACCGAGGCCTTGGCCTCGGACCTGCTGCGACCGAGGGCCAGCAGCACGTGGGAAGGCTCGAGGCTCCCACTCGCGCAAGCCGAGCCCGACGAGGCCGCTACACCAAGCAGATCCAGGTTGAGTAGAAGCCCCTCACCATCGGCCTCTTTGACGGTGACGTTCACGTGCTTGGGGCTGCGCAGGGTGGGGTGTCCGTTGAGCTCAACGCCCGGCACCTGGAGCAGTTTCGTCTCTAGCAGCTCCCGCAGGCCCAGAAGTCTCGGCATCTCCTCAGCGAGTACTGAAACGGCCTTTTCGGCGGCCAGACCCATCCCGTACACTGCGGGCAGGTTCTCCGTTCCACCCCGGTAGCCTTGCTCCTGTTTGCCCGGCATCAATGGAAACAGCTCGACTCCCTTCCGTACATACAGGGCTCCCACCCCTTTGGGGCCGTAAAATTTGTGGGCGGCGATGGCAACAAGGTCGGCCCCTAAGTCCTCAACCCGACTGGGTACGGTCCCGAAGGCCTGTACTGCGTCGGTGTGAAAAAGCACCCCCTTGGACCGACAAAGCTCGCCGATGGCCTTCACCGGATAAACCGTGCCGATCTCGTTGTTGACGGTCATCACCGAGACCAGCAGGGTGTTGGGGCGCAAGGCTTCGGCCACCTGTTCGGGGTAAATCATCCCGTTAGAATCGGGTTGTAGCAGGGTTATTTCGAAACCCAGCCGCTCGAGGTTCTTCAGGGCGGTTAGAACCGCTGAGTGCTCGAGGGCGGTGCTGATGATGTGACCCTGGCCCCTGGCCAGCGCTACGCCCAGAATGGCCAGTGCGTCGGACTCCGTGCCTCCGGCAGTCAGTACCAGTTCGCGGGGTTTACAGCCCAGCGCCCTGGCCACGCGCTCGCGGCCCTCCTCGAGCAAACTTCGCGCCTCTCGCCCAGCAGCATGCACCGAGCTGGGATTGCCGAATACCCCTAGAACCCGCTCCACTCCGTGCTTTACTTCGGGGTCGAGGGGAGTGGTGGCTGCGTAGTCGAGATAAATCATGGGCGTCGGGGCCTACGACCGTTGGTAGCATGTGGCCACCCAAGGTGCGGTCCGGGCTTTGCGTTCAGGGCTGGGTTTGCGCAACGCCAAACTGGGCTGGAGCAGGCTCGAGTTGCACCAGTCTGCGGGCCTCGATTTGTTTGCGTTCTTCGATCAAGTCCTTGAGTGTGGTGTGCCGCAGCACGCTCCGCATGGCATCATCGACCTTTTTCCACAGGGTCTCGGTCGAGCAGTGGCCGGTCTGCCAGCAGGACTGGGGGTCGTCCAGGCAGGTGACCGGCGCAAGGCTGCCCTCCAGTGCTTCTACAACCTCCAGCGCGGTGATCTGGTGAGTGGGCCGGCCTATCCGGTAGCCTCCCCGTGCCCCCCGCACGCTGCGGATGAACCCCGAGCGGCGAAGCTGGGCGGCTATCTGCTCGAGGTAGTGCTGGCTGATCCCCTGGGCTTCAGCTACATCCTTGAGGGGAACCGCGGCCGGCTGACGCAGGCCGATCTCTACCAGGGCCCGCAGGCCGTACTGGGCTTTGGTCGAAACCCACATACGAAAAGTATAAACCTCCAAATCTTGTAAGAAAAAGTTGAATTTGCACTTTTGAGATGTATGTTGCTACCAGTACCCTGTCAGAGGGGCCGGCCCCGGCCCGTATCTCCACTAATGCAATCCACACTGCCCCAAAGCCACGCATTACGGTTTGCCGGTTCAAACACAGGTATCGAACTAACGTTGAAAGGCCAGTGCCAACGCGAACATCATAGCCTGCACCAGCACAATCGCACTGCCGGCGGGCACGTCGAAGGCGTAAGCAGCGGCCAGGCCTGGAATGATTGAGCCAACCCCAATGACCACCGACAGGACCGTCATGCTGGCAAAGGTGCGGGTTAATAGGCGTGCTGTGGCTGCAGGAATAACAATAAAGGCTGCAATCAACACGATTCCGACTACCTTAACCGAGACCACCACCACCAGCGCAATTAGTCCCGCCAGTAGGTAGTCGTAGAGCATCACCGGTTGGCGGTCGGCTAGGGCCAGCTCCCGGTCGAAGGTGGCGTAGGCCCAGTAGGGCCATAGGGGAGCCAACATAGCCACCAGCAGCGCGATGAGACCCATCACCCACAGATCGGTCTGGCTAACCGTAAGGATGGAGCCAAACAGGTAAGCCACGGCGTCGGGTGCAAAACCCTGGCGCATGGACATGAACAGGACGCCCAGCGCCACCGAAACCGCAAAGAAAATCCCAATGGTAGTGTCGTCGCCCAGGCTGCTGCGCTCGCGCACCCAGGTGATGGCCAGGGAGACCAGCACGGCGAAGGGAATGGCCACCCAGAGCGGCTCCTCGTGCAGTAATAACCCCAGGGCGACACCGGCGAAGGCCGCGTGGGCCAGTCCGTCGCCCAGGAACGAGAGACGGCGCTGCACCACCAGCACCCCCAGGTAGCTGGCCAGGCCACCGACCAGCAGACCCGCAATCAGCGCTCGCTGGATAAAAGGGAGTTGCAGCGCTTCGAGCATTAGCGGCCCCCCGTCACCAGACCGTGGCTGTGGCCCACATGCCCAAACGCCTGGGCCAGGCACTCGTGGCACATCACCTCGGCGGGCGGGCCATAACCGATGACCCTGCGGTTGAGCACCAGTACCGCCGAGGCATGGTGCTGGGCAGCCTCCCAGTCGTGGGTGATCATCAGGATGGTTGCACCCGACTGGCGCTGGTAGGCCTCGAGGTGCCGGTACAGGTCGGCCTCGCCGACCGCGTCCACCCCGGTTGCGGGCTCGTCCAGCAGCAGCAGTTTAGGTTCTCGAATCAGGCTGCGGGCCAGGTAGACCCGCTGCAACTCGCCACCGGAAAGCCGGCCCAGCCGGCGATTGGCAAGCTGCGTTGCACCGACCTGCTCCAAGGCTGCTTCGGCTTTTGTGCGCTCCTGGCGGGTGACCCCAAAGGGCCAGCTTCGTCGTAGGCCCGAGACCACCACCTCGAGGGCCAAGGCGGGAAAGCTACGGTCAAAACTTTTGACCTGGGGTACGTAGCCTACCCAGCCAGCCTCTAGGTGCGTGGGGGGGGCGCCAAAAACCCTAACCGAACCCGAAACCCGGGTGGGTGCATCGCGAAAGGTGCCGCCGACAATGCCCAGCAAGGCCTTCAGCAAGGTGCTTTTGCCGGCCCCGTTGGGCCCCACAATGGCCACGAACGCACCGGGCGATACCTCGAGCGTGACCCGCTCAAGCGCCTGGAACTCGCCAAACCGAACGCTAAAGTCGCTAAGCTGAACCGCAGCGACGGCCATACCTTCTGATAATACGCTATCAATAGTCAGTCTTGAAGGGGTCAGGCCAGATTCAAAAAAGCGAATCTTCAAATAAAAAATTATGGGGTTTGGTTGCCCCGCGCGCGGTGCAAATGGAATCCTAGACCCAACCCCCCTTACAGTCTGCGAAACGATCGTCACCCCTCGTTACGCTCGCCGAAACAAGCATCCCGGCGAAGAAAGCGTACCGGTAAATCAAGCTTCTCCCCGTCGGTCGGCTAAGAGACCGTCTTGAAAATCAGGCCAGCCTTTTGAGCATGTAGATGAAGGCTTCAG
>DAIUDO010000113.1:0-7271 GCA_036845585.1 Meiothermus sp. | reverse complement strand
GCTCTATGCCCCTGGGATCGGCTGTCTCGACGGTAAACTCAAAACCGCCATACTCGAGCTTTTCCCCCACCTCAGGAATACGACCAAACTCGTTCATCAGAAAACCCGAAAGGGTGTCGTACTCACCCTCGGGCAGCTCGATGCCCAGCTTTTCCGAAGCATCCTCCAATGGTATGGAGGCGTCGAGCATGAATACCCCCTGGGAAACTTCCTGCACAGGGGCGGCCTCTTCTTCGTCGGACTCATCGTAAATTTCACCGATGATCTCCTCTATGATATCCTCTAGGGTGATCAGGCCTGCAGTACCCTTAAACTCGTCAACCACAATGGCCATGTGGGTCTTGCGCCGTCGCATCTCGCGCAGCAACTCGCGCGCCCCCATGGTTTCGGGCACAAAGTAGGCGGGGTGGCAGATGCTGCCGACCTTGGAGCTGTCCAGGATGGGACCGTGATACTCGAGCAGATCCTTCACATAGGCAATGCCAATAATGTTGTCTACGGTATCGCGGTAGACCGGAACACGCGAATAGCGGTGCTCGCGGGCGGTATTCCAGAACTCGCGCAACGAGGCTTCTGCCGAGATAGCCACCATCTCGACCCGAGGAACCATGATCGAGCGCACCGGGGTCTCCTCCAGATCGAGAATCTGACTGATGATCTCGCCCTCGCTTTCGTCCAGCACTCCCTGCTTGGAGGAGGCCTCTACGATCAGTTTGAGCTCTTCCGCTGAGCCCACCATCGAGTTGGAGGGCGCTTCCTTCAAGCCCAGCAGCCTCAAGAAGAGGTTGCCGCTACGGGTGAAGAGCCATACCAGTGGGGTGGTTAGTCGTTGGAAAACGTTGAGCGGAAGAACGGTCAGGGCCGCGACTTGTTCGGTGCGCTGGAGCGCGACGCCTTTGGGAATCAGCTCGCCAAAGAGTACCGTGAAAAATGTGATTATGATAACCGAGATGGCAAAACTAATGGTCGAGAGAAGGCTGCTTTCGGCTGCTATGGAGGCTTCGGTCTGACCGAACAACGCAGCGATGCCGCTAACGATTAGGCGGGTCACATAAGGCTCGCCAAAGGCCCCCAGAATCAGGTTGGTTGCTGTGATGCCCAACTGGGTTGTGGCGATGTAGGTGTCGAGCTTGGTGATGGCTTGTTTGAGCAGAATGCCCTGCCAGGAACCGCTTTCGGCCATCTGCTCGACCCGGCTGCGGCGGATCGCCACCAGGGCGAACTCGGCGGCGACAAAAAAGGCATTGATCAGGATGAGAAGAACGATGATCCCAAAACTGCCAGCGATGCTTTCCATAAGGTTCGCGTCCGGACCATCCAAAACTAAGGCGCCCCGGAGTGCTCCAGGGCAGTGCTGGATCTGGGTTTGGAGGGGGAATCCATACGCTACTAGCCGGAAGTTTACCACAGGCCCAGACGTGTCACAAGCGGCGGCAGGAACAGCACCAGCCCAATCATGGCTGCAATCAGGCTGATAACCAGCACGCCGGCTGCCGCTACGTCTTTGGCCGCCTTGGCCAAGGGGTGGTAGCCTGGTGAGACCAGGTCTACGACCGCCTCGAGGGCCGTATTAAGAAGCTCCAAGCCCAAAACCAGGGCAATCAGCAGCAAAACAGGAACGAGGTCGACCTGCAACCACAAGGCTAGAGCCAGGGCCAGCGCCGCGATGTAGACCTCGAGCCGGAAGTTGCGCTGGCTCTTCCAGGCGAAGCGAATTCCCGCCCAGGCGTAAGCAAACGATGCGCGGAGTCCCCGCAGGGGCAGGGGGTCGCAGCCGGGTTTGGGTGGCGGGGGAAGGGTTGGCATGTGAAGTATGGTTTTGCTTACAACTGAGGGCGCTTACGCTTGGGGTAAGCACCACCTTACCCGCTGTCTACAGTTGAAGGATGCGGGCCTGCACTTGCAGGAAGCTCTCCCATTCAGCCTCGGAGGTGTGATCGTGTCCCAACAGATGCCACAGCGAGTGGGCCGCCAGTACTTTCACCTCGTCATGCAGGCTATGGCCTTGCTGAACAGCCTGACGCTGGGCGGTATCCAGGCTGATCACAATATCCCCCAGGTGCGGCGGCACAAAGGGGTCGCCGGGTTCATAGGTCGGGAAGGACAGCACGTCGGTGGGGGCATCCTCACCCCAGTGCTGCTGCTTGAGGGTCCTGACTTCCTGGTCGTCGGTCAGAATGACGGTCAGGGCCTTATCGCCATGACCCAGCTCGCTCAAAAGATTGCCAAGCGCCCGGCATACCTGGGCCCCAAGGCCCCGGGGCAACCGGGTGCGAGCAACCAGATCGACCTGCGCCATCGCCTGTCAGGATAAATTCTAGCCCACGTGCCGGTCGTTTTCGTGCTCGTGGGACTCGTAGGCCTTGATGATGCGGGCTACCAGTGGGTGTCGTACCACATCAGACTCCAGGAAGCGCTGCTGGGCGATGCCCTGGATGCCCTTGAGTATCCTCAGGGCCTCCACCAGGCCGCTTTTCTGGGCTTTGGGAAGGTCAATCTGCGTGATGTCGCCGGTGATGACCACCCGGCTGTTAAAGCCCATGCGGGTTAGAAACATCTTCATCTGTTCGGGGGTGGTGTTCTGGGCCTCATCCAGGATGATGAACGCATCGTTGAGGGTGCGGCCACGCATAAAAGCAAGTGGAGCCACCTCGATGACCCCAGACTGAATGTACTGGTCGAAGCGCTCGGCATCGATCATGTCGAAAATCGCATCGTAGAGTGGGCGCAAATAGGGGTCGATTTTGGCCTGGAGGTCGCCGGGCAAAAAGCCCAGGCGCTCGCCGGCTTCCACCGCTGGGCGGGTCAGGATGATGCGCTTAATTTTTTTGGCTTTGAGGAAGGCTACCGCCATGGCGACCGCCAGATAGGTTTTGCCGGTTCCGGCTGGGCCAATGCCGAAGGTGATGTCGTGGCTGCTGATGGCCTCAACGTACTGCCGCTGCCCAGGGGTTTTGGGCTTGAGCCTGCCCGGAAGCGTAATCTCGTTGCCCAGTGCGGGTGTGGCCGTTTCGACCGGCAGCGACTGACCGTTTTCGGCAACCAGGATGACCTGCTCGAGGGTTCCGGCATCGATTTCGGCGCCCTGGCGTACCAGCGTGATCAGGTCGCGCATGACCCGCTCGGCCAGCCGAACGTCGTCCGGATCTCCGGATATCTGTACCTCCTGACCCCGTACGACCAGCTGGGCCGGGAGCAACTTACGCAGGGTTTTGAGGTGTTTGTCGCCGTGGCCCAGCAGCGAAAGGGCTTCTTGGGGTGAGCGCAGGGGAACTACCGTTTTGGCTTGCGTACTCTTCTCCAATATTGGCTCCTGGGTTCGGCCAGAATCTGGTGCCAAACCACACCGTTCAGAATAGCATGGGGCGTTGCCGAAAAATCCCAGTGCTCCGAGGGTTTAGGTCGGGTCACCGGAGGTGCAGGTTTGCTGGGCACAGGGCGGGCGGGCTCTTGCACCTGTCGCAGGGCGCGGGCCAGGTGCTCGCGCTCAACCTCCTCGAGCGTCTTGGGTCTTCTGGCGGGTGGTTTGGGTTTGGGGGGCTGGGAGGGCTGGCTAACCAGGGGCCTGGGCGGGGGGGGCGTGGGTGCAGGCGGGCGTGCAGACTGAGCTGGAGGTGTGCTTGACTGCGCTGGAGGCGGGGTGCGCTGAGAAACAGGCGGTCGACGTTCCTCACCCGGCAGGGGAATCTCGTCGGGTTCAAAGTCTTTTGGCATTTGCTGCCCACGCCTGAGCAGCCCCTGCAATGCCGGAAGCACGATGAAGAAGAACAAAAACAACAGCGCTAAGAGATCGTCTAAGCCCATGGGGCCCTCCTGTCTGCAACCCAGGAGCTATGTTGCGCCCAGGCAAGGTATGGGAGTGGTTCCTTGAAGTGGTTGTGCACTGGGCGCAGTTCCCGAACCATTTTTGAGCGGCCTGCTCCCCAGGATAGACGCAGGAAGCACATGGCTAAAATAGCGCTTTTCACAGGTCTCCCTAGGGTTCGTTTGGCATCAAGACTCCCGCCAGGGATCAGCGCTGAGCACCACCGGGTCCGCCTTCTGGGTTGCTGCCGCCGCTGGCTTTGCTGATGGATTCGCGCATGTCGGTATCGGCTTCGATGTTTTTGAGCTGGTAGTAGTCCATGACCCCGATGCGACCGTTGCGCAGGGCTTCGGCCAGCCCCAGCGGTACGGCCGCCTGGGCCTCCACCAGCTTGGCCCGCATGGCCTCGACCAGGGCGGCGTTTTCCTGCTCGACCGCAACGGCCATGGCCCGGCGCTCTTCGGCCTTGGCCTGGGCAATTTTCTTGTCGGCCTCGGCCTGGTCGGTGCGAAGCTGAGCCCCGATGTTCTTGCCAACGTCCACCTCGGCGATGTCGACCGAGAGGATCTCGAAGGCAGTACCGGCATCCAGGCCCTTGGCCAGAACGGTTTTGGAGATGCGGTCGGGCTGCTCGAGGACCTGCTTGTGGTCCTCGGACTGACCAATGGAGGCTACAATACCCTCGCCCACGCGAGCCACTATGGTTTCCTCGCCGGCCCCACCAACCAGACGGTCGATGTTAGCGCGCACCGTGATTCGCGCAGTGGCCAGAAGCTGGATACCATCCTTGGCCATACCGGCGACCATCGGGCTGGTGATGACCTTGGGGTTTACCGAGAGCCGCACTGCATCCAGCACATCGCGCCCTGCCAGGTCGATGGCGGCTGCGCGGTCGAAGTTAAGCTTGATGCCCGCTTTGTCGGCGGCAATGAGTGCGTCCACCACCCGGTCTACGTTGCCCCCGGCCAGGTACTGGGCCTCGAGCTTAGCCGTCTCCACCGGGATACCGGCCTTGAAGGCCTTGATCATAGGATTGACAATCTTGGCCGGCGGAATTCTTCGGAAGCGCATACCTACCAGCGCCGTGAGGGGCACATTGACCCCAGAAAACAGCGCGGTGATCCAGAGTGGAACCGGAACCAGGTAAAAAAACAGAAAGACGGCTAGAAGGGCGATGCCAGCAACGATTAAAGCTCCAAACTCCATGAAGTCCTCCTTACTATAAACCTAGACTGAGGCTACAAGCTGTCCTATTGTTGTGATGGGGCCGTGCGGGTAAAGTACCGGACCTAACCTTCGACCCTGCGAACTACTACCCTGGGTCCTTCGACCTCGACGACCCGGATGGTTTGCCCGCGGTCAATGAACTCCCCGGAGGTCACCACATCGACCCTTCGGTCGCCAAACTGGGCGGTGCCCGCTGGGCGCAGGTCTGTGAGGGCCTTGCCGATGGCTCCCAGCAGTGATTCTAGCTCATTTTTGGGGGGCGCCACTTCTTCTACGGCGCTGCTGAGCACAAAGGGTCGAGCGACCCTGACCCTGGGCAGGAAGCGGAACATCAAAAAAAGCCCCACCGCCAGTCCGATGATGGCATATGAACCCACCTGTAAGGCCTGATCGCCGAAGGTGAAGTAGATGGAAGCGCCAATCAGCCCCAGCCCCAGAAGTCCGGGGATACCGAAGCCGGGGGTCACAAAAAGCTCGAATGCAACCAGCAACAGCCCACCAAAAAGCAGAATGATGGTTAATGCACTGGAAAGCCCCGCCAGGTACCCACCCAAAAAGAACAGTCCCAGCGAGGTGAGGCCGATAATGGCAGGCAGGAAAGTGCCAGGGGTAAAGAACTCCAGGATAAGCCCCAGAACGCCCACCGCCAGAAGTATGGCGGCAATGGTGGGGTCGGTAAGGAAGCGGGCTACGCGCACCTGAGGGCCGGGCTGCAGTTCCTGGGTTTCGGTGTTGAAGCCGGCCTTCTCGAGGGCCGCGCGCAGGCTGCTGATTTCGGCATCGGCCACCTTCAGCTCCACCGCTTTCTTGGCCGATAGGGTCAGCGGTTCGCCTTTGGTGGTGATGCCGCGCACCTCCACTTCGGGGTCCACCATGGCTTCAGCGATGTTGGTTGGGCGGTTGCGGGCCTCGGCCACCGCCCGGAACTTGCCTTTCAGCGCCGAGATGACCTTGCGGTCGGCAGCACTGGCATTACCCACCACCGGCGTAACCGTGATGGGCAGAGCAGCGCCGATGTTGGAGCCGGGCAGCATCATGATCTGCTGTGCGGCCAAGGATATCAGGGCTCCCGCCGAAAAGGCGTTTTCGACCACGGCCAGGGTGGGTAGGGTGGAGGCCAGAATGCGGTCGGTGATGCGGATGGCTGCATCCACCCGCCCGCCAGGGGTGTTTATCCGAAAGACCACCCCGCTGGCCCCTTCTCGTTCGGCCTGGTCGAGCGACTGCTCGATGAAGGTGGCCAGTGGCCCATCGATCGTTCCCTCGACCGGGATGACATAGGTCCTGGCTTGTGCCAGGGAGCCAATCAACAGGAGGGCAAAAAGTAGGTTTCTCACCAACGTTATCTTAGCAAGCCATCCCCCTTTGAGTGTAAGGTGAGGGGGAGTGGAGCAGCGTAGATTCCCCTACTGCCAGAGTTGCCGGTCGGGCTCGCGCCGGGGAATTCGGATGACTTGGGTGAGAGGCGGTGTCAAGCGTACAATCGGGCCGTGAAACTCGGTTTGATTGGATTCCCGGTCGCGCACACTCTCTCGCCGGCTATGCACGAGGCTGCCCTGAGGGCCGCTGGCCTCGAGGGCTCCTACCAGGCACTGGAAACGCCTGGGTATCATCTGCGTGCTCGCTTACAGGAGGTGAGGCGGGAGTATGCCGGGGTTAATGTGACCATTCCACACAAAGAGGGTGTGATTGAGTACCTCGATGAGCTGAGTCCGGAGGCTGCGGCTATAGGTGCGGTCAATGCCATTATGCGCGACGGCAACCGGCTTATTGGCTACAATACCGACGGCCTAGGTTTCGTGAGGGGTCTGGACGAGGCGGGCATCTCTTACCGCAACAAAAGAGCCCTGCTGCTGGGGGCTGGGGGAGCTGCCAGAGCAATTGGCTATGCCCTCAAGCAAGAGGGGGTTCATGTAGCGGTCTATAACCGCACCCAAAAGCGGGCCGAAGCGCTCTGTGAGGCCTTGAGCCTGCACCGGGTGCCTGAAACCATGCTCGAGGAGGCGGTGTACAACTGCGATTTGTTGATCAACACTACCAGCGTGGGCCTCAAAGACCCCTCGAGCTCGCCGCTGCCCGAGGGTCTACTGCCCCGTAATGGCGTGGTGGTGGATATAGTTTACAACCCTGCAACCACCCGCTTGATGCGCGAGGCAAAGGAAGCGGGCCTTACTGTTTTGGGGGGCTTGCCAATGTTGGTCTGGCAAGGAGCGCTCTCGTTTGAGCTTTGGACTGGGGT
>DAIUDO010000112.1:0-7324 GCA_036845585.1 Meiothermus sp. | reverse complement strand
AGGTTGGGTTACTGCCGCTGCTTTCGCGCCCCCCAAGGCTGCCCTCGAGCAGGACCTGGTCTCGGGCACATTACAGGCCGCCCTGGCCGAGATGGCCCGAACCCGCGGCCTGCCGACCCCCACACTCCCCCAGACCCCCTTGAGCGAGCTTCAGGCGGCCTACACCTCGTTGTTCATAAGCAATCCCGCCGGGCTTCCCTGCCCCCCCTATGTGGGGATGGCCCTGGACGAGCGGCTGTTTGGCGAAGGATTTGACCGGCTGCTCGAGCTGTACCAGGTGGCGGGCCTCGAGACCTCCCCCGACTGGCGCGACCTGCCCGACCACGTAGCGGCCGTGGGTGAAGCCATCGCACTGCTGGAAGGAAAGCCCGCCCTGGCCCAGTCGCTGGCCCTGGAGTACCTGTATCCCTGGCTAAAGCGGTATGCCCCCGTCCTGCAGGAAACCGATCCCACCGGCTTCTACAGCACCATTGCACACTTTCTTTTCCAAGCTTTGGAGGTGATACAGAGTGAAACTGCCTCGTCGCAGCTTTCTTAAGCTTTCTGCCGCTACCGTGGGTGCGGTCAGCCTGGGGGGAGCCGCCACGCTCACCAGCCGCGCCAAGGCTGCACCCGCCTGGTACACCAAAGAGGTCAAGCAGGTCTTCCAGATTTGCGAGAACTGTTTCTGGCGCTGCGGAATCAGGGCCAGCGTGGTGGGGAACCGGGTTTACAAGGTAGATGGCTACAAGGAAAACCCCAAAAGCCGGGGCATGCTCTGCCCCCGGGGGCAAGCAGCACCCGCCCAGACCTACGACCCCGACCGGCTCAAGAAGCCCCTGATTCGCATTGAAGGCTCGGAGCGTGGCGCGGGTAAATACCGCGAGGCCACCTGGGAAGAGGCCCTGGACTACATCGCCAAGAAGATGCTGGGCTTGAAGGAGCAGTACGGCCCCGAGAGCATCGCCTTTTTTGGGCACGGCACGGGGGATGGCTGGTTTGTGGACTTCCTGCCCGCGGCCTGGGGCAGCCCCAACGCTGCCAAACCCTCGGTTTCGCTCTGCACCGCCCCGCGTGAGGTAGCCGCCCAGTACACCTTCGGGCGGGCCATCGGCGGCCATGAGCCCATTGACTGGCCCAATACCAAGTACATCGTGCTGATCGGTCACCACATCGGTGAGGACACCCACAACACCCAGCTACAGGAGTTTAGCGAGGCCCGCAAGAACGGGGCTAAGCTGGTGGTGGTAGACCCCCGCTTTTCCACCGCCGCGGCCAAGGCCGACCGCTGGCTGCCCATCAAGCCCGGCACCGACACCGCGCTGCTGCTGGCCTGGATCCACGTGCTGATTAGCGAAAACCTCTACGACAAAGCCTATGTGGAGAAGTACACCGTAGGGATGGATAAGCTGGTGGCCCACATCAAGCCCTACACCCCCGAGTGGGCCGAGCAGCAGACCGAGATCCCGGCCCAGGTGATCCGGGAGGTGGCCCGCGAGATGGCCCAGCACAAGCCGAAAGCGGTGCTTCCCCCCACCCGCCATACCGTCTGGTACGGCAACGACACCCAGCGGATGCGGGCTTCCTACATTCTCAACGCCCTGCTGGGCAACTATGGGCGCGAGGGGGGGTTCTACATTGCCATGCCCCCCTACCTGGAGAAATACCCCACGCCGCCTCTGCCGCTCGAGCCCGCCGCCGGTGGATGTGCTGGCCCTACCGCAGTGGACAAGGAGCCCGAAGGCTATAAACCCCGGGCCGACAAGGGCAAGTTCCTGGCCAAAACCACCGCCATCCAGGAACTGATTGAGCCCATGATCACCGGCCAGCCCTACCCCATCAAGGGGCTCTTTGCCTACGGCATCAACCTCTTCCACGCCATCCCCAACGTACCACGCACCAAAGAGGCGCTAAAGAACCTCGAGCTGTACGTGGCGATTGACGTGTTGCCACAAGAGCATGTGATGTGGGCCGACGTGATCCTGCCCGAGGCCACCTACCTCGAGCGCTACGACGACTTTGTCACGGTTAGCCACAAGACCCCCTTCATCCAGCTCCGGGTTCCTGCCCACGAGCCGCTCTACGACACTAAACCCGGCTGGTGGATTGCCAAAGAACTGGGTAAGCGCATCGGCCTCGAGCAGTACTTCCCCTGGCAAACCATCGAGGAGTACCTCGACACCCGCATGCAGTCAGTGGGGCTCGACCTCGAGACCATGAAAAGCATGGGAACCATGGTGCAAAACGGCAAACCCTGGCTCTCCGACTGGGAAAAAGAAGGCCAGAACCCCTTCAATACCCCCTCGGGCAAAATTGAGCTTTACTCCGAGTCGCTGGCTAAGGCAGGTTTCGACCCCCTGCCCAAGTATGAGCCCCCGCAGCCCGTACCCGAAGGCTATTACCGCCTGCTCTACGGGCGCAGCCCGGTGCACACCTTCGCCCGCACCCAGAACAACCCGGTGCTGATGGAGATGGAATCCTCCAACAGCGTCTGGCTCAATGCCGAAGAGGCCGCCCGGCTGGGCTTCAAACCCGGTGACTACGCCTACCTGATTAACCAGGATGGGGTACGGGAAGGCCCGGTGCGGGTCAAGATTACCCAGCGCATCCGCAAGGACGCGGTCTACATCACCCACGGGTTTGGTCACAAGGCCAAAGGCATGACCCTGGCCGACGGGCGTGGGGCCTCCGACAGCTACCTCCAGACCCGCTACACCCTGGATCGCATCTCAGGCGGAGCTGGTCTGCGCAACAACTTCGTCAAGCTGGAAAAAGCACCGGCGCCCAAGCTCAAAAGCGTCGTCAAACTCATCAAGGAAAGGAGGGCCTAAATGGCACGCCTGGGAATGCTAATAGACCTATCGGCCTGCGTGGGCTGTGCCGCCTGTGCGGTGGCCTGCAAAATGGAGAACCAGGTGCCTGCCGGGGCCAATCGGCTGTGGATTCGGGAGCGCGAAGTGGGTGTCTTCCCCGACCTGACCGTGGAGTTCCGCCCCGAGCAGTGCAACCACTGCGAGAACCCCCCTTGCGTACCGGTCTGCCCCACCGGGGCCAGCTACCAGACCCAGGATGGGCTGGTACAGGTGGACTACAACAAGTGCATTGCCTGTGGAGCCTGCATTGCGGCCTGCCCCTACGACGCCCGCTATATAGATAAGAAGGGCGGTTATGCCGATAAGTGCACCTTCTGCAGCCACCGTGTCGCCAAGGGCCAGCAACCTGCCTGTGTGGAAACCTGCCCCACCTATGCCCGCATTTTTGGCGACCTGGACGATCCCAATAGCGAGATCTCCAAAACCCTCGAGGCCGCTGGACGCCAGGATGTGTTAAGGCCTGATATGGGCACCCGGCCCAAGGTGATTTACCTGAATGCCCCTAGCAAGAAAGGGCTCACACAGGAGGTGATGGAATCATGACCGAGTTCTACGGCCTGCCCAACACCGGTGAGTTCTGGCACTGGACCAATGCCCTGCACTTTGTGCTGGTAGGGTTGGCGGGCGGGATGGCTTTTTTGGCCGCCATCCTGACCCTGCGCCAGCACCCCGAACGGAAGCGCTACTGGTGGCTGGCGGGAATTTTGATTGCCCTGGACCTGTTTGTGCTCTGGGCCGAGTCCCCCGCGCGCTGGCGGTTTAGCCATATCTGGCTCTTCTTTAGTTTTGAACCTGGCGCGCCCATCTGGTGGGGGGCCTGGGGCTTGTCGGCTGCCATGGCTGCCGTGGCGCTGCTGTTGCTGAAACAGTGGGTGCGTCTCCTTGAGCGCATCCCCGAGGGTGTGCTGGGGGTGGTGCTGCTTCTGGGCAGCCTGGTGGCCCTGGCCTACCCCGGCTTTGCCCTTGCCGTGAACACCACCCGCCCGCTGTGGAACAGCATGATGCTGGCTATCTTTCCCATCACGGCCCTGCTGATGGTGCTGGCGATTGCAATACTCCTGGGCAGCACCTGGGCCAAACGTTGGGAGGTCTGGGCGGCTGCCCTGAGCCTTGGCCTGCTGCTGGCCTACCCCTTTACGCTTCAGGAAGCGGCCCGCGAACACCTCTTCCGCGAGGGTCTGGTGGGGTATGCCCTGGCCGGCCTGCTGATTGCTGTGGCCGCACTGCTATTCCGCAACCCCCGCTGGGCGGCTGCCCTGGGCCTGGCCGGTGCGGTAGGGCTGCGCTGGCTCCTGGTAATGGTGGGTCAGTTTCAGTCCCCTGGATTGTGAGGCTGGGGCAAGAAGGGCGCTCTCCTTGGCGGGAGCGCCCTTCTACCAACTCTGCGCGTGGGCGGCTTAGCGTCCGTGGGTCTTTCCCGTTGCTTTAGGCAGAAGGGGTATTCTTTACTGCCCTGGAAGCACTTCTTCCAGCCGCCCGTCTACCGCCAGCCAGCGGATGCCTTTTTCTAAGGCGTACTCCTTTAGCTCGCGCAGGTGATGGGTCCAGGCCAGCTCCACCCGCTTACCCTGAGCCCGCAGCTCGCGGGCCAGGGCCCGATCCAGCGCCAGAACCTCCGGCGGGGTTTCGGACAGGGGCAGGCGCAGGGCTTCCATCACCCGCTCGAGGCCCAGGGCAAAGCCAGCCGCGTAGGGCAGCAAGGCCCCGTCGTAGCGGCCTCCACCCAGAAGGGGCAGGCCAAAGTCGGGGGTGTAGGCCTGGAAGTTGAGGCCGGTGTAGAAGCCGAGGAGCCGGGCCCGGCCCAGATCGAGCAGCAGGGGCACCTCGGGCAGCAGGGCCAGCACCGCCTCGAGCCAGTCCAGGTCGGCCTTGGCCTTGCCCGAGAGGGGCAGCCGGCGGGCTTCCTCCAGCACCTCCCGCCCGCCGTACAGGTCGGGCAGGGCCAGCAGGGCTTTTTGCAGGCTGGGGTGTACCTGGTAGCCGGTGAGCAAGGCCTCGAGCGCGGGGCTATTCTTGCGGTGGATGGCCTGGCGCAGGCGTTCCTTCTGATCGCCCGGCAAGCCGGTGGCATCCAGCACATCGCGCACCAGGGCGGGCAGCCCCACCTCAATCTTGGCCTCGGCAAAGCCCACCAGTTGCAAACACGCCCAGGCCAGCTCGAGCACCTCGGCGTCGGCCTGGGGGCTCGAGACCCCCACCAGCTCGGCCCCCACCTGGCTGAACTCGCGGCTGCGCCCCAGCTCGGCGTTGGCCTCGCGCAGCCAGAGGGTTCCGGCATATTGCAGCCGCACCGGCTGGCCTGACACCAGCCGACCGTTGCTCTTAAGCAGCCCCGCCACCGCGGTGGTGAACTCCGAGCGCAGGGCCAGCACCTCGCCGCTCTTATCCACCAGCTTAAAGGCCCGCTCGGCCAGGGTGTGCTGGGGGTCGTAGAACTCGAGCGCGGGCAGCTCGACCGGCTCGTAGCCCCAGCCATACAGCAGATTCACCAAACGCTCCTGCAGCTCGCGGCGCAGGCGGGCTTCGGGGGGCAGGAAGTAGCGGGTGCCTTCGGGGATCATGCCGCTACTTGCGCTTGGCAAAAATCTTCACCGAGAGGATTTTGTCGCGCTCCCGGCTGGCCATGGGGCCTTCGGTGGGGGCGATGCGCTCGACCACCTCCATCCCCTCCACCACCTGCCCGAAGATGGTGTACTGCTGGTTCAGGTTGGGGGTGGGACTATAGGTGATGAAGAACTGGCTGCCGTTGGAGTTGGGATCCATGGTACGGGCCATGCCCAGCAGGCCTTTTTTGTCATAGTTGAGCTTGGGGGTGACCTCGAGGCCAAACTGGTAGCCGGGGCCGCCCATGCCGGTGCCGGTGGGGTCGCCGGTCTGGGCCACAAACCCCGGAATCACCCGGTGAAACACAATCCCCTCGAAGTAGCGGTTAAGCGCCAGAAACACGAAGGAGTTGACGGTAATAGGCGCTTCGTTTTCGAACAAATCTATGCCGATTTTGCCTTTGCTGGTCTCGATCTCGGCGTAGTAGTCGAACTTGCTGGGGTCTATCACCTGCTCGGGTTTAGAAAACTGGGTAATGGGCTTGTCGGATTTGTAGGGTAGGGCTTCCATGTTTCCTCCAAAGCTACCGCTTGCCCCGCTGCTTCCCTGCCAAAAGAAGAAAGCGGCGACGGCCAAAGCCAGCAGGACGGCAATTACCAAAGCAACGCGCATCTAAAACAGTTTACCGCCCAGGATGAGAACACGCCAGGAACCGGAAAGCCACGCAGCAATAAAGCCTCGCTACCTGGTAGAGGGGCTTCTCACACTGCGCTTGCTGGGCCGAGCAAATTGTGTGACCAGGCCTTCTCGTTGGTTTTGCAGCAGCCTTCACAGACTATCGCCAAAGACAGAACGCTTCGGGGCTCAGATCCGGGGTAGGGTAATGCCCCGTTGGCCCTGGTACTTGCCTTTACGGTCGCTGTAGGTTACCTCGGGGCGCTCCCCTTCGAAGAAGACCAACTGCACCACGCCTTCACCGGCGTACATCTTGGCCGGCAAGGGGGTGGTGTTGGAGAACTCGAGGGTCACGTGCCCCTCCCAGCCGGGCTCTAAGGGCGTGATGTTGGCCACAATACCCACCCGCGCATAGGTGCTTTTGCCAATGGCGATGGCCAGCACGTTGTCGGGCATGCGGATGTACTCCATGCTGCGGGCCAGCACAAAGGAATTGGGCGGGATGATGACCTCGTCCCCCTCGTAGTCCACGAAGCTTTTGGGGTCCAGGCCCTTGGGGTCGGCGATGGTGTGGAACACGTTGGCGAAAATTTTCCACTCCCGCGCCGCCCGTAGGTCGTAGCCGAAGCTCGACAGGCCATAGCTAATCACCCCATCGCGCACCAGGCGTTCCTCAAAAGGCTCAATCATGCCTTGCTTGGCCTTTTCACGTATCCACCAGTCGGGTTTAACGCTCATGACCCACACTATACAAGGTGGCCTACAGGGCATCCCTGCGCCCTGCAGCGGCCCGCCATGAGGAATCTCCCGGCCATTTTCACAACCGGCCTTCATCAATAGGTCTAAACTGAAGTCATGCGCAAGCTACCGGTATTGGGCAGGGTCTTATTGCTGGGCTGGCTGGCATCCTTTGGCATTCTCTTGGCCTCCTGTGGTTCGGACAGCCAGAACAACCAGAGCCGCCAGCCCCTGCGCCTGACGCTTCGGTTCGAGACGGGCTATGTGGACGAACCCTACAACACCACCCTTACTGCCGATGGTGGGGTGCGGCCTTACCGCTTCACCCTCGAGGGCAACCTGCCCAAAGGGCTGATCTACAGCAATGGCCGCATCAGTGGCACGCCGCAGGAAAAAGGTAGCTTCGAGCTTACGGTTAGCGTAGAGGACGCCAACCTCTCCAACCGTACCCAGAAAGTAACCCTGGTAATTGGGGAAACCCCACCCCCCCGGCTCGACCAGGTTTTTCCACTGGC
>DAIUDO010000111.1:4519-7358 GCA_036845585.1 Meiothermus sp. | reverse complement strand
GCTAAGTGCGCCCGCGATAGAATGGTGCGTATTTGGTTGAGCAAAATCTGCATTTAAGACTTGCAGTGGCGCATCTTATGACCCAGCTCTGGATCGCAGCGTAGATTTCTGAGGTGGAGATACTTATCAGCGAAAGCGGGGATGCCCCTCGGGCTTGAGGCGGGGAGCGGAGTGATTGCTACAGAAAAAAACGGATATAAAGCGGTATCGCCCTCCGCTAAGCGGATAACCTCGGTCAGCTGCCTCTGCGCGGCGGGGGCCAGGCCACCCTCCGGTGACCAGCTAGCCGGATCTGGTATTGGTCCTGAACATCGTCCGAGGGATGATGGCCCCTCACTTCTCAGCCTTACTGCTTGCTTAGCGGATGTTGTTTTCGATGAGGCTGGCTTCCAGACGGCCAAAATCACGCCCAAAGATGATACGCACCGGGGTGCGGCGGGCATCCTGGCGGTACCAGGCCTCGACCAGCAGGTCTTCACGGGCAAAACGGTAGCCTACCAGGCCCTGACCATTGGCCGGCAGGGGTTCTAGACGGCCTTGCACCAGCCGGGGATAGTCCACCACACTGACCAGGCGGGTCTCGGGCCGAAGCCGTAGATAGTAGACCAGCGAGAGCATATCCGTAACCTGGTCGTTGGAGCTATTCCAGCCGGTCTGTTTGCCATCGGGGTGCATCACCCTGGCCCACGAGCCACTGTTTTCCTGCCGCTCGAACACCAGCCGGGTGGTACCCTTGAGGGGCTCAGTCAGGGTTTGCCAGAAGCGGTCGGTGAAGAAATCGAATCCGACCTGGCTCTCCGACTCGAGGCCATACCCCAGGGCCTGAGCCAGACCGGTGGCCTCGAGCCTCATACGAAAACGCCACCCCCCCTCGATGGGGTCGGCGCTGAGGTGCAGCCTTCCCACGCCTAACCCCTGCCAGGAGAGGTTGTAGGTGAGCCGTTCACCCGGCGGCCAGGGGACCGGCTGGGCCAGCGCCAGGGGGTACAGGACCCCCAGCAAAAAAGTAAACCCCGCTTTGAACATATGCCCCATTTCACAGGGTACAGCATCCAACGCTTTGAACTGGGTAGGGCCAGGCCAGACGTACCCGAGCGGTGCCCCCTCCCCTCGAGTCTGCAAACTTTCTGCACATTCGGCAGCACCCGGCGGTGCCACTGGATGAGGGGGGGCTTGACCCGTTTTGGTAAAGCAAAGGGTTCGGTCAAGCCCAGTATTACAAGGCTGCCCGGGGTTCGGTGTAAGCCATACCGAAGGCTTCTGCCACCCCTGGGCAGGTCAGCTTACCCTGGTGGGTATTGAGACCCAGCATCAGGGCGGGATCGTCGTGCAGGGCTTCCAAGCCCTTCTCGGCTAGCTTGAGCAGATAGGGCAGGGTCTGGTTGGTGAGGGCGAAGGTAGAGGTGCGCGGCACCGCACCGGGCATGTTGGCCACGCCGTAGTGAACCACGCCGTCCACCACGTAGGTGGGGTCGGCATGGGTGGTGGGCCGGATGGTTTCCACACAGCCGCCCTGGTCGACTGCCACATCCACAATCACCGAGGCTTCCTTCATGGTGGAGAGCATCTCGCGGGTGACCAGTTTGGGGGCCTTGGCACCGGGTATCAGCACACCGCCAATGAGCAGGTCGGCATGGCGGATGGAGGCTGCGATGTTGGCCTCGGTGGATGATAGGGTGATCACCCGCCCGCCGAACACATCGTCGAGGTACTGCATCCGGGCCTTGTTCACGTCCAGGATGGTCACCTGGGCCCCCATGCCCAGGGCAATCTTGGCCGCGTTAGTGCCCACGATGCCCCCGCCGAGGATAACCACACTGGCCGGAGCCACACCCGGAACCCCGCCCAACAACACCCCACGTCCGCCGTGGGGCTTTTCGAGTGCTGCAGCACCCACCTGGGGGGCCATGCGCCCGGCTACCTCACTCATTGGAAGCAGGAGGGGTAGCGAGCCGTCCTCGAGCTGCACCGTCTCGTAGGCGATGCCGGTCGTGCCGCCTGCCAGCAAGGCCCTGGTCAGCGGCTCATCGGCAGCCAGGTGTAAATAGGTAAAGAGGATCAGTCCCTTACGGAGGTATTTGTACTCCTCGGCAACAGGTTCTTTGACCTTGACCACCAGATCGGCAGCCCAGGCCTCCTGGGCACTGACCATCTCGGCCCCGGCTTTCTGGTACTCGGCATCGGATAGGCCCGAACCTACCCCGGCACCCTGCTGCACCAGCACCCTGTGCCCCCGCCGCACCAGGCTGGTCACACCCCCCGGCGTGAGGGCTACGCGGTTCTCGAGCGTCTTGATCTCCTTGGGAACCCCAATAATCATACAAGCCTCCTGTTTTCCCAAAGGGTAGAAGGATTGCCGGGCAAAAGGAAGGGGTGTCTTAAGCTTTTAGCCCGATTTTACCTTTAGTTCTTAAGCCATAATTGGCCATATGGCTTCCAAACTATTAGACCAAGCCAACCTTGCCATTCTGAACGAGTTACAGCAAGATGGGCGACTCTCCTATAGCGAGTTGGGCCGACGGGTAGGGCTTTCAACGCCCGCCGTAACCGAGCGGGTACGCCGTTTGGAAGATGCTGGCATCATCGTAGGCTACGGTGCACGGATTAACCCGGTGGCCCTGGGGTACAACGTTACGGCCCTGATTGAGGTGTCTACGCCGCCGGGCCGCTACCAGCAGATGCTCGAGTTTGCCCGTGCCACCCCTGCGGTGCGGGAGTGCTATTTCGTGACCGGCGAATCTTCCTTTGTGGCCAAGGTGATAACCCCTTCGGTGCAGCACCTGCAAGAGCTCATTCAACAGCTGGGCTTCTACGGTAGCACCCGCACGTCGGTGGTCTT
>DAIUDO010000111.1:0-4419 GCA_036845585.1 Meiothermus sp. | reverse complement strand
AAGAGCTCATTCAACAGCTGGGCTTCTACGGTAGCACCCGCACGTCGGTGGTCTTGTCCCAGCCCATCATCAAGGAAATCCTCGAGATCTGCTGACTGGGGTGCCAGCGGAGGTTTTTCCAAACCTCTGAATGAGCCATCGGCGGCGGGTGCTACTCCTTAAACACCCGGCGGATGCGCAGTTTGAAGCCATCCCCCTCGGCAATGGCGACCAGGCGGCGCCTGGGGCCCACCAGGGCCACCAGCCCCTTGGCCGGGATGGGCAGCGGAACCCCCTCCAAAACCCGCCTGGCCTCGGCGTGGGAGAGCTCGACGCTGGGGCAGGAGAGCGCCTCGAGCTCGTCGAGGGCTTTTTGGGTGTCCAGGCTTTCGATGTCCTGGGCCTGCTCGAGGCCAATCCGGCCCACCCTTGTCCGCACCAACCCCGAAAGAAAGGCTTTGCTTCCGAGGTACTCCCCCAGGTCACGAGCAAAGGCGCGCACATAGGTGCCCGAGCCCACCACCAGGCGAATCACAGCGGTCGGGTAGTCGCCCACCGGTCTGGGGAGTTCCACCTTGCGGCCCCGCTCCGAAAGCTGCCACCCCGTTGCCGAGGGGGCAATGCGGTGGGGTCTTGGAGCCGGATCGTAGGCCAGCAGGCTGGCCTCGAGGTATCTGACCGGGCGGGGCTCGAGCTGAAGCACTTGTCCTTTGCGAGCTGCTTCATAGGCCTTGACCCCACCCACCTTCACCGCCGAGTAGGCTGGCGGAACCTGTTCGGTCATTTCCAGAAACGCCGGCAGGGCAGCTTCAATCTCACGCTGGGTGGGGCGCCTGGAGCTTTCTGCCACAATCCGCCCTTCGGCGTCCAGGGTCTCGGTGCTCACGCCAAACGAAACCCAGGCGATGTACTCTTTGTCCTCAGCGGACAAAAAAGGGACCAGTTTGGTCGAGGCATCCACCGCGAGTATCAAGACCCCCGTCGCCAAAGGATCCAGGGTTCCGGTATGGCCCACCCGGCGTGTCCTCAGAAGCTTACGGGCCATGTCCACCACGTCATGCGAGGTGCGGCCAAGCGGTTTGTTCACGGCAAACAAGGCCATGCCAAGGGATTTTACCTGTAAATACCCACATCTGATAGCCAGTTGGCAGCCCTGTGCTCAGGTCGGATGCTCGGATGGCCTTTTGATGTGTATTGAGCACAATTCCTGAGCAAATCAAATACCTGGCCGTCACCGGGAGTAATTCCGGTAAGCGCTTAGCGCCTGACCGAGCCCACCGCGCTGATGGCGTGCTCACCCGTGCTTGTGCTCAAACGCAGGCGCTTGCCTAGCTCGCGCCACCAGATGTAAGCGAGGCTATCGAGGCGCTTAACCTGCTCGAGGTCGGCTTCCTTTCGCCAGAGCTTGACCCGGGCCAAAAAAAGGTTCAAAAACAGATCGCGGTACTCGGGGCTGGTGCGATCCATGTGAAAATGAAAGCGCACCCCCCGGTCTTGCGAAAATGAGATGATGATGGGCACCCCCTCGGGGCCTTCCACCGGAATTTCCACCACGCTGTCGGTTAGGGTCGATGCGGTGAATTCATACTCTTCTTGAATCATCCCCAGCTCGTGCAGTATGAGGGCAAACGCTCGTACCTCGAAGCCGTTGATTTCGCGGTAGATTCGGTCGAAGAGGTCGTAGGTGCTGCTGTAGTGAAACTGCTCTCCAGCGTGCTCGGCCCACCACATGGCGTACTGGCCCTTGGGGGCGCTCAGGGTGGCCTGAATGTACAAGCGGTCTCGGTGGGTCACGGGCTCGATGTTTTCAGGATAGATGGCCAGCAGGTCGTCGGTGCTGTAGTAAATCGGGCGGATACGGCCCCACTTCTGGGCCAACTCGTACACCGCTACGTAATGGGCAGCTGCTTTTTCGTCGGCTACCGGATAGAAAAATAGGTCGTATTCGCCATCCTCGGCCCGCACCCGCAGCGGTATTTCCAATACCCCCTCGCGGGTCAGGCGCAACACATCGGCCTCCAGCACCTGGATGCCCGATCTGCGGAAAATCGTTTCAACCGTGGTGGCGAACATCAGGCGATTGGCTGCCTTGACTTCCGGGGCACTGCTGGCAATAAGACCCTCAATGCGAACCTTAGGCCAGTGTGCTGGAGCGTTGGTAACCAGTTCTTGCATAAATGGGCAGCCTTGCCTCTCCTAGTCCAAGGGTAGCGGGGTCTAAGCCTGCCTTCTGTGACATTTAGGCAGCGTCGACATTACGCCTAGAGTATAAGGCCCGTCCAGATCTATCTATTGCCATACAGGAGCAGACTCCAGCGCAGGATACCCCCCAGTTGGGGGTGTTCTCCCATGCTACTGCACTCAACACCCAGACCGCGGATCCCAAACGGTTGGCGAAAAGGCTCCTGGAGTTCTTGAAGGTTTGCAGGCTGTATCGTGCTGGCTTTACCCAGCACTAGGGCCTTCGAGTGTGGAGCTGCGGTTAGGCGTCTCCACAGCTACAAAGCAGGCGCAGCCCCAAAAGACCCATGAAGGACGATCCCTCGGTTGGCCAGGGCCTATTCGGCTGGTTTTGAACAGTTTCCACAAAGCTACAAACATACTGCGCACACTGGGCGGTGGAAAACCCAGCTGCCAGATGACCCGGGCGCAGCTGGGCTCGGCTGGCCACAAACACAGCCCTAAACAACCCACAAGGGTGTGGTTTGCCAGCCAGTTTTGGTCCCTACTCGCTGGAATACTGTAGCCCATGCGCCGCTGGCTGTACCTGATCTCGGGCCTGGTGTTGCTGATCGGGGGACTGGTAGTGTGGTGGGCGATGAGCCAAGCTGCCGAAAAACGCCTGAATCCGAACAAACGCGACTGGGAAAGTTTCGTAGCCCGCCAGGTGGCCGAGCAGACCGCCGAGTGGGCCTACCCGCTGAGGCGCAAGCTGGACTTTGCCCCCTTCGAGGCGGCGCTGGATACACTTGACGGGGCGACCCTCGAGCACCTGCAAACCCTCACCCAGAACGCCCCTATCCCCCAGCTCCAGGCCGAGATGCAGGCTGGACGGCTTACTTCCGAACAGCTCACGCTTTTTTACCTGTGGCGCATCCGGCGCTACAACGATCAGCTACGGGCTTACCTAGAGCTAAACCCCGCCGCCCTCGAGGAGGCCCGCGCCCGCGACCAGGAGCGCCGTCAGGGAAGGGTGCGCGGCCCACTGCACGGCATTCCCATCAGCCTCAAGGACAACATCTCGACCACGGGGCCCATGCACACCACCGCCGGGGCCGCGGTGCTGTCCGAGCACATCGCCGACCAGGATGCCTTCATCGTGCAGAAGCTGCGGACAGCGGGTGCGGTGATTCTGGGCAAGAACAACCTCTCGGAGTGGGCCAACTTCATGACCAGCCAGTCGGTCAACGGCTACAGTACGCTGGGCGGGCACACCCGCAACCCCTACGGCCCATTCGATGTGGGCGGCAGCAGCAGCGGCACCGCCTCGGCGGTAGCGGCCAACCTGGCCGTGGCCGGTATCGGCTCCGAGACCTCGGGCTCGCTCATCTATCCCGCGGCCCAAAACAGTCTTTTCACCCTCAAACCCACCCTGGGCCTGGTCAGCCGCGACCGCATCATTCCCATCACCGCCGCACAGGACACCGCAGGCCCCCTGACCAAGAGCGCCGCCGACCTGGCCGTGCTGATGTCGGTCATCACCGGCCACGACCCCAGCGATACCCAGACCCGCATCACTCAAAATTTTACGTTTCCCGCCGTACCTCCACCCCCTCCTTCCACGCTTCGGGTCGGCTGGGTCCAGCACATCCAGCGCCACGGCGACCAGGAGGCCCTCGAGCGGGTTGTCCAGGGCCTGCAGGCGCTGGGGTGGGCAGTGGTCCAGGTGCCCTTCCCCGAAAGCACCCTCGAGATGATGCCGGTGCTGCACGCCGGAATGCGGCGCGACCTGGCGGCTTATCTGCAAACCACCCAGGCCCCCATTCGGGGTTTGCAGGACGTTATCGAGTACAACCGCCGGTACCCCGAGGCTGCCCGGTATGGACAGGATTTGCTCGAGCTCTCGCTGGCCCACCCTTTTACCGAGGCCGAGTACCAGGCCCAGGTCGAGAAAAACCGCCAGCAGGGAGCCGATGCCCTGTTGAGGCTCATGCAGGCACACCAGGTAGAGGTACTGCTGACCGTGAGCAACAGCCTCAGCGCGCTCACCTCGACCTCGGGCTTTCCGGTGGTGAATTTTCCGGCTGGCTACCGCCAAAGCGGGGAGCCGGTGGGGGTCTCGCTGGTGGGCAAAGCCTTACAAGACGCCATGCTGGTCGGGCTGGCCCAGGCTGTTTCGGAGCAACTGCAAATTCACAGGCCCCCCACCCTCCAGTAGACTTGACCCGGCATGGATATTCCCCTTCCGGTCTACCTCATCGGACTGCGCGGCCTGCTCAA
>DAIUDO010000110.1:3448-7359 GCA_036845585.1 Meiothermus sp. | reverse complement strand
TATTATTCCCCACCCGGCAGAGTTGGAACCCCCTACAGGCTTTGGAGTAGACACATACCGTCCGGCAAGCACACCAGAAAAGGTCTTTGTGGCTCGGGTTTCGGGGAGAAACCTGCGATCCCCAAAGGTCAAGAAAATGTACGGGACTTCTTTTTTACTGCTGGGATTCGTGATAGCGGATTCAAAAAGATTGACTTTCAAGCCAAATGCGTTCAGAAGATATCTTTTTGAAGTCTAGAGCACACCCTTCCCTATCGGTCGGCGAAACAAGCATCTCCCTTCGGACGGGCTAGTTCGCCATCATTCGGTGCCGAACTAGCCATAGCGCGAAGAGCTAAACTTTTACCACACAAAGTAGACTTCAGCCTCAGCTCCGCCACGAGCCGATGGGTTCATCCCTAGAGGAAAGTGTTGCAGGTGTGCGGTAAAAAGTTTGTATGACTTGGTCTCTGTAACACCTGGCTGCTGAATTTCTGCCCTGCTTATTTTGAGTCAGTTTACCATTCGCTTAACATTTTCTTGCTTATATTGAAGCATGACCCTACGACGTGTCTTGGCCAGCTCTGTGCTGGTGCTTGGGCTGGTTGGTCCAGCACTGGCTTCTCCCGCACAAGACCTTTTCGATCAGGCCACCTTCCTGATTGGTTTTTACTACAACGGTCCGGCCAAAGTGGCCAACTTTCGCGAGTTGCGAAAGCAGTATCAGCCTCAGCTCGATCGGCTATGCGCCTCAGAGGGCAATCGGTGCGGCTTCGACAAAGCCAAGCAGGTCATCAACCGCATCGTGCAGGACATTGCCGACCCTTTCACAGTGCTTATGACCCGTGAACAGCTGATCGATGACCAGCGCTACGGGGCCGGTTTGGGGCCAGCAGCCCCGCGCATTGGGGTCTGGGTGCGTGAGACACCCCGTGGTCTGGTCGTGAGCGAGGCTTTTCCTGGCGAACCCGCCTTTGAGGCCGGGCTGCGACGGGGCGATCTGATCACCCAGGTCGCCGGACAGCCTGCCAACCTTTCCCGCCTCGCCACGGCGGAAGCCTCCAGCAGTGGTTTTAACCTGAGTTATAGCCGCCGAGGCAACGTGCGCAGCGTGAGCGTGACGCCTCGAGTGGCCCAGGCCACCATGCAACCCCGGCTCGAGGTCAACAACGGTATCGCTTACCTGCGCATATATCACCTTTATAGCTCCGACAACTACTCCACGGCCCAGCGCGTCCACGATGCGGCCCGTCAGGCCGAGCAAGCTGGCGCACGGGGTATGGTTATAGACCTGCGCGACGCCCTCACCGGTTACGACTCCGAAGCCCTGCTGGCAGCGGCTGCTTTCACTGGCAAGGGAGGCTTTATCTACGACCGCCGCTTTCAAGGGCAGGACGAAACCCACACCGTGGAAAATGGTAAGCTGTACGTACAACCCGAAGGGGGCGAAAAAGAAGAACAAAGTGTCCTAGAGAGGCCCTATCTGGCACGACTGCCGGTGGTCGTGCTGGTAAATCGCCACACCATCAACTCCGCCGAGATGCTGGCCTACTTCCTGCAAGCGGCGGGCCGGGCCAAGGTGGTAGGTGAGCCCACCGCAGGGGCTCTGGGCATGTCGGGCAGTGCCGAGGGGCCTTTGCTCAACGGCGAGTTTATCGTCGTCTCGTCGTTGCGGATGCGCCACCTGGACGGCACACCCTTCCCTTTGAAAATCAGTCCGGATGTAACCGTCGAAGACGATCTAGAATCCCTGATTGCAGGGCGTGATGTGGCGCTGGAACGCGCCCTGGAAATGCTGCGGTAGGTGGATGTTATGCGCAAACTGCTCACAACCCTGGCTCTGGTGCTTGGCACGCTCACGCTGGCCTCGCCCGCACAAGACCTTTTCGATCAAGCCAGCTTCTACGTGGAGTTCTACTACAACGGCCCGGCTGCCCTCAACCTAAAAGAGCTAACAGCACGATACCAGAACGAGCTAGATCGCACCTGTGCGCCCCAGAAAGACACCTGTGCCTACGACCAAGCCGTCCCCATTATTCAGCGCATGATCGGTGAGCTACAGGATAACCACACCTACTACCTGAGCCCCGAAGCCCTGCGAGGAACCCGCGAAAGCCGTCAGGGCAATGCACCCTCCCGCACGCTGCGCATAGGCGTAACCCACCTCCCTATCCCCGGCTCACGCGACCGCTTGATAGTGGACGTGGTCGAAGGCGGCCCCGCCGACGAGGCCGGGCTGGCCTACGGGGACCGGATTATAGCTGTGAATGGGCGCCCTCTGAGTGAGCTGCCCGACGACAACCAGGCTGCGCAGTTTCTTGTACAGGCTGTGCAGTCGGGCCGCCCGGTGGTGCTTACCATCCTGCGGGGGCCAGAGCGTCAGCGCCTAGAGATTACCCTCACCGGGCGAGAAATAAATCTGGCCCGCTTCCCCTCGCTGCGCATCCGGCCCGATGGGGTGGGGGTGCTCAAAATTCCCGACTTTGATGCCCAGGGTCAGGTGGGCCGTCGGGTGCACGAACTCGTACGCGAGGCCCAGCAGAAGAATGCTCGGGCCCTGATACTGGAACTGCGCGGCAACAGCGGGGGCCTGCTCAACGAAATGATCTACGCGGCTGCGGCCTTCCTAGACGAGCCTTACGTAGCGCTGGTTGACCGCTACCGAACCGAGCGTACCGAGTTTCGCATCCGAGACGGACGGATCACCATCACCCGCAACGGCCAGAGCGAAAGTGCCAACCTGCCTGTTGTGGCCCGTTGGCGGGGGCCTCTGGTTGTGCTGATAGATGAAAACACCGCCTCGGGCGGCGAGTATCTGGCCTCGGCCATCCAGAAAGCCAAGCTCGCGCCGCTGGTGGGGGTGGCTACGCTGGGTATCGGCAACACCACAACCCGTCCGCTCAATCTGATTAATGGTGGCGCCCTCAGCGTCTCTTACAACCGAGCCTACTTTGCCGATGGCAGCGCCTATCCGGCTCGAGCCACCCCGGACTTTGAGGTGCAGAACTCCCTCGAGCAGCTAGCCAACAACGGGCGCGACCTACCCCTCGAGAAGGCCCTGGAAGCGTTGGGAATTAAGCCGGCCAACCGGTGATACCCGGCGTTTCTCCGTGCCCGAATTAGCGACGCTGCCGTATCTGAATGAACTGCTCCCAGGCCTGCGGGCTCTTTTCGGGGTAGCCCCGGTTTGCATCCGCAATCAGTCGGACCTTCCAGCACTCACCGATAGCCGCAAACAGGTTTTTGAGAGAGTACGGATGGCCCGGCCTGTTTGTGTTACGAATCTGCAAGTTCCTGTGTTTCTGGTGAAGGCTGCTCTGGCAAACGCCCCAGACTCGGCATTTCTGGCTGTGTCTTCGGCTTTGGGCCTGTGCCCGATCAGGATAATCAGCCTTGATCCAAGCACCGATGACCCTACGTGTCTAACGGTGTAACAGAACCAAGGCGCTTCTGGCCTCCAACGGAACTGCTTCGCTTGCCATGAACTCCGCCATGAACGACTACACCAATCTGCTGGCTACATGGGCGATTGGTTTCGTCTTACGGACCGCTATAAAGCCATATCTGGCCTACAGCTTGTCTGCAGCCCTGTGTCTTTTTGAATCCAGGTATAACTGTAGGTGGAGCGCCGTAAGTATGGGGAAGTGGTTCGTTTGGATGGTTACAGTACTGGCCGTTGCCCTGGCACAACAACCAGAACAGCTTCTGGCCGGGCATCGCGCCCCGGTGGGCGCCGTTGCCCTGGGCCCCGGTGGGGTGCTGGCGGTGGGGGCCGATGCTTATGTGCAGCTTTACCACCCCGACGGACGCTTCCTACGCACCCTAAGCGGACACGCCGATACCGTACACGCCCTGGATTTTGCAGGGGATGGCACCCTGCTGAGCGGCGCCGCCGACTCCACCCTTCGGCTCTGGAGTATCCAGACCGGAAC
>DAIUDO010000110.1:0-3348 GCA_036845585.1 Meiothermus sp. | reverse complement strand
TGCTGAGCGGCGCCGCCGACTCCACCCTTCGGCTCTGGAGTATCCAGACCGGAACGACCAAAAGGGTGCTGCAAGGGCATCGCGACCAGGTCTGGTCGGCTCGCTTCAGTCCAGATGGCCTGCGGATTGTGAGCGGCAGCGCCGACGGCGAACTGCGGTTATGGATGCCGACAGGGCAAATCCAGAAACAAAACGCCGGGCGCAACTGGATTTATGCCGTGGACTTCTCTCGCCAAGGCCTGCTGGCTGGGGGAGGCCTGGATGGCGTGCTGCTGTGGGACCCCCAAAACAACCTACGCCTGCCGCTGCTGGCACGGCTTTCGGTACGGGCGCTGGCCTTCGGCCCGGACGGGCGGCTGGCGACCGGCGACCGCGAAGGGCGGATTCAGCTTTGGGACACCAGAGGCGTTTTTCAGAAGCAGTATGTAGCCCACAGCCTGGCCGTAAGCGCCTTGCGCTGGCGTGATGATGGAGTGCTCATAAGCGCTGGTCAGGACGGTAAAATAAGTTTCTGGAACGAGGGCCAGCTTCTGCGCAATTTGCAGAGTAGCCCGGTGTTGAGCCTGACCGCTACGCAAAACCGCTTGTTTAGCGGGCATGACGACGGGCGGGCCCGGTTATGGAGTGCGACAGGGCAGCTCTTGCAGACCCTCGAGCCGCCTGCTGCGTCGGTCACAGCCCTGGCCTACAGCCCCGTTGGGGGCCTGCTGGCTAGCGGGGGCTGGGAGGGCGAGGTCTGGCTGTGGAGCCGCGCAGGGCGACGGGTGCGACGGCTGACCGAGGCAACGCTGGAGATAACCGCGCTGGCCTTTGCACCCGATGGGCGTCACCTGGCTGCGGGCAGCCGCGATGGCTTCATCCGCTTGTACCAGGTGGACAACGGCCGTCTGGTACGAACCCTAGGGCCCCACGGCAACGGGGTAGGGGCTTTGGCCTTCGCCCCTGATGGCCGGGCGCTGGCCAGCGGGGGCCGCGACCGGCTGCTGCAGGTGTGGGACTGGCAGGGAGGGCGAAAGGTGCTCGAGTTCCGTGCCCACGAATCACACCTGACCGGTTTGGTCTGGGGCCGTGATGGCCGCACCCTGATTAGCAGCAGTAGCGATGAGAGCCTGGCCTGGTGGGTTTTGCGTCCAGAAGGGGTGCAGAGCCTGCGCCGCTTTAAGGCCCACTCAAGCGGCATCTACGGCCTGGCCTTGAGTCCCGATGGGCGCTGGCTTGTCAGCGCCAGCTACGACCAGACCCTCAGGCTGTGGGATGCTCGCAGCGGCGCTCTACAACATACCCTGCGGGGCCACACCGAGGCCGTCCGGGCGGTGGCCTTCTCACCCGATGGCACCCGGCTGGCCAGCGTGGGCTGGGACAAAACCCTTCGCCTGTGGAATACGCAAGGCCAGTTGCTGCAGACCCTTACGGGCTTCGTGCGGCCACTGTATGGCCTGGCCTGGTCCCCCGATGGGTCGCAATTGGCGGTGGGGAGTGGAACCCTGCGGCAAGGGGGCACTGTTGCGCTGTTCAGGCCGTAGGCGAGAATGATACTACAGACACAACCCTGTGCCCTACAGGCGATTGAGCGTTGGGGTTCGGTCGGTTTTTTCGGCGCAGCATACCGGATTCAAATAGATACTCGTTCAAAGCTTCAGCCCCACCAGATCTTGCCATACGGGCGCACCTCGCTGCCGGGAAATGCTTGTCGCAGACGTTCCTGCAAAAACTGCCCCGCCGGAGGCAGAAGCCCGTTGCAGTGCTGGTTTACATAAACAAAAATGTACCGGGGTGGACGGGGTGATTGGCTAAACACCAGCACCCCTGCGTACTCGGGGAAGACCTTCTCGAAAGCGGCCAGGATGCCCTCGAGCCGGGCGCTTGCCTCGGGGAGTACTTCTTCGGTGGAGGGCCGGACCCAAAGGGCCACGATCTTGAGCGCATTCATCGGCCAGCCCTTTGCTGCCAGACCGGCACTCCTCGCAGCAGCTCGGCCAGTTTTTGGACCCCTTCGGCCAGTCGCGGCCCCGGACGGCCCAGATAGGCCTCCTCGAGGGCAAACACCTGCCCATTCTTAAGTGCAGGAATCTCCAGCTTACGGCCCAAAACCACCTCCGGGCGTAGTTTTTTCACTCCACACCACGAGACAGTAATCAGATCGGGCTGGGCTGCTTCGATCTCGGCGGGGGTGAGGGGTTTGGAGCGCACCTCGAGGTGCGCAAAGGCATTTTCGGCCCCCAGCACCTGCAGCATCTGGGTTACCCAGCTGTGCCGGCCCGCTGCGATGATGGGCCGGGGCCACCACTCCACCATGACCCTGGGGGGGCGCACCCAGTTCGGCAGCGAGCCCCTGGCCTGGGCAATCACCCAGCGCATGGCCCGCACCACGTGCCGGCCTTGCTGCTCCACCCCCAGCAGGCCAGCCACTCGGGTTATATCGTCGAAGACGTCCTGTAAGGTCTGGGGGTCGAGCACCACGTGGGGGATTCGCCGCTGGGCCAGGCCCTCCACCACCCGCTCCATCCCCGGCACGCTCAGGCTGGCCAGCACCAGGTCGGGCTTCAGGGCCTGCACCTTGTCCAGGTCAATCTGCAGGTCTGGCCCCACCCGGGGAATCTGGGCTACCTCGGCGGGAAAGTCTGAGTGGCTATCCACGCCCACCAGCTGCTCCAGGCAGCCCAGGGCCCAGACGATCTCGGTGTTGGAGCAGGTCAGGCTAACCAGTCGCATGGGCAGTACGTTTGCAGACGGCAGGCACCACAGGCTAGCGGCGCTTCTTGACCAGCCACCTCTCCTCGGAAAACCCCTCGCGCCGGTTTACGGCACGGGCCAGGGTGAAAAGCAGATCCGACAACCGGTTGAGAAAGCGCATGGCCTCGAGGTTCACCTCCTCGTGGCGCATCAGCTCGACCACCCGGCGCTCGGCCCGGCGGGTTATGGTGCGGGCTAGGTGTAAGGCTGCAGCGGCGGGGTGCCCGCCAGGGTGGATGAAGCCGGTGAATGGAGGGGCTTCTTCCTGGTAGCGGTCAATCAGGGCTTCCAGCTTTTCCACGTCCTGGCCATCCATGCGGGCCAGATTGCGCTCGTAGGGGCCGCCGGGGCGGGTAGCAAGGTCGGCCCCTAGGTCGAATAGGGCGTTCTGGAGGTACTCGAGGTCGGCGTGCATGTCAGCATGCACCGAAGGCAGGGCTGCCCGGGCCAGGCCGATGGCGCTGTTGGCTTCGTCCACGGTGCCATAGGCTTCGACCCGGGGGTGGTCTTTGCCCACCCGGTCGGCCCCATACAAACCGGTCTCGCCCTGGTCACCGGTTTTAGTGTAAATCTTCATGGCTCTATTTAACAACGCCGCCACACAAATGAGCCAGG
>DAIUDO010000109.1:3061-7366 GCA_036845585.1 Meiothermus sp. | reverse complement strand
GGGCAGGTTCTAGACTGAAGCCGTAAACGGTTCTAGTAAAGAAACCTGCTCGCCAATCTCACCTTGAGTCAAGCCCAGGGCTGCCCGGGTATTCAATTGTGCGGCTAAAAAAAAACACCTTTTTGATTCCTCCAAAAACCAGATCTGGCCTGTTGCAACAAAGAAGTCCTACGCTGTCTTTTCATTAGTGGGGTGCTCTCGATGCGTTGTAGGGTCGTCAGCACTGCCCAGGCCGCTAGGCCGCCTGTTTCTGGAAATCGCTCAGTACCCTCCGAATCGATCTGAAGATACCTGGCACGTTTCCCTACCAATCTTCAAGGGGCCGTGACCGGCATTTCAACTCTGTAGGCAGGTTGTACGAAAATTCCGGCCATATCTCGATATAACCAGACTTGCTTAGCGGTGACTGAAATACATAGTTTACAAAACTTGTAATCTATGTTAGCTTGACCCCCATGGCTGCCACGAGCAGCGGAGGTTGCTATTAGGGAGGAAGCATGTCGTTACTTCACAAAACTGCAGAAGCACTACCCCCCTCGAGCACAGCCTACAAGGGCCCACGCCCCCAGTACGTGCTGGTGGCCCTGGGTCTTCTGGGGCTGGGCTGGTTGTTCGCCTCGCTACCGTTTACGCAGGGTCTGCTGGTGCTGCTGGGCGGAGGGCTTGGCGTTGCCCTGTTCCACGCCCGATTTGGTTTCGCTTCGGCGTTCCGCCAGCTGGTTAGCGTAGGGCAGGGGCGGGCCTTGCAAGCCCATATGCTGCTTTTGGCCTGCACAGCCACCCTCTTTGCTTGGCTGTTTGCCCTGGGCCAGGGACTGGGGGGGCAAACCCTGAGCGGCTACCTGGCACCCATCGGCCCTGGCCTGCTGGTAGGTGCTTTTTTGTTCGGGGTGGGGATGCAGCTCGCCGGTGGGTGTGCCTCCGGTACGCTGTACGCCAGCGGCAGCGGCGGTTTGCTGGGTTTGGCTGCCCTGGCAAGCTTTATTGCGGGCTCGGTGGTAGGGGCTTGGCATCTCGAGTTCTGGACGGCCCAGGGGGGGCTGCCCCCTATCTCTCTGGCATCACGTTTTGGCCTGGGAGGAGCGCTGGCCTTAACTCTACTCCTGGTAGGAGGGGTGGCCTTGCTGGCTGAGTGGGTTATGCGCAAGCGGCAGCCCCCGCCTCTGTACCAGCCGCAGGTGGTCCAGGGTTGGGCCCGGTTGCTGCGGGGTACCTGGCCCTTGTGGGTGGCAGCACTGGTGCTGGCGGTGCTGAACGCCGCGGTGCTGTATGTGAGTGGGCGACCCTGGGGGGTCACCTATGGCCTGACCCTTTGGGGCTCCCAAGCGGTCGAAGTCCTGGGCCTGGCTGAACCGGCATTCTGGGGCTTCTGGAGTGGCCAGTCGCCTTTGGCGCTCTCGCCCCTGGGCCATCCGACTGCCCTAACCAACCTGGGCATTTTGCTGGGCGCGCTCATCGGCTCATCGCTGGCAGGGGTTTTCGGTCGGAACCCGCGCATAGGCTGGAAGGTGGCCCTGGCCGCGGTGCTGGGGGGCCTCTTGATGGGCTACGGGGCTCGTCTGGCTTACGGCTGCAACATCGGAGCCTACATCGGTGGGGTGGCCTCGTTTAGCCTGCATGGCTGGGTCTGGCTGGGCATGGCATTGCTGGGTACCTGGGTAGGCTTGAGGTTGCGCCCTTGGTTTGCACTGTCCAACCCCAAGCCCTCCGACTCGTTCTGCTAGCATCAGGCTATTTCAGATACAGAGAGCGTACCTCGCCTTTTGCCGAAGTCGGAAAGATGACCCTTCAAACCAGATGTGTACATCGTCCAACTTCTTGTTCCTGGAGGACACCCCTCCCCTCCCTACAGTTGGCGAAACCAGCATCACCCCCGCTACACACCCCTCGCTTCACTTAGCGAAACCTACATCTAGGCCAAGAAATCGTATCGGCGAAACCCGCGTCTCCCCATCGGTCGGCTAAGAAAAACGACTCTTTTCCAAGGAGCGGCATGGCGTTCCGTCAGAGCAATCAACCGGTGTGGCGTTTCTGTGATGCAATAAATCGGTATCGCCCACCGCTGCGCGGATAACTTCGGTCGGGTTAGTACGTCACCGGATGGTGGCGCATAAACCGAATCGGGTATGAGGTTTTTAGTATTTCCTCGCGGCTTCTACCGCGCTACGAAAAAACTCGAATACCTCTACTTTCGGTGCGGACTGGGCCAGGGCTGGCGGGGCCACGCGAAAGGATGTGGCCTCTATATCAATCAAACAGCTTTCGGCGCTGCTGGTGAGGCGGATGCTGGCCCCTGCTGGAATCCGGAACCAGATGTCGAGTTCCTCTTGCAAGGGTAGCAGCAGGGCGTTATCGGCCAGGGCACCGGCCTGGATGCCAGGGAGGAAAATTACCCGGGCTTCGCGGGGTTCTTGAATTTCGAGCATGAGGGGCGCGGCACGGCCCGAGATGCCCACCCCCAGGGGGTTTTCCACGTAGACGTGGCCCTTGAGATGCAGCAGCGAGGCTTCGTCGTGGCTGGCCCACATGATGCCCGAGGTGGTGGCCTGCGAAGGGGTACGCACCCAACGCACATGGCGACCATCTACTTCAAAGCCCTGTCCGAAACGGGCTTCTTCCAACAGTGCTAGTTCGCTGCCCCTGGCCATCTCGCCCACACACGGCCCCATCGGCAGGGTTTCGTTCATGCCCAACCAGGCCTTGAGGCCGTAGCGGGTCCAGCCCGGCAGGGTGTTGACGAAGGTTCCCCAGTCGGCGGTGTCACCGGCCATCAGGCGGTGGTAGGCCTCGGCCATGCGCTGTTCTTCCATGGCGCATTGCAGCGCAGCCTGGCGGTGGTATTGCTGGCGGCGTCCGGGCTGCAGCCCCAGGTACAAGACCCGGCGGCTGGCATCGTCGGAAAACTGCCACTGCCCTACATAGACCAGCCAGCCCCGGCGCTCGAGCTCGTCCAGGTAGGGCGTAGCCTCCAGCGCGTCCAACAAACCCTGGCTGTAGGGGCCGGGATGCACCGAGAGCCGCTCCAGGGCCAGGCGGGCCTCCAGCGATAGCATACGGGCCTCGAGCTGAACCTGGGCCCGCACCCGCTGGGGCAAGGGCATTTCCGCACCGTTATGAGGCACGGCCAGCAGTTCACGCAGATGACCGGGTGAACCACCGGATGCCAAAAACATCCGCGCTGCCTGAGCAAAAGGTAGGTTCGAGAGCATCGAAGCACGGGCTTCCGCCCACGATAGGGGCGGCAGGGTGATGTAGCGGGTACGTTCGGCGGGATAGTGGCTGCGCAGTTCCAGGATCAGCTTGGGGTCTTCGCCGTAGGAGGAACGTTCGACGACCCATAGCCCGTCGCGGTCGGTAAGAATGCGCTCCATCGAAACATCGGTGTAGGGCGGGCGCAGGTAGTGCAGCGCCTTACCGCCCCCACGGGGGCCCTCCAGGAAGGGCATACCCAAGGCTTTGGCCAGGGCTTGCGCAAAGGCGGTGCGCCCCGAACCGGGCCGACCCATCAGGATCAGGACCGAGGGCAAGGTCAGCTGCGAGGCCACCTCCTGCACCAGCCGTTCGCGCCCGACGGTACCGGAACTATTGGCCATGAGTTGCGAACGCTGGCCCTCGAGCCAGGCTCGAAACTCCACCGAGAGTTCTTCCAGACCTTCCATCGGTGCGCCCGGTGCAGGCGTGCGATCCAGCGCCACAAAGGGTGGAAGTTGGAGGGGGTCTTCCCCTGCTTTGAATAGGGTGTAACCCAGGGGTGCCAAGGCCTGGCTCAGGCGGTGCAGTTCGACCCGCAGGTTTTGCGAGGCGGCAGTGTGGCCCCAAAGCAGGTCGGCCAGTACCTCGCGGCGGGTTGCCCCCTCGAGGGCCAGGTAATAAAGAATGGCCAAACCCTTGCGCTGAAGCTTTAGCTCGCGGCCCTGGTATTCGAGCCGGGCCGGTCCCCAGAGTTTGAGTTGGATTGGTCCTCCCGCTTTATTCATGTAAACGCTCCTTGCAAATCCCCTTGGGGTCCAGGCAATCAGCCCTCGCCGGTCGCACGCTCGACGGCGTCCTACCCGATGGAATCGATCTGAGCGGGGCCGTGGCCTGGCAGCGAAACTCCCGGTGTGAATCCCATGCTGGCAATGTCCGCATAATGTGCGGTGCGTTATCAGAGCATTTAGGGTATACCACCAGGGTTCGTTCTGTACGGGATTGATTTCGCAACCCCTGCCGGGAAACAGACACCATCGGATGGCCTCGGCCATCTCGCCATGTCTTTTGCTCGTTACCTCCTTTTCTCAAGCGTGAACTCCTTCGTTAAACCTC
>DAIUDO010000109.1:0-2961 GCA_036845585.1 Meiothermus sp. | reverse complement strand
TTGAGGCCCAGGGCCAGCGCTTCGCCTGGAACGTGCGGCTAGCAGGCGCCCAGAACGGGGTCTTCGAGGCCCTGGCCCAGGGGGTCGATACCCGCAACGCCCAGGTAGCCTACTTTGCCGAGACCCTTCCCGGCACCAACTACAAAAACGTGCTGGTGTTCGACTTTAAAGCCCCGTCCACCCCCTCGAGCTTCGCCTCCCCCTTTACCTGCCTTATCCAGCCCGATGGTAAGGGCACGGTGGTGCTGGCCGGGGTGCCCTGCCAGGCTACGCTGGGCAGCGCTGCGGCAGGTATCTCGGGCAGCACGGCCGCCCCAGTCTGGCTCCGCGAGGCCCGCAAGGAGCCAGCCGTTGGCCAGACCTGGCATCTCGAGACCTTCAACGTCACCTGGAACCTCAGCTTCAGCAAAACCGAGAGCGACGGCCTCTCGGGCGGTGCCAAAATTGTGGAAAACCGCAGCGGCGAAAACCTGCCTCCTAACTGGAACTTCCGCCTGTTCTATGTGGGCCGCACGCTGCGGCTGGATGTGACCTTGGGGCAGGCTACCATCTCCTGTCTGCTCGACGACCAGTTCCAAAACGCTGTGGACGGTGTGCTTCGCGGCGAGGCCAACCTCTACAGCCAGAACCTGCAGGGCAGCCGCGGCCAGAGTAGCTGCCGGGTGGTGTTGCGATAAAAGATCGCTTTGTCCTCCATCCTGGCGTATCCTGATGAACTAGTACGGCACAAAGGAGACGCCACTATGCACGAGGATACCGGAGTTGAGGTTCGGCAGGGGCAGTTTTTCCGCTATGCCCTTCCCAGGGGCTGGGGGGTGGCCGAGGATGGGAATTTCGCGGTTGTCCTGGTCGCTCCCGACAAGGCCGCCCTGACCATCATGGTGGGCAATGCAGGGCTGCCCATCGGCTACAACCCCATGCAATACGTGTACGAGCGGCTTGCCCCGCAGTTTCCCGGTCTAAGTTTGGGCCAGCCCCAACCCGCCCAGCCCGCAATGGGGATGCAAGGGGCCTGGGTGTTTCATCTCGCCTACAATGTCAGTGGAATGCCCTGCCGTGGTATTGCCAAGTGCAGCGTGGCCTCGGGTTACGACAGTTGCACCATGGTCATCACCTGCGCAGCCGCCCAAGAGGTGCAATGGGCAGGATATGCCCGCTGGCTGCCCCAGATAGCCGACCAGATTGTCCCAACCCACAGTGCAGCCTTTGGGGCCAGTGCAATGATGATGCAAAGCCTGCAAAATTCTATAGCACTCAGGCAGCAAGCCCAGGAATACCGCGAATGGTCACAGCAAACCTGGCAGTCCGTCGTTGCTCACCGCGACCAGATTCAGGAGAAAAATAACTTCTATTTCCGCGAAAATCTTGGTGGCGTGGAAACCTTTATCAATCCGTACGATTCAAAGTTGGTCGAACTCTCCAACCAGCACACCTACCACTGGGTCAACCGCCAGGGACAGGTCTTCTCCACCAACAACCCCAGCGAGAACCCTAATGCGGGCAGCAGCGAAGAGTGGGTGCCTATGATCCGCTACAAACCCTGAACGGTCGGGCTGGCACATACCTTCGGTCTACCCCCAATCCTCTAGCCCTCAAAACCCCGGCCAATTGCCAAAGCCACATCTTTCAGCTGTTTAGTTTCTCCCAGGGGGTGGCTTTCCGCTTTTGACTTTGGGCTTTAGGCTATATAGCGTGCCAGGAATTGCGATCATTGGAGCCCAGTGGGGCGACGAAGGAAAGGGCAAGGTCACCGACGCCCTCGCCGAGGATGCCGACTTTGTGGTGCGTTACCAGGGTGGGGCCAATGCAGGCCATACTGTGGTGGCCCAGGGCAAAACTTTCAAGCTAAACCTGATGCCCACCGGGGTTATCCACCCCCAAGCCACGAACATTCTGGGTGATGGCATGGTCATCGATGCCTTCCGCTTCGCCGAGGAGATGCAAAACATCCACGCCGAAGGCTTGCAGCCTAAAGTACTGGTTTCGGATAAAGCCCATCTGGTGCTGCCGCACCACAAAGCAGTGGAGGCCCGTAACAATTTCGTGGGCACCACCAAGCGTGGCATCGGGCCGGCCTACTCCGACCGCGCACGGCGAGTGGGCATCCGGGCTGGAGACCTGCTGAGCGATCAGGTGCTGCGTGAACGCGTTGAAACCCTGCTCACCGAGAAGCCCAACTCCACCCGCGAGGCTGGCTGGGATACTCCCGAAAAGGCCCTGGCCGACTTACACAGGATGCGTGAAATTCTTGCTCCCTATGTCACCGACACAGGGAGCCTGCTGCGCGAGGCCATCAAGCACGGCAAAAGGGTGCTCTTCGAGGGGGCCCAGGCCACCCTTCTTGACCTCAACTACGGCGACTACCCTTACGTGACCAGCTCGCACCCCACTGTGGGTGGCATCATCGTGGGGGCCGGGGTCAACCACAAGGCCATCAACAAGGTCTACGGCGTGGCCAAGGCCTACGCTACCCGGGTGGGCAATGGTCCTTTCCCGACCGAGTTGCATGGCCAAGAAGACGAATTCCTTCGGCAGAAGGGCGGTGAATTTGGTGTAACCACTGGACGCGCCCGGCGCACCGGCTGGCTCGACCTGGTGCTGCTCAAGTACGCCTGCGAGGTCAACGGCTTCGATGGCCTGGTGCTGACCAAACTGGATGTGCTCTCCGACTTCAAAACCGTGAAGATTGGAATCGAGCACCGCCCCGACGGCACTGTTAGGTACGAAGAGCTACCGGGTTGGGGCGACCTTTCGGGCATCCACAGCCGCGAGCAGTTGCCGGCCAGCGTCAAGCGCTTCATCGAGCTGATTGAGTCGTACACCGAGACGCCGGTGGTGATGTTCTCCACCAGCCCCCGTCGCGAGGATACCTTCGGAGCGGTGAGCTGGGTGTAGTCCTTCGATTAGCTCGGCACCGAACGCTCACGAACTAACCCGACCGAAGGGAGTCGCTTGTTTCGC
>DAIUDO010000108.1:0-7431 GCA_036845585.1 Meiothermus sp. | reverse complement strand
TGCGCGTTGGTGGTCAGACCTGCGGCCGTGGTCAGCAGAGCCTCGCTGGGCTCCCCGCCCTGTTTGAGCGTAGACATCAGCGACTCGCTCATCCTGCCCAGCGCATCGCGCACTTTGCGCCATTTCTCCCGGCTCTTGCCCGAAGGGTCGGGGAAGGCAACATGAAGTTTGCGGGTTTTGCCTGGATAAGCCGGACAGTTCTCGGCGGCGGCGTCGCAGACGGTGAGCACCAGATCGAAATTCCACGGGTCGGGCAGATCGTAAAGGGTTTTAGAGGTGTGGCTGGTCAGGTCAATGCCCACTTCCTGCATGACTGCAATGGCATCCGGTTTTACAAAGGTTTTTTCGGTGCCCGCAGAGCAGATTTCGCAGGGAAAATCCAACTTAAGGGCCCAGTAACGAAGCCACCCTTCGGCCATCTGGCTGCGGGCAGAGTTGTGGGTACAGAGCACCAGGATGCGCACCACGAAAAATTATCCCCCCAAAGTCATACCAATGTCAGCGGACTGTCAGGCTGGAGTGCCAGCAAAACAGGGTCAGAGGCCCTGGGTGGTCTTGGTCGGTTTTGGTTGGGCCAAGGCAATGGCCAGTGCCGAGATGGCTGCCAGAGCGGCAAAAGCCGACAGTACTGTGTTGTAGCCGCCAGACAGTTGGTGCAATGCACCTGCGGCAAAAGGGGCCAAGGTCTGAGCTACCGCGACGATGGAGGCCATGCTGCCGCTAATGCTGCCGTAGTGTTTGGCCCCGAAAGTTTCGGCAATCAGAGCGGGTTTGGCTAGCGAGATGGAACCATTGGCCAGCCCAAAGAACACTACAAATGCCCACAAGCCCAGACCCTCCGGCAAAGCCAGCAAGCTGAGCAAGCCCAGGGTGTAAAAGCTCAGAAAGATGGCGCTCAGCTTGAAGACGGAAACTTTTTCGCTGAATGGAGTGTAGATCAGGCGGCCTGCCAACTGCACGACGCCTACCAGTCCGGCAGCCGTTGCCACCAGTGCGGGGGCATGGCCTCTCTCGGTCAGCATAGGCACCAGATGGGCCGTGAGGGCGATGCTGGTGGCCCTGGAAAGGGCAAATCCCAGCGAGAGCCACCAGAAGGTGGGCTGGCGCAAGGCTTCTTTGGTACTGGTGTTGGGCTCGGGGGCCCCTGAATAGGCCGGATTCGTTTCGAAGGTCTCCCCGTCGGGTGCCTGCCCCAAATCGTTCGGATGGCGGCGCAACACCAGCGCATGAAGCGGAATGGTGCTGGCAAGAATCAGCGCCAGGATTTCCAGGGCGCTTCGCCAACCCACCGCCTGCACGAGCCAGGTGCAAAGCGGCACAAAAATAGTGCTGGCCAGCCCAGCTACCAGCGTGACCACCAGCATAGCTCTGGGACGGTAGCGACGAAACCAGACCGCCAGCACCGCGAAGGCCACCTCGTAGAGCACCATGGCCATGGCCAAGCCCAGACCTGCCCAGAGCAGATAGAACGCTGTGAGGTTTTGCACCTGGGCCCAACCCCAGACCAGGAGTGCTCCCCAGGCCGAACCCGCGGTCATGAGGGCCCTGGCCCCATGCCGATCGAACCAGCGTCCCACCGGAATGGCCGCCAGTCCAGAGACCATCAAGGCCAGCGAGAAAGCCGCCGAAGTCTCGGCACGGCTCCAACCCAGTTCGGCCTCCATGGGCTTTACGAAAACCCCAAAGGCGTAGTGGAGCACGCCAAAGCCAATGGTCTGGGTGAGGGCCAGCGCCCAGGCAATGCACCAGCCGTAATAAGAAGTATAGGAACGGGAAGGATAGGCCATAAGCTGGCTAGTGGTTGGCTTGAGGCTCCCATCTATGGCAAAAATGGCAGCTCGAGGAGCGTTGAGAGTCGGGGGTCACGTGCTAAAGCGAGAATCAAAGATCTTGAGGTTGTCTGGCTTATGGCTTGGAGCAGTTGGCCTTATCGTGGTTCTCTGAATTCTTGCAGCTACACCCAGCGACAAAAGCAAGCCCTGTTCAACCATTGGCTCTCGAAGACCGCAGCATTCTTTCCGAGAACCGCTCTAGGCTTCGGGCTGTTTTGGGGAGTATGCGAGGTGGAGGGTCATCGCAACAGCGGTTTCGGGACAAGTACCTCTAAGCTCTTCCGAATCGCTTAGGGCAACCGGCAGCTCTGAGCGCTGGACTTGTACAAAGCCGAAGCGATGAAAGTAATCTTGGGCTGTTTCGGTTAGCAGTGAGATCGAGGTCAGGTTTTTGTGCCGGGCTAGTTCGATAATACCCTCAGTTAACTTGGCTCCAATGCCTTGGGTGCGATAGTTCGGTTCTACCGCAACTGAACGCAACAAACCAATGTCCTGATGCACTTCTAGGCCGGCGCACCCGATCACTTTTTCGCCGTCGAGGGCCAGCATGAAGTTTAGAATGTGTTCTTCCAGACCTGCTTGGGGCAAATGGGCGGCGTCCAGCAGTGCCATCACTTCGGGTAGATCGCCGGAAGTAGCAGTGCAGTAGGTAATCATGATTCTCTTAGCTTATAGCCCGGGCGCAGTTTGACAGCAACCAGTCGCCGGGGCTGCCACTTCCAAAAGAGGGGTGCAACAGCCTGCAGAAGCCCGGTTATTGGCTTTACAGCTTACGCTGGGAGGGGTCAAGCGTACCACTAGATGGTCGCCCTCGAGGGCAATCTGACCTACTCGGTATTGGATAGCGGGAAGTGCCGCACTGCCGTATTCGAAGCGGATTTCCGACTCCCCCCGTACCGGCACCGAAGCCGCGACCTGGTTGTAGATGCCAAGGAACTTTTGTGCTGTCATGAACTCGGGTGTGTCCTTGGGGCCTGGCCCCATAAGTTGCACCACAGTCTCGCGCCAGAAGTTGGCCTGCCCACCGCAATCCATACTTTCGTAGGTGACGTTCATCACCTCAGTGACATGGTAGCCTGCTGCGATCTGCAGGCCGTTGGCATACTCGAAGACCAGCGGCTTGTCCTGGTACGTGGCCAGGGTCTCTAGCAGTTCCCGGGTTATCATGCATTCCTCCTTGTCAAACGTGAAGTTACCCGCCAATGGTGGGTAAAAAGGCTTTCACCACGTCGAAACCCTTGGGGTCAATCTGGTAGTACATCCACTTGCCGCGTTTGTCCCCTCTGACGAGATGGGCTGAGATCAGGCATTTCATGTGATGCGACACAGTAGGCTGGGCAAGACCGGTCACAGTTTCCAGATCGCAGGCACATACCCCCGGTTCAGGGCCACAGCAGGCCCCATCGGGGTTGTGGGCTAGGTGAGCCAGAATCTTGAGCCGGGTTGGGTCGGAGAGGGCCTTGAAAACCCAGGCTGCTGCCTCCAGCTGGCTTTCCATAAAATCTGCACCTCGATACATGACAACCGAATTCATGGGCCGATAATACATTTATAAATCTAAATCTGTCAATATGTTAGCCCATAAACTTGCCTCATTGCACGTTTTGTGGATGCTCTCACCTCCCCCAGGAGCGAGCCGCATGGTGCGACACAACTCGGGGGAACGTCTCAGAGACTGTCCTAAACCTTGTCAGACTGCACAATCGTCCATGGAACCCAGAGAAAGCCGCAGCCCTAGCTATCTTTCGGACAAGGTGTGGGCGATGCACGAACCTTTGATGCCCAGGCCCTCGCAGTTCCCCTGATGGCCAAAGGAGCATAGCGGGCGGGAGGCCCCGGCGGTATTCTCTACATCCACCGAGGAGGCACGAGCGCAGGAGGTCCAGCGACCTGCCGTACTGGAAAACGGTTTATCCCTACTTCAGGCTGTGGCGAAAGAGCGGTGTTATCGAACAACTGCATACCGCCTTACGCGAGGAGGCCCGCATCAAAGCGGTACGAACATGGGGAGCTTGGGCAGCCAGAGCGAGAAAACCAGCGAAAAGGTACGACGCGGAAAGAAGATCCTGGGGCGCTCAAGGCATCTGAGGGTGATACTTAGGGGCGTGGTGCGGCCCACTCACAGCACCGATGCTGAGGGCGGAAGGGTAACCTCGGTTGACCAAAGGAGCTTCCGCCATGTGTTCACTGAAGCTGTGCGCAGGCGTCAGTTCGACGGGACAGTACAGGCGGTGCAGCGGCCTGCACACAGTTTAGCGGCATGTTGAGGAACTACTTGAGGAGACTCGAGGGCATGAGAAGGTGGGGGGTGGAGCACAGCTTCAACCGCAGGCTCAACCGGGATTACGAACTGCTGCCGGGGACCTCAGAAACCCTAATCTACACCGCAACGACCTGACTCATGCTTGGGAGGTTGGTCTCTTAGACGGTTTTAAAACCTTCTCTGATTCGACCGAAGGTAGATGCTGGTTTCGCTGTTACGCTTTCTTCACCGAGATATGGATTTCGGCGATACGCTTTCTTCGCCGAGCACAGCGAGGGGGTAAGCTTGTTTCGCCGACCGGAGGGAGGGGTAGGCTGGGCTCTAGTTGTGCCGCGCGCGGCACAACCAAGCCACTAAAGTTTTTGATTTGGAAGATTATCTTTTTGAATCGGGCATGAGAGGTTATATTCAAGTATGGACACCCGGGGCTGGGTTCTCAAAGCCGTTGAAGCACTGCGTCATGCCAGCGAAAGGGAAATCATGCGCTGGCTGGACGAGGAAGGCGAAGCCCTATCCAAGGATGAGCTTCAGCGAACCCTCGAGCGCTTGCTCAAAGAGGGCCTGCTCGAGCTCAAGAACGACCTCTTTCGGCTCAAGCCCAAGAATAGCAGCCAAAGCGCATTTGACAGCCTTTTCAAGGACTGAGTAAATCCGTGCAGGGTGTCCTGCTACGGTTGTGGCCTGCGCTTGGGCCCGCGGGTGAGTTGCTAGAAGGTTAGCGTTTTTATACACGGGGGCTCAGCCGGTCGGGATTTTCATATCAGGTTCGATCAGTTGGTCACTGGATGGTGGCAAACTAACCCCGCCATAGGGAGACGCTAGTTTCGTCGACGGTAGGGGGGGTGGGTGTGCTCTAGGATTCTAGTTGCACCGCATGCGGTGCAACCAAACCGCCAAAGTTTTTCAAGGGTATCTTTTTGAATCCGGTATCAGACACGCTCCCTGCCCTCAAGCCGGGGTATAGCGGGGCCACTTCTGTGAAAACCGCCTTGAGCGTTAGAATCGAGTAATAAGCCATGAGAATTCTTCTGGTAGAAGATGAAGTTGGGCTGGCTGGACCATTGATGGCCTTACTGCGCCGTGAACGCTACGAGGTGGAGTGGGCCGGTAGCACCGCCCAGGCTCAAGCCCATCTGGACGATCACGATCCGGATTTGATCGCCCTGGATGTGATGCTGCCGGAGGGGGACGATGCGGGGTTTCGCTTTGCCCAGCAACTCCGCCAGGGGGGGTTTGGTGGGGCCATTCTGTTTTTGACTGCCCGCGATACCGTGGAGGACAGGATACAAGGGCTGGATCTGGGGGGCGACGATTATCTGGTGAAGCCCTTTTCGCTGGAGGAATTTCTAGCACGGGTGCGGGCTTTGCTTCGGCGAGGGGGCACCACCCGCCAGACCATCCTCGAGCGAGGCCCACTTCGCGTGGAGTTTACCAGCCGCAAGGTGTTCTGGAACCAGAAGCTGGTTTCGCTATCAGACAAGGAATTTGCTTTGTTGGAGCGCCTGGCTCTGCACCCTGAGCGGGTATTTGGGGTGGATGAGCTGCTGGAAAAGATATTTCCCGATACCGAGTCGGGCCATCGTATTTTGCGGGTATATGTACATCGTTTGAGGGAAAAGTTGGGTGAGAATGTAATAGCCACCCTGCCGGGGGGCTATACATTGGGAGTTTGACCCATGCGAGCACTGAGGCGCAAAACAGTTCAAGCCATCCCGGTGGCCCTGCCTAGACCTCAGGGCCGGGCGCTGCTGGGAGGGTTTCGCAGCCGCCTAATGCTCAGTTTGTCGGCTGTAGTAGTGCTGACAGCTTTGCTGGTGGGGGGGCTGGGGTTTTTGCGCTTCCAGGACACCCTGGGCCGGGAAGCCAGGCAGGATCTCGAGTCCGTGACCAGTGCAGTGGAACAAGCTCTGGTGCTTGACCAAGAGAAAGCCCTGCTCGACCCGAGTCGCCTGCCCAAACTGGCCGAGCTGGGGAGCAGCCGGTTTCGGGTGATGCGGGGCGACCAGGTGTTTCTGGAAATTGGGGGCCGCTTTCCTACCGAGGCGGCAGGATGGCTCAAAACGGAGCGCTCCCTGGAGCAAGGGTTTGTGCTCCAGGCTGCCCTCGAGACCCGTAACCAGAGCGAAGCCCTGCAGGCCTTCTGGCGAACTGAACTGCTGGCTCTGCCGCTCTCGCTGCTCCTGGCCCTGATTGCAGCATACTTGCTTTTTGGCTATCTGATGCGTCCCGTGCGCCACCTGACCGAAGCGGCTCATGCCATCGCCCAGCAACGCTTCCCCCAGCCGGTTCCGGTGCCGCCTGGCCGGGACGAGCTCTCCGATCTGGCTGAAAGCTTCAACCGTATGACCCGGGCAGTGGAAGGGTTTTTGGAGCGTGAGCGTAATTTTTCCCGTTACACCTCGCACGAGCTGCGCACGCCGTTGGCCACGCTGCGGGCACAGGTGGAGGCCCTCGAGCGGGGCCTGCTACCCCCGGAGGAGTCGCTGCCCGCCATCAAGGGCAGCCTGGAGCGTCTGGAGCGTCTGCTAGCTGGTTTGCTGGCCCTGACCCGCAGCCCGCAAAACGACCCCCAGCCAGTTGAGATTGGCTTAACGTTACGATCTGTAGTACATAGCTGCACCCCAGAAGAGCGTTTGCGTATTACGCTTGAAGGAGACCTGGAAGCTCAGGTGCTGGGTTATGAGGAGCTCCTGCAACAGGCTCTGGGCAACCTGGTGGGCAATGCGCTCAAGTTTAGCCAAGGGCCAGTGCTGGTACAAGTCAGGTCGGATGCCATGATCCATATCCACATCCAAGACCAGGGCGCAGGGGTGCCCGAGGAGTTATTGCAACGCCTGGGCGATCCTTTCTTACGTATACAGCCCAGGGTCGAAGGGATGGGGCTGGGCCTGGCCCTTGCCCGGCACATCACGACCCTGCTGGGGGGCCGCCTCGAGTTTCGTAACCGCAGCGGTGGGGGTCTGGAGGCCATTCTGAGCCTCCCCAGGCTCGAGGTGAAGCGTGTCTAGCCTGCGCGCAATACTTCTGCTGTGGGCTGCCTTGGCCCTGCTGCCCCCCCCTGTGCTGGCTACCCGAACCAAAACCAGCAGCCAGCCAGACCTCGCGCCCGATGCACCGGTCATCGTGCAGCGTGGTAATGGCAACGGGGGCGGCAACGGCAACGGGAATGGCAATGGCGGGGGAAATGGCAACGGCAATAGCGGCGGCAACAGCAACAACGCAGGCGGAAACAGTGGTGGCAACAGCAACAACGCAGGCGGCAACAACGGGAATAACCAGAATCCCAACTCCAGTTCGAACCCTGGCTCCAACCCCTCGAGCGCCCGCCAGCCCCGC
>DAIUDO010000107.1:6193-7475 GCA_036845585.1 Meiothermus sp. | reverse complement strand
AATCTGGGAGATCAGGGGCAGCCGGGCCGGGTCGTGCCCGGCCACGTCCCGCCGGGGCCGCCCGTACTCGTACTCCAGGGTGCGCTGGATGGCCGCCAGCCTGTCCTCCAGGCAGGCCAGCCTTTCTTCCAGGGCCTTCACCGCGCCCTGGGCCTGGGTGATGATTTCTTCCGGTTTCATGCCCAAGAGGTTGAACATTTAGTAGGGCCTCCTTCCTGCGGGGGCTGGGTGGGCAAATTGCCTATGCTTTGCCGAACTAGCAGGGCCAGGATGAGCAGGGCCAGGGCGTAGACCGTGAGGAGCCCCAGGCCCACCCCCACCCCCTGCTTGTAGGCCTGCCAGAGGTTTGTTCCGCTATTGGTTGCTGCTGCCATCTCGTCCAATGAGGGCCCCCAGAATCGCCAAGATCAGGTTAATCCCCAACCAGACCAGCGCTGCGCCTACCACAAAGCCAGCGCCCACCTGCACGCCGTCCTGAAAGTTCACTTTGCACCTCCTGCTTTCTGCTCCATCCCGGTAGCCCGAATGCGCGATAGCGCGGCCTCTACCTGCCGCTGGGCGATATCGCGGCCCAGGCCTGGGGCCATCTGCTGCAAGGCAGAGATGGCCTCCTCCAGCTTGGTCTGGGCCCGTTCTTCAAAGGAAAGGTTACTTTTGCGATACCGTTCCTCAACGCTGAGCACCACCTGCTCGGCCAGTTTGGGAACGCGCTCCGACAGCCAGCGCTCGTAGTTCCCGGCGATGATGCGCACGATCCCCGCCAGGATTGGCCCCACTATGGGAATCTTCCCAAGGAGCGCTATCAAACCGCCAGCAAACAAGGTTATTACGCCTACGGCTAAGCTGGCCTGGAGCAGCCAGACGATCCATAGGTTTCCAGATGGTATAAAGTCAGTCCAGTTCACCCTATCCCCCTAGATGCGATCCCAAATCGGGGTTTGTTCTGTTTGGTTCCAAGCAAGGTCGCTATCGTAGGCAATGGCTATTCTGCCCGCCGTAGCCGGCCCCCCGTGGTTGGCGCAGGCCGCCTGTGCGCTGCAGCCGGACTGGGTAGAACCATCCGCACAGGGCCAGGCTGCCATGCAGGTGATATAGCCTGTATCACTAATCGGGGTTTGTTCTGTTTGGTTCCAAGCAAGATCGCTTTTTCTTTCAACGATGGCTATTCTGCCCGCCGTAGCCGGCCCCCCGTGGTTGGCGCAGGCTGCCTGTGCGCTGCAGCCGGATTGGGTAGAACCATCCGCACAGGGCCAGGCTGCCATGCAGGTGATATAGCCTGTAT
>DAIUDO010000107.1:0-6093 GCA_036845585.1 Meiothermus sp. | reverse complement strand
TGGGTAGAACCATCCGCACAGGGCCAGGCTGCCATGCAGGTGATATAGCCTGTATCACCAGCAGGGGTTGGGGGCGAAGTAGTTTGAGGCGGTTGTTGAGCTTGAGGTGGTGGTTGCGTCCCAGCCTGGGAAGCGACATATAGCCCCACACCGGCCACGCCCAGACCGCCCACCAGCCACCAGACCCAGTTCATATCTCATACCCTCCAAGCGGCGTCGAAGGGCGGCAGAGGCTTGGGAAGATCGCGCAGGGGTTGCTGAACGAGCCGTAGCCAAAGCCCGGTGCACCCCCGCCGGGGTTCTGATAGTCGGGGTTCCATCCGTCGTTCCAGCCGGAGCCGGGCTGCTCTTGCTGCTGGTTGTCTGGTTCGGCCGGGTCGGTCTGCGCCTGGGGCTGGCCCAGGGCCTTCCAGCCGAAGTACACCAGCACACCTCCCACCGCAAGCAAAACAAGGGTTTTAGCGTCCATTTCGCACCTCTTCTTTTTTCCTGGCCCTGGCCTGGGCCGATAGCTCAACCTGGATCGCCAGGTGTTTTTCTATCTGCCTCATGGCCGCTTTTATCTCCTGCAGATCGCTGAAGACCAGCTTCAGAAAAGCCAGAAAGGCCACCACCCCCAGGCCCTTGTCCACGGCGTCCAGGAATTCCATCAGCAAAACACCCCCTGGGCTTCCAGATCAGCAATCCGGCGGCGCAGGTTGTTGATCTGCTGCCGCGCTTCTTCCGCCTGGCGCTGGGCCTCCTGGTACTGGTTGCGCAGATTCTGCACCTGGTTATAGGCGGCCCCGATCTGGCTGTTGATGCGGTCAATGTCCGCCCAGGTATCGTCCCAGGAGCTGCCTTCTTTTTTGGGGTGTTTGCGCTGCTCGAGGCCACCCCCGGCCTGCAGGAAGGTCATGCAGGCGTTGTAGGCGTCCTGGTTGGTCTGGGTGCCGCTTACTGTCCACCATTCGTTGATACCGCATATTGGAAAGCCGTTGCAGTGGTACTGGAAGGTGGGATCCTGGGCGTAACTGCGGCAGTTGCCCTGGGCCAGGCTTTCCAGGTCGCGCATCTTTTTTTCGGCATCGGCCCGCAGGTCTTCGTACTCTTTCAATTTGGAGCGGTATCCGGTGAGCACCTGGCACAAACTGGTGCGCTCCTGCCCTGAAACACCGGGGTGGGTGGGCACCTGGGGCGGGATGCCGGGCACCGTCTCTTCCGCTTTGGGCCGGCTCCTGGCGTAGGTGTACAGCCCAAAGGCGGCCAGGCCTCCGGCGCCCACAACAGCGAATACCTCAATCGGCTTCACGCCCCAACCTCCACAGAATCACGCCGAGCAGGCCCGCGCCGGTAACCAATAACAGCGCGGCCTGGCCTGAACGAGCGGCCTGGTAGTTGTAGTAGATGCGGGTGCGCTGGGTGTCCTCCTGCCAGTAGCCCAGGTCACGCTGGGCTGCGGCTTTGGCTTCCTCCGCCCGGCGCAGCTCGGCCCACTGGGCAATGGCCCCGTCCACCAGGTTCCGCGAGGTCTGAACCTGGGCTCGAGCGGCCTCTTCAATAGCCCTGGCTTTGCGATCTTCGCCAAGAAACCCAAAGAGACCCCCCAGCGCACTTCCGAGAAACCCAAGCAACTCCATCTCAATCCCGCAGCATCAAGACCAACACCAGTACCAGCGCGGCGGCCCCCACCACCCAGACCCAGGCTGGCACCGCGGGCTGGGGTTGCACCGCGATGCCGGCAGCCCTGGCTTTCTCGGCCTCGGCCAGGGCCCTGGCCTTTTCGGCTTCGGCCTGTGCTTTCAGCAGGTCGTACCGGGCCTTTTCCTGGTCGGTGTAGATGTAGGGGTCTAACAGGGAACTCACATCTCCCAGGCCGCCAAGGATCTGCTTCCACAGCGGCGGCTCTGCCGGGCCGCTGGTTGCCAGGTTGTTGTCGTTGAAGGTGATCTGGTAGGCGTTGCCGGTGCTGAAGCTCATACGCTACGCCCTCCTTACAGCCCCGCCCGGTTCTCCAGCTCGGCCAGGCGGTTGATCTGGCCCTTATCCAGCACCTGCACCCGGCGGGCCAGGGCCGCGATGTGGACGTAGTGGCCCGCCCGGTCGTTCCAGACCATGGGCACCTGGGTGGTGCGTACCTCGAGCACCAGCCGGGTGCCCGGCACCAGCTCTACCTGCTGCGGCCAGGCCAGCATGGTTTCCAGGTTGTTCTGGTCAACCGAGTGCATGGTGCTGAAGGACTGGTTGAACACCGTGGCCACGCTGTCGTCAATCCCACCCGCGTCCCGGGCCACCCGGAAGCGGAACTGACCGTCGGCGTGGGTGTAGTAAATCTCGATGGTGTCGGACACACCTGCCGGCTCGGTAAAGGTCACCTGGCCGCCGGCGTAGTTCACGTTGGTGATGGTGAGCCGCTGCCACACCTCACCCACCTGGGCCCAGACCGCCACATCGGGGTGGTAGGCAGAGGGCAGGGTGGGGGCCCCCTGGGCGCTCTGGATCAGGTAGGGCAGGTTGACGGTGCGGGCCTGGGGTGCGCCCAGGTTCTGCCCGGCCACGGTCTGCTGCCCTTTCAGGTAGACGCGCAGGCGCTTCTCCCCCGCCATAACGCGGAAGTGGGCGGTCTCGGGGGTGCGCATCTGGGCCAGCGGGAACCATTCGTTGGCCCGGTAGGGGAAGCCGGTGCTTTCGATGTCCTCCCCGTCAATCCAGGCAAAGGCCCAGTCGCTCATCTGCACCGCTGCGGGCGCCGGGCGAACCGGTGCAGCCGCCTGGGGGTTGGAGGCCTCCACACGTGGCAGGTCGCGAAAAGTATCCAGGCCGCGCCGGAACAGGTTGCCAAGGTTATCCAGGATAGCCATTGTTCCTCCTGCCTAGATGGTGGAGTTGTCCACGCCCACCGGGAGTTCGATGCGGGTGTTGGTATGCATCAGGTTAGGAACCGCGCTGGATTCCACGTAGACCTCCAGGATGTCCCCTTCCCGGAAGGCAAAGCCCTGGGGGGTTACCCCGCCCTTGGCCGGGCTCAGGGTGGCGAGGATGTTCTGGTAGTACTTCGCATCGCGCTGTTGCGCTTCGCTCAGGTCGTAGTACCCAGCGTACTGGATTTTGCCCAGGAACTCCGGCGCATCGAAGCCGCGGGTCTTGCGTGCCAGGAAAACGTCGGTGTCGTGGGGGAGCTGGCTGCCGCCCGTATCGTAGAGCTTCAGCACCACGGGCAGGGGGTTGGCGATAACCCAAGAAGCCCCCTGGGGCACCACGAACTCCGCCACCTTCACCCGCTGCCGGCCGGTGTAGTCGCGGTAATCCGGGCCGCCCTTGATCAGAGTGATGGGGCGGGCGCTGGGCCGAATGGTTTTGATGCGGTTAAAAGCCTCCTGCATGTTTCCTCCTAGTCAATGGCCAGCAGGGTCATGACCAAATTTGCGAACGACCCCGCCGCGACTCCCAGACCGATGTAGTCCACCATGGGGTCATCGGTCAGCTTGTTGTTGATGAGCAGGGTTCCTAGCAGAACCCCGCCCAGGTTCAGCAGTAGCCGATTGGTGTAGGCGTTGGGCACTTCCGTGGTGGTGGGCTTCCCATCGCTGCCCACCTTGTAGTAGCGCACCTTGCCATCCGGGCCCTTAGCGGCCCAGCCAAACAGGTCACGCTGACTGGTATAGATGGTTTTGCGGGCCATGTAGGCCCCCAACACGCCCAGGGAGGTGGCGACCACAATTGGGTTCTGCACCACCTCCAGCGGGTTGGAGGTGCTGGCTAGCTTTTGCATGTCCCGGCCCGCCTGAATCGCTGCCTGTTCTGCCATTACTCCTCCTTACCGATACCAGCGTGGGCAGCCGCTGGCCTGAAAAGCAAGCGCAAGGGGAAGGTGCAAAGCGGCAGTACGGGGCGGCCCTAAAGTGCACCCCGACAGGCCGCTTTGACCTGCCGGGGTGCATTTGTTGCGTCTGGCCCTACAAACGCACCCACATCCTGCGCCGGGGGTTTTGTGGGTTGCGCAGCACCAGGCCCCCTTCTTCCCGATCCAGGTTCTTTACCCCGTACTCCGGGGGCAGGCCGTCGTCCGGGCGGGCCAGGCTGCGCACCCGCTCGCCCAGCTCGGGGAAGTGCTCGGAAACTGCCCGCACGTCGTTGGGCTCGGTGACCCGGAAGGTGACCAGGTGGGAGGCCTGCTTACGCACGCCGGGGTCTATCCCCCCGGTGAGACCCTGGAGCATCTGGGTCACGAAGATGGCGTTGTGCCCGGCCTCGCGCCCCCCGGTGAGCACCTCAAACAGCCCTTTGGGCACTGCCCCCCGAGGGAAGAAATGGTAGGCCTCGTCCACCAACAACAAAACATCCCGCTGGCGCATGATCTCCGCTCCCAGGGCATCCAGGAAAGAGCGCGGGTCGTATCCCGTAACGTGGAAGAAGACCCTGCTGTGACGCCGCAGGGCCCGGCTTGGATCGCCTTCTTCCTTTACCCGGAAGCGGGCCTCGCAAAGGTCGGAGAACTCCGTTTTGCGGTTGACGATGACCAGCTTTCGGAAGCGCCCCATCATGCGAAGCAGGATTTGACGGGCCAGGGTGGACTTGCCCGAACCCGACTTGCCCACGATGAGGATGCGGAAGGTCTGTCTACCGGCCATAGGGTGCGATTTTTTTCAATAACCAGGAAAGGCTGACGATTTTTGTGCTGTTGATTTTTTTGAGTTGCAGTAGATGGTTTTTATCTCCGCTGACGAGGTAATCAGCTTTGCTGGCTACCGCGATAGCCAAGATGATGTCGTCATCCGGGTCAGGCGAAGCTTTAACCCCTTGAGTGGGCCGCACCAGGATTGCTGCTTGTCGAAAAAGCGAGATGAAGTGTCCTATCTCTTGGGGAGATAACACCCCAGGGAATTTTTCCCGTAGCACCCGTTTGAGTTCATTTAGTTGCTCAATGGCAGTGACAATTTCAAAGCGTTCTTTTTCCAGACCGAAAGTGACTACCAAGCGATAGGCTTTGCCTTTTTTCAGCAAGGCAGCGATGAGTACATTAGTGTCAAGAACGATTTTCAAGGCGTTGGAAGATTTCCTTTTCGCTTAGTTTGATCCGTCCACTTGTCGCTTTCATGAATTCGGCCAGTTTCTTTTTGGCTTTTTTACGCTTGATTTCTTCTTCCAGAAGGCGAACTGCTTTTTGACTCCAACCTGGACCATATTCTTTCTTGAAGCGCTCGAGTTCTTTTTCTAGTGCAGCAGGTAAGGCCATATTTCCAGAATAGCTTAGGCTTGGTAGCTTTGCCACAGCTCCCACCCTGCCCAGGCGGCCAGGGCGAAGGCGACCACGGCCTGGGCGGTCTCGCACTTGGGGCAGCCTTGCCCTTCGCGCAGGTTCTTTAGGCGGCCCAGGCCCAGGTAGAGGCTACCGGTCAGCACGGCGATGGGGAAGACGTTGTTTTTGATGGCATCAAAATTCACACCACTACCTCCTGCACGTAGGACGCTATAGGAGACGCGACGGCTTGAGCCCGTGCAATCCGCTCTTCCCGCGAAACAGGGCGCGTGGGGCCAAACTCCACCAGCACCGCCGGGCCTGGAAAGTCGTCAATGTAGAGCCGGCCAAACCGACTGGCAGATGAAGGGCGAACCCATGCCCCTCTCAGAACTGCGGCAATCCGTTCAGCCAGGCTCCGGGATAGCGGATGCGCGGAATAGTACACCCCAGGGCCCGGAGCGGTGGGGGTGTCGTGGTGCACACTGACAAAAACCCGGGCTCCCTGCGCCTGGGCCATGCGGGTTCTCTCGGCCAGCGGCACAAACACGTCTGTGGTGCGGGTGAAGCCCACCGTGTAGCCCAGGGCCACCAGGTACTCCTTGAGGGTGAGGGCCTGCGCTAGGTTTAGATCGCTTTCACGGGTTCCCGAATTGGGATCCACCGCCCCAGGGTCGCGCCCACCGTGCCCGGGATCCAAAACCAGATATGCACTTTTTTTAGGCCTGGGCTGGTTCATCAGCACTACCCCCAGCAGGAGGATTAGGAGCACTCCGAGCCCGTATTTCCTGAACCGCACGCATACCTCCGTAGACGCTCATGGCCATTACCCCTGCCCCCAGCAGGATGCGCAGCCAGGGGGGCAGATGCTCCAC
>DAIUDO010000106.1:6089-7478 GCA_036845585.1 Meiothermus sp. | reverse complement strand
CTGTACGTCCAAAAGGCCCAGCGCAAGAACCGCACCAAAGAAGAGGTAGATCAGATTATCTGCTGGCTAACGGGTTACAGCCAGCCGGAGCTTCAGCGCCAGATAGAACTAGAAAGCGACTTTGAGGCCTTCTTCGCCGCAGCCCCGGCCTTCAATCCAAAGGCTTCGCTCATCAAGGGGGTTGTGTGTGGCGTGCGCGTCGAGGAGATTGCCGAGCCGCTGATGCAGAAGATTCGTTACCTGGACAAGCTGGTGGACGAGCTGGCCAAAGGTAAGCCGCTGGACAAAATTATGCGGGCCTGACGTGGGATGCCGGTTTAATCGTGTTGCCGGACTACTGATAGCCCACCACACACCCCCTACCCTGCCAACCGATTTGCTTGACCTGGCCGTCTTCCACAAGCACCGGTACGGTGCGCCCACCACCGGTCAGGTGCAGCATGCGCTCGAGCGCCTTGGCATCGGCCTCCACGTCGTACTCGACGAACTCAACCCCACGCCACTCGAGCGCCTCGCGCAGCTCAGCGGTAAACGGACAGCTTCGGGTACCGAAAAGTTCTAGCGCCACAAGAACCCCAACAGCTCGCGGATGATGTGATATACCGACGCCTGCACCTCCTGGATGCGCGGAATGTGTTCCGAAGGGACCACAATGGCTACATCGGCCAGGCCCTGGCGAAGCACCTCGCCCCCATCGTAGCCGAGCAAGGCAATGGTCAGCATGCCTTGCTTGCGCGCTTCCTGCAAGGCCAGCACGATGTTTTTAGAACCCCCACTGGTGGAAAAAGCCATAGCAACATCCTGTGGACGGGCCAGGGCCATCATCTGGCGCAAAAAAACCACCTCACTGCCCACATCGTTGGCAATGGCCGAGATGCTGGCGGGTTCTAGCGCCAGCGAGACTGCCGGAACCGCTCTCCAGCTAAAGGGTGGCCGAGTACAGTCCAGCATAAGGTCGTTGGCATCGGTCGCCGAGCCACCATTTCCAAAAAGCACCAGCCTGCCGCCATTACCGAGACGCACGGCGATGGCTCGTGCTGCCTCGGTAATGGCATCTTGCTGAGCCAGCAGGGCTCTGCGCAGCTCTGCGTCCTCCTGAACCTTCATCTGGATAGACTCGCCCACCTGGCCCACCAGGGCCTGAATGTCCTGCTTGTTGCCGCTCAGAAAAGGGTACAAAAATGCGGTCTCGGCCAGCGGGTAGTCACGCTCGCGGTGCTCGAAAAAGACGTGTACGGTCTCCCAGAGCAGGTGGTAGAGCAGCTCCAAGACCTCCTGGTGGATGAAAGGGTGCGCCGTAGGAACCTCTACCGCGTAGTCACCTTCATGGCCCGTCAGCGCGAACGTCAGGGCACCCCTAGCCCCCGCCGCCCTCAACGCCGCGTCGAT
>DAIUDO010000106.1:0-5989 GCA_036845585.1 Meiothermus sp. | reverse complement strand
CATCACCATGTCCTGGGGCTCGAGCAGAACCTCGAGCCAGGACTCGAAGGCCATCGAGAGGTCGAGGGCCGGTAGAGCCCGCTTGCCCACCATGACGGGGTGCACAAATTCCACCGCCACGTGCTGCGCGTCGGTGGCGTAGGGGCCCCGCCCAAAGGCCAGCAGCCGCCCACCGGCCAAAAACCGCTCCGACATTTGTCGGCAGGCCTCGGCCATGCGGCTGGCCTCCCGGTTGAAAAAGGCACCAGCTATAGCGTTTCGCTCGAGCAAAGCCGCTTCGATGTACTGGGTAAAGCTATCGGTCATGAGCCAAGGGAGCCTAGCAAATCCGGGGCAGCGGGTCGCCTACCAGCATGTCTACTACCCTGCTGGAGCTGTAGCCGGTTGCACTGTAAACCACCCCAGCCGGGCTCTCCACCACCTCACCCACCAGCCGGGCTTCAGCCCCGCCCGGAACCGCTTGCACGGCCTCCAGGGCGGCTTCGGCGTACTCGGGGGCCACAATCGCAAGGAACTGGCCTTCGTTGGCAATGTGCAACGGGTCCAGACCGAGAATCTCACAAGCACCGCGTACCTCGTCGCGGATGGGCACCCGTTCCTCCAGCAGCCGGATGGCCAGGCGGGTGTCCCGGGCAAGCTCGTTGAGGGCAGTCGCCACCCCGCCGCGGGTGGGGTCGCGCATCCAGCGCAGTCCGGGGGCCGCCGCTGTAATTAGCGCCTGCACGAAGGGCCAGACCGAGCGGGTGTCCGACTTGAGGTCGGCCTCGAGGTCGAGCTCTCCCCGGGCCAGCAAGATGGTAATCCCGTGGTCGCCGATGGGGCCCGAGAGCAGCACCTGGTCGCCCGGACGCACCGAGGCCGCCGAGAGCCTAACCCGCAAATCCAGCAGTCCAACCCCACTGGTGCTGATGTATAGCCCGTCGGCCTTGCCGTGCTCGACCACCTTGGTATCGCCGCCCACCACCTGGACGCCAGCGGTCTGGGCAGCCTGCTGGATGGCCTCGAGCTCAGCCTGCAAAACCTGAACCGAAAGACCGGCCTCCAGAATTAGGGTGGACAGAAGGGCTACCGGCTGGGCCCCCGAGACGGCCAGGTCGTTCACGGTACCGTTCACGGCCAGTTCCCCAATGGAGCCTCCTGGAAAGCGCAACGGCTTGACCACAAAGCTATCGGCGGTAAAAGCCAGCCCGGCACCCCCCAGGCTGAGCAGGGCTGCATCGTCCAGGCTGGGGTTGCCCAGTATGGGTGCGATCAGCCCTTCCACCAATCTGCGGCTGGCCTTGCCGCCGGCACCGTGCGCAAGTTCGATCTGGCTGTCCTTGAAGCGGATTAAGGGTGGCTTGGTCATAGGGCATGGGCTTCCTGGCCGAGGCATTTGGCGCTGACCTGGTCGGCGAGATCAATCTCCAAACACCGCCTCGGCACGGTGTACATAGTTGTAGTATGCCGCACAGGCCCCTTCCGAGGAGACCATCAGGGCTCCCACGGGTTGTTCGGGGGTGCATTCCTTGCCAAAAAGCTTGCACTGCGGCGGCTTGAGCACGCCCTTGAGCACCTCGCCGCACTGGGCCGCCTTGGGGTCGGTGACTCGTATCCCCTCCACCGCAAAGCGGACCTCGGCATCCCACTGGGCATAGGCCGCGCGCAGCTTCAGCGCCGACTGCGAGATAAAGCCCAGCCCACGCCACTCGAAATAGGGGCGCAACTCAAAAACCTCGGCCATCGCAGCCAGGGCAGCGCGGTTGCCGTCCCAGGGCACCACCCGCTCGTACTGGTTCTCCACCTCGGCGCGGCCCTCTTTGAGCTGGCGCAGCAGCATCACCAGGGCTTGCAGAAGGTCGAGCGGCTCGAAGCCCGAGACCACCACCGGCCTGCCGTACTCCTTGGCCACAAAGGTGTATGGCTGGCAGCCAATGATGGTGGAGACGTGGCCTGGCCCGATAAAGCCATCCAGCCGCATATCGGGTGAGTCAAGGATGGCCCGCATGGCCGGCACGATGGTGACGTGGTTGCTGAACACGCTGAAGTTCTCGAGGCCCATCTTTCTGGCCCGCATTAGGGTGAGGGCAGTGGAAGGGGCGGTGGTTTCAAATCCGATCGCAAAGAAGACCACCTGACGCTCTGGGTTCTTTTCAGCCAGCCTCAGGGCGTCGAGGGGCGAGTAAACCATACGGATGTCGGCCCCCCTAGCCTTCATCTCCAGGGGGGTTCCCATCTGTCCTGGCACCCGCATCATGTCGCCAAAGGCGGTCAGGATGACCCTAGGGTCCCGGGCCAGCTTGAGGCCATCGTCCACCCGACCCATCGGCAGCACACAGACCGGGCAACCCGGGCCATGAACGAACTCGAGGTTCTCCGGCAGCAGGTCCTGCAGGCCGAAGCGATAAATGGAGTGGGTGTGGCCTCCGCAAACCTCCATGATGCGGTACTGGCGGTGAGGGTCGACCAGACGCCCGATCTCCTCGGCAGCCTTCTCGATCAGCCTGGGATCGCGAAACTCGTCCACATACTTCATACCTTCTCCTCCAGGAGGGCGATGGCAACCCCCATATGAACCAGGAGCAGATCCCCGGGCTTCAACTCGGGGAAAAGGTCTGCAGCTACCGTGGCCTGCTGACCGGTGCGATCCTCGACAAGCGCATCGCTGCCGCTAAGCGCGATCACCCGCACCGGCACGGCGATGTCTCCGCAGGTGGTGCAGCCATCCTGGTAGAGGGTACAGCTACCGTAGAGGGACAGGTCAGCCTTTGACATGTGAACTTCCGGCGTCTTCGGTGAACTGATAGCCCTCTAGCTCCTCGAGGGCCGCCTCGGTCTCCCCCAGCATGGCCATGAACTGGAGCTGGTCCTGCGCTTCTTGCTCGCTGATCTTGCTCATGGCAAAACCGACATGAATCAGCACCCAGTCGCCCAGCTCTAAAGGCTCCTGGGAAAGTAGGTCCATGTTGACCTGGCGGCGCACCCCGGACACCTCGACGGTGGCAAAGTGGCGTAACTCATCTTGAAACTGGACGATCTTACCGGGAATGGCAAGACACACAACAGCAACCTCCTTAGAATTTTCCCAAGCTTAGCATGCGCACATTCAGGTGAAGGCTAACATCATAGGTTATCGGCATCAACAGGGCAAACGTCCTACCGCGCGGCTAAACATTCCGGGTACTTCGCCTTGCCGATGCCGCCTTCCCTTGGGGCGCCCGTCTAGCCCCTGCCACGGGCTCGAACTTCGGATGTGAATGGGTGATGCGGGCGGGTAAGAGAGCCAAAATCAACCGCGGCCCCTGCGGTTTCATAGGACATCTGACCCAAAACACCCCCCTATGATGGACCATATACGTTTCTAGGAGGTGCTTCCATGAAGCTCTGGGTATTGTCGAGTCTGGCCACACTGACCGCTGTTTCTGTTGCCCTGGCCCATACCGGATCCCAGCACCCGGGTGGTTTTGGTTATGGCTTTGGGCATCCCTTGGGCGGGCTGGATCATTTGCTGGCCATGTTGGCTGTAGGGCTTTGGGCCGCGCAGGTAGGAGGCCGTGCGACCTGGGCAGTGCCGCTGTGCTTCGTAACCCTGATGGCGGTGGGCGGTGGACTGGGGATGGCCGGGGCCACGATTCCAATGGTCGAGGCCGGCATCCTGGCCTCGGTCTTGGTGCTGGGACTGTTAATTGCGTTTTCGGCCAAGCTGCCCCTGTGGTTCAGCACAGTCCTGGTAGGTGTTTTTGCGGTGTTTCATGGCCTGGCCCACGGAGCCGAAATGCCGGTTTCGGTCTCGGGGCTCGAGTACGCGCTGGGCTTTATCCTGGCCACGGCCCTCTTACACCTTGCGGGTATCGTGATGGCCTGGGGGGGTGCTCAAGTTGCCCGCCTGCCCACCTTAAACAAGTTTCAGTTATGGCGTTTGGTGGGCGGGGCCATCTTTTTTGGGGGCGCCTACCTGGGTTTGGTCGGCTAGTAGGCTGCTTGGCTCTAGTGTCAACGGTCATTATGTTTCAAAAAACCCAGGCCGCACGGCCTGGGTTGTTGAACTTCTGGTGGAGCTGAGGGGATTCGAACCCCTGACCTTCTGAATGCCATTCAGACGCGCTCCCAACTGCGCCACAGCCCCGGTTTTTGCGCGGGTTGCCCAATCCGACGCAACGAGTATCCTAGCGACCCTTTCCCTGCTTGTCAAGTTTGTTCCTCGAGGCCAGGGCGAGCGCAAGCATCAAGCAGAGCGTTTTTTGCTCCAGCACCACCAGGAAAGGTTATTTGGGGCTTTTGAGCGCGACTGTGGTAGCGCTAGAAGCTGGGTGTGGCTGCACGGTCATCTGTCCCATCTTTTCGGCGCTAGCATGAGTACATGGAAACGGTTTCGCGGACCGGCAAGGCCCTGGGGCGCAGCGAGGTAGAAAAGGTCTATCAGAGCAAGCTGGTCGACCTCGAGCTTGCCGCCGGGATGATCGGTAGCAACTCGAGGGTTTTTGTCTCCGGCAATGCTGCTACCCCAACCCCGCTTCTGGAAGCTCTGGCTAAGCGCAAGGACGAGCTGGAGAATGTCGAGCTGGTACACGTCCTTCAGCTAGGCAGCGACCCCTTTTTAGCCACCGAAATGGAGGGCCATTTTCGCCGCCGGTCGCTGTTCGTTGGCCCCGCCGACCGGGAGGCCGTGAACAGCGGTCGCGCCGACTACGTGCCCGTTATGCTGCACCAGGTGCCCTGGCTGTTCAAGCGAGGGGTATTACCGCTCGATTATGCCCTGGTGCAGGTCTCGCCCCCCGACGAGTTTGGCTTTGTTAGCCTGGGCGTCGAGGTCATCGCTGCCAAAGCAGCTGTAGAAAATGCCCGACGGGTAATTGCACTGGTCAACTCGCAAATGCCGCGCACCCTGGGCGACACTTTCGTACACGTCTCGAAGTTTGCCGCCTTTGTGGAGGTGAACTTCCCGCTGCCTGAGCTGCCCCGGGATCAATTTGGCGAAGTAGAGGCCAAAATAGGCCAGTATGTGGCTGACCTGATCGAAGACGGATGCACCTTGCAGATGGGCATCGGGGCCATCCCCGATGCAGTTCTGGCTAACCTAACCGGTCGACAAGACCTCGGCATCCACACCGAAATGATTTCCGATGGCGTGATGGAAGCACTGGAGAAAGGCATTGTAACTGGGCAGCGCAAGAGCCTGCTACCCGGTAAGGTCGTGGGTACGTTTGTGCTGGGTTCGGAGCGGCTGTACCGATTCGTGCATAACAACCCCCTCTTCGAGATGCGCCCCGCCGACTGGGTCAACAACCCGTTCAACGTCGCTCGCAACGATCACATGATTGCCATCAACTCGGCCCTCGAGGTCGATCTCACCGGGCAGATCTGCGCTGACTCCATCGGCACCCGAATCTACTCCGGCTTTGGAGGACAGCTTGACTTCATCCGCGGTGCAGCCGCCAGCAAGGGCGGCAAGCCCATCATCGCATTGCCCAGCACCGGCAAGGACGGCACCCTGAGCCGCATTGTCCCCCTGCTCAAAACCGGTGCAGGCGTGGTGACCACCCGCGCCGATGTTCACTACGTGGTTACCGAGCACGGTGTGGCCAACCTTTTTGGCAAAAGCCTGCGCGAGCGCGCCCAGGCCCTCATACGCATTGCCCACCCCCGCTTCCGCGAGGAGCTAAGCCAGGCTGCCTTCGAGCGCGGCCTGCTGCCCAAAAGCTACCCCGGCTTCACCCGCAAGGATCCTGCCCAGGAATAGGCAGCCACTCGGTCCCGCATCTGAGGAGCACGCACTCGAGGGTGGTCGAGTGTGTTCTGCCTTGATCTGTGCACCGAGCAGGGTTCCCGGGTTGTCTTTTGCCGGCCTGTCCCCCCACAGGCGCTCGGGACCAGCAGCAACTACGCCTGCCGTACCGTGACGACTCCCCGTTCTGAAGAACGGGGAGTCGTCACGGTCGCCCTTGACAAGCCGCTAGAACCTTGTCCATATACTTAGCCGTATGCCGAATTCAACCCTGATTGTGGTCGA
>DAIUDO010000105.1:0-7752 GCA_036845585.1 Meiothermus sp. | reverse complement strand
CTGCCCCGCTTCATCAGGGTCTCGGAAAGGCTGAAGGTGGTGGTGAGATTATCGGCCAATGCCGAGAGGCCCAGTAGCTGCGTGTGCAAGTAATCGGCCACATCCTCCCCCTCCCGAGGCATCACCGCATCCAAGAAGCGCAAGCCCACCCGCTCGATAAAATCGAGCTGGACATTCGTCGTCAGTATCTCCAACGCCTTAGCAAAGGTCTCCGAGAAGGTCGCAAAAGTTTGGTAGTCCACCGTCTGTAGCGAAAGCTGGTTGGGCTCGAGGCGAAACAGCTCGGTCCGCTCAGCATTGGCGAACTCGAAGATGTCCACCGGCACACCAGGCTCATAGGTGACTTCATTGTTCTGCACCACGATCTGCATCTGCTGAAGGGTCTGTGGGCGGTAGTCGGTATAGCCCAACTGCCGGAACCCCTCCTGGATTTTGTCGATGTTATCCCGGATCGGCATCGGGATCGGGTTGAACCTGACCTGGCCGATCACGAAGTAGACCGGAGCGTTTTTCAGCTTCTCGCCCATGGGGACCCCCGGTCCTTACTTTACATTTCACTTTACACCTTCAGATGTGCGAATGCCCACCCTTGAATATGTTTACACCCGAAACACCTTCATCACCTCGTCGCCCAGGTGGTTGATGACCTTCACCGCGATCCGGCCGGACTTGGGCCACTCGAAGGGCCTCGAGGTGTCGGAGTTGAGGCTGGCCCAGGCCTCGGCGTCGATCTCGGCCCTGAGGCTGGTCTTGAGCGCGCCGTAGGGGTCGTTCTGGCCCAGGAAGTAGGCGTGGCGCACGAAGAAGCTCTCCTCGTTGTAGTCGGTGTCGATGAACCAGCAGGCGATGCCGTCGGCGTTGTCGCTCCGGATCTCGCCGCTGTTGGGGTCGTACACGTCCACCCCCTCGAGGACTACCCGCACCTTGCCCCCCTCCACCTCCTCGATCCGGACCGAGGGCTCGCCGAAGATGACGAAGAGGTTGCCCTTGCCGGTGCTCTTGAGCTCGCCGCCCATGTGCAGGTCGGCGTTCATGCGGGCCTTGAGCACCGGTACCCGGCCCAGCCTGCCGAACTCGGTGGCCTGGGCCTCGAAGTTGAAGGCGCAGGCGATCAGCACGTCGAAGCCGGCGTCGCCCGCCTCCCGCGCGGCGACCACCAAGTCGGGGCGGGAGACCGTCCCGAACTCCGGCCCCACGAAGATGGCTGCCCGCCGCTCGGTCTCGCCCTCCAGGTAGCGCCCCTCGGCGCACACGTACTCCCCGGGCCAGGGGATCAGGCTGGTGAAGCTGATGCGGTCTTCCTTTTTGGCCTGCTGCACCCCGGCGGCCTTGAGGTTCTCCAGGACCATCTGGACGAAGTCCTGCTCGCCCCCCAGGCTCTGCTGTGGGTCGATCAGCTCGTCGTTCTCGTCCACCGCCAGGGTGCGGTAGGGCGAGAGGCTCTCGACGGTGAAGGGCCCGGCCACCCGCACCTTCTTGTTGTCCACGTAGGGCTTGTCGTAGAGGTACTCGTACTCCGCCTTGGCGGCGATGCTTGCGTCAATCGCCCGCTGCCGCCCGATCCGGGCCTCCCAGAAGGCCTTGAGCGCTTCCTTAGCCCCTTCCGGCCAGTCCTGCGGGGCCTCACGGGGCACCTCCCACTCCAGCAGCTCGTACACCTTCGCCTCTTCGCCGCTAGGGAGTTTGACCAAGATTCCATCGGGTGCGTCGAAGCGCACCTCCTTGCCCTCGCGCCCACCGGTGGTCACCTTGTAGGGCCTCTTGTGCCCTCGCAAGGTCCGGTTGAGCGCGTCCAGCGCCGCCTGCACCCGGGGCTGCCACTCCTCCCAGATCACGTCGATCTCGGCGTTGTTGGCGATGCTCTCGAGCGTGATGTGCGGCACCCGCTCGTACACGAAGCCCTGCCGCACGTCACCGTAGGTGGGCTTCTCCACGTACTCCCGCCCGCTCAGCTCGGCCTCTTTGCGCTGCCCCTCCGGCGAGTCGGCCAGCAGGTAGTACGGGTACCGCGCCCCCATGATGCGGGCCCTGGCAAGGGCGAGGGCTACTCGGGAAGTGTCGATGGTGATCCAGCGCCGCCCCCACTGCTCGGCCACATAGGCCGTGGTGCCCGAGCCGCAGGTGGGGTCGAGCACCAGGTCGCCGGGACGTGTGGTCATCAAAATGCAGCGCTCTACGACAGAGAGCGCTGTCTGTACAACATAGGTCTTCTTTCCACCAAACTGATTCTGACCAAGGGTATCCGTCCAAACATCTGTCAGCTCGAAGACCGGGTAATCATCCAAATATCGAATGTAACCAAGGTTTTCACCCGAACTGGCTTCAACGCGATTAGCCTTTATCAGCCGCTCGAACCCAAGCTCATTAGTCTTCCAACGGACGCTCATAGAAGGCTTGTACTGACGGCCCAGTAGGTTTACGGGGAACCAGGACGCTGCACCTTCGCCTTTTTCCCTGCCCACACTTTGACTGGTAATGTTGTCACGGAAGTATATTCTTGAGCCTTCCTCGAGCAGTGCCGGGTCTTCCATCTCCTCATTTGTTAACCCCCGACGTGATAAGTCGGGAAGCTCAACACTTCGATAACCTGTCCCTCCTTTTTGCCCCGGTACTTTTTTGCGAAGAACTTTCGAGTATTTGACGCTACGCTTATTCCTCGAATACCACAGGAGGGAATCATAGGTTGGCCCTAAAAAGTCGCCTGTCGAGCTTGAGGTCTTGGCGAACACGATAGTACCGACACAATTGTCATCACCGAAAATCTCATCCATCACTGCCCGCACGCGGTGCACGTTCTCATCGCCGATCTGCACGAATATCGAACCCGACTCAGTCAGTAAATCGCGGGCCACGATCAGGCGGTCGCGCAGGTAGCTCAGGTAGCTGTGGATGCCGTCGCGCCAGGTGTCGCGGAAGGCCTTCACCTGCTCGGGCTCGCGGGTGATGTGCTCGGCCTTGCCGTCCTTCACGTCGCGGCTGGTGGTGCTCCACTGGAAGTTGGAGTTGAACTTGATGCCGTAGGGGGGGTCGATGTAGATGCACTGCACCTTGCCCCGCAGGCCCTCGCGCTCGGCCAGGCTGGCCATCACCAGCAGGCTGTCGCCCAGGATCATGCGGTTGGACCAGTTCTGGTCGTGCTGGTAGAACTCGGTCTTGGCCTCCTCGCTGGGCAGGCCGTTGAAATCGGCGAACAGGTCGAGCTGGTGGCCATAGCGCCCCTCCCTGGCGGCCTGGGTCTGGCGCATGAGGTCGTCGATCAGGGCCTTGGGGTGGATCTTCTCCTGGATGTAGAGCGGGGGGGCCTGCACCACCAGGTCTGGGTCGTCCAAGAGGTCCTTGCCGCGCCACACCAGCTGCGGGTCGAGGTCGGGGTTGCGGCGGGTGTAGGCCACCTGCACCGGGGTGAGGTCCTCCGGGCGCAGCAGCGAGCGGTGCTCGGCGGTGGGGATGTTCTTACGCTTCTCGCCCTTATGGCTGATGCTCTCTACGGTTTTGGAGTCGGATTTCTTGGCCATGGCTAGTGTCCCTGCGCGGCGACTTCCGTCGTTTGTTCGATGATGGAGTTGAGGTGGCCCTCGATGGCCTGGTGCAGATCGCCTTCCATGCCATAGAAGCTGCCCAGCTCGGCGAAGGCCCAGCGCCCGAAGCGGCCCGTGCGGTTCACGCCGGGTATCCAGTAGGTCTCGGCGTAGAGCTTCTTGTCCTTGGCGTCCTCGCCCCGGTAGCCCTTGACCTCCACGATCAGGTGGAGCGGGTCGGCGGGCCCGCGCCCGTCGTCCACCAGCAGGATGTAGTCGGGGATGTACCGTCGGGGAGTGGCGCCGTGGCGGTAGGGGATCTCCAGTCCCAGGTTGTGGTTCTTGACGTAGGCCAGCACGCGCGGGTGGGCCTCCGCGACGCGGCAGAGTTCGGCCTCCCAGTTGCTGTCCAGAATGGCCCAGTTCAGGTGGCACTTGCGCGGGTCGGTCTGCCAGCGCAGCGTGGTCGAGGTCTGGAAGTTGACCTGGCTGGTGGAGCCCACCGGGTTGTAGGGGTCGAGGATGACGCAGACGGGGTTGTCGCGGTGCCTGGGCGCGCTGACGATGGCCGCGGTGATGCGCTCGCAGGCCAGGTCGGCCAGCTCCTGGTAGAGCAGCTGGGCGGGGTAGGTGCCGCCCTTGCACTCGAGGTAGCCCTCCAGCCACTGCCGGGCGATGCGCTTGAGCTGCCCGAACAGGTGGAAGCGCACCTCGCCGTCGGGGTCGCGCCACTTGGTCTCCAGCAGCCGCTTGGTCAGGTGGAACAGCACCGTGGAGTCGCGGACGTTCTCGAGGTGCTCGAGGCTCAGATCCACTGCCTCGCCGATGATGCCTGCGTTGCGGGTAATGGTCGGGCCCACCAGCTCGGGCGTGAGGACGAGCTTGGAATCAGCGCTGAACTCGGCCTCGAGGCGGTCCTCCGGGAGCTCGATCCGATAGCCTTCCACGCGCGGGAAGCGGATCTCGAGGTGGTCGCGCTCGGGGCGCATGGCCTTGACCTGGATAGTTTGACGCGGCGGCTGGGGCTTGACCACCACCGGCTTGGCGGTGAAGTCGAAGGGGATGCCCAGCACATCTGCGTACTCCACGTTGAACAGCCCCTCCTCGTTGAGGTCGTAGGACTGCCGGCGCAGGGCCCGGCCCACCACCTGCTCGCACAGCAGCTGCGTCCCAAAGGCCCTAATCCCCAGGATGTGGGTCACGGTGTTGGCGTCCCAACCCTCGGTGAGCATCGAGACCGACACCACGCAGCGAATCGAAGCACCCAAGCGCCCCGGCTTGCCCACCGTGTTCATCACCTCCCGAAGCAACTCCTGGTCACTCAGGGCCTCGGCACGGCGGGGGTCGCCGGTTCGCTCGACGATCTCCCGCCGGAAGCGCTGGATCTCGTCGTCGGCCATCCGGCGGAAGTTGTCGTCGAGGGCCTCGCCAGACTCCAGCTGCTCGCTGTCGATGAGCAAGGTGTTGGGACGGGCCAGCGGCTGCCCGTTCTCATCGAAGTTGCGGAACAAGGGTAGGCGGCCCTGTACGAAGCTGCTCGTGCCGTCGGCACTCTCGCGGCGAAAGCCCGAGATGTAGTCGTAGACCAGCTTGGAGGTGGAGGTGTTGTTGCAGACCACGATGAAGCAGGGCGGCACCTCGATTCCGGCCTTCTCCCACTCGTGGAAGACCTTCTCATAGTGGCCGTAGAGGGCTTGCAGGGCGGTCTGGAGCCGAGCGGGCAGCGCCAGCGGGTCGAGGTCGCCCGCTTTGCCTCGGCCCTTCTTGGGCATGTCCTTGCGGATGTGCTCCCACAGGTTGCGGTATATGGGCATCTCGCTACCGGGGATGTTCTCGGCCACCGGTACCCGCGGCAGCTTGACGATGCCGCACTCGATGGCGTCCATCAACGAGAAGTCCGAGACGGTCCAGGGGAACAGGGTGCCCTCGGCGTACCCCGAGCCCCGCAGGAAGAAGGGGGTCGCCGAGAGGTCGTAGACCCGCGCCACCCCTAGCTTGCGTTGGACGGCCTCGAGGCCCGAGATCCACAGGCGGGCGGCCTCGTTGTTGTGCTCGGCCTCCTTCTTCTCCTCGCCGCTGAGGTCCTGGGCGGCCTCGCCCGGCTTGGCGCGGTAGCAGTGGTGGGCCTCGTCGTTGATGACCAGGATGTTCTTCAGGCCCATCAGCTCCGGCATCACCCGCTGGAGCATCTGGCCCTCGGTCTCGAGGGTGCTGATGGGCTCACCGCGCCCCTGCAACAGGGCCCGGCTGCCCTTGGCGAGCTCCATCTTCTCGCGCAGCTTGAAGGCGTGGTAGTTGGTGATGACGATCCGGGCCTTGGCGATGTCGCCCAGAAAGTCGCTGGGCACGATGCCGCGGCCCGCGTAATAACTGTCGGGGTCGTTGGGCTGGAGCACCCGCAGCCGGTCGCGGATGGTCAGCCCGGGGGTGACGATCAAGAATCCCCGGGTGAAGCGGGGACTGTTGGGGTGGCGCACGGCGTTGATGGTCTGCCAAGCAATCAGCATCGCCATCACCGTGGTTTTCCCGGCCCCCGTGGCCAGCTTGAAGGCGATCCGTAACAGGTCGGGGTTGGCCTCCCTCGAGGCGTTGCTGAGCAGCTCGAGGATCTCCTTGCCCTCTCGGTCCTGCGGCGCGACTTCGGTTAGCCAGATGGCGGTCTCGACCGCTTCGACCTGGCAGAAGAAAGGGCGCGGGTTGCCCTGCCCGGAGCGCCAGTGCTGCAGCAGCCGGGCGGTCTCGGGCGTCACCCGCCACTGGGTGGGGTCAGGGAGGTTGCGCCACTCATCCACCTTGCGCCGCACCCGGCTGACGCTGGAGGTCACGTCGTACTGCTGCTCGGCGCTGGAGAGGCCCAGCCCCTCGTCGAACACCAGCTCCTGTGCCCCCCCTCGCCGCTTCTTCGGCTTGGGGATGGGGGTGATGAACTTGGCGGGGCGGCGGAACTCGAGGACGTTTCCCGTCGGCTGGCCCGAGGGGTCAAGCTCCCAGTGCCGCCTGGGATACTCGTAGGGTGAGTTGAGGATGGGGTGCTCAAAGAAGTCTTGGCTCATGGTTTGTTTACCAAGATCTAGCGAAAAACCTAGACGTCGGATCAGTATGCTTTGGTTGGTTCATAGCCGGGTTCCATTCTACGGTTATCTGGCAAGTGGAGGCGGTTGAGTCGGGCCGAGCCCTCCTTGTGCCGCAACTGCCAACTGCCGGTGCTGCAACCTGGCAGGCGCACCTATTCGGGCACTCCCTATCCCAGCACCCGCCGATAGCTCTCCCCAACGCTCGCCAGCGAGCTCTCCGCGTAGATCTGGGTGGTCTTTGGATCCTTGTGCCCCAAAAACTTCTGGAGCTGCTCTAAGGGCATCCCCCGGTCGAGGAGGGTCTGCGCCACCGAGTGCCGCAGCAGGTGGGGATAGACCCGCTTCTCGATCCCCGCCCCCTGCGCCGCAGCCTGGATGAGCTTCTGGATGGCCCGGGCCGAGTAGCGGTCGTGGCGGTTGGACTCGAAGAGGTATCCTCTCGTCCTTCCTGCGAGGTGTACCCGAAGCTCCTGAGCCAGGGCCGGGAGGATGGGCACGTAGCGCACCGAGTCCTTCTTGGCCTTGTGGACGTAGACGTGGGGGGCCTCCCCGTCGAGGTGGGCGTCCTGGGCCCGGAGGTGGACGAACTCGCTCACCCGGCAACCGGTGTAGAAGAGGGTCTTGAGCATCAGGCCAAAGACCGGCTTCCGGGGGTTGAGGCGGTAGGCCGCCCCCAGCAACCGTTCGATCTCCTCCGGGGAGAGCCGCTCGACCACCCGGCGGCGCTTGGCGGGCGGGGCGAGCGCCAGCAGCCGGCGCACCCGCTCGACCACGTACCTGCTCTGGTCATAGCTCAGGTGGGCCTTGCGCCAGAGCCAGGCGGTCTCACGGATAACCACCTCGAGTTCAGAGTTCGCTTTCGCTTTTTGACCGCGCACTTCGGCCAGCTTGCGGGGGGTCAGGCGCTGCATGGCCCCCTCAGTTTAGCCATGAAAGTTCGCTGTAGGGGGATTGCGCGAACACAACCCAACCCTTTTTGGAGAAGAGGAGGTTTGGGGAATTTGATGAAAAACCCTGAATGGGGGCTCAGGAAAGGCTAGAATAACCCTGATGACTGGCTACACCGGCTTTGCCTCCACTGCTGGCTTCACCCTCTATTTCGACGACGGGCTGGTCTGCACGGTCTCGGAGCGAGGCGTGCAGATAAGGGAGCGGAAGCG
>DAIUDO010000104.1:0-7775 GCA_036845585.1 Meiothermus sp. | reverse complement strand
ACGCTCCGGTGACCCGCTTGCGCAGTGCGCGTTCCGATTTGAGGCTCAAAATTGCCTTTCTGATGCGGCTGGAACTGGATCACAAGGCCTTGTTGCGCGATCAGCAAAGGGTATACCAGCAGATACTGCAGGATCTTACGGCCCAGCGCCCAGGCGAGGGTATCCGGGCGGTCTCCTGGCTGTGGCGGCTCGAGATGGCTAAGGCCAGCCTGCGCTTTGTTGAGCAGTTGCTGGGAAAGTAGCCGCAGGCTTGTTTGCGCCTTACCGGTTGGCCTATAGTTACATCGTAACTTCTGGGGGCTCGCATGAAGCAGTGGGCGTTGTGTGTGGGGGTGTTGCTTGGGTTTGCGCTGGCCAAGCCCGATGTGGTTCGTGTGGTGGCGGCAGCCGACCTGCAGTTTGCGCTGAGCGATGCTGCGCGCGACTTTGAGCAGCAAAACCCAGGGGTGCGGGTCTCGCTCAGCTTTGGTTCATCGGGCAAGATATTCACCCAGCTACAGCAAGGACTTCCGGCTGACCTCTACTTTTCCGCCGACGAGGTTTTCCCGGCCCTGCTCGAGCAGGCCGGCCTGACCACGCCCGGCACTGTGCAGGTGTACGCGGTAGGGCGCATGGTCATCTGGGTTTCCAACAGCCTGGCGCGCCAGGGGCTCGACCCACGGCAACTAGGGCCCAGAATTCTGCTTGATCCCAGGGTGACCCGGCTGGCCATTGCTAACCCGGTGCACGCCCCCTACGGACGGGCTGCACTGAGTCTGCTTGAGCACTATGGGTTGTTGCGCCAGACCCGACCAGCACGCTGGGAAGAGATGACCGCAGGCATCCCGGCCTACTACGACCTTTCGATGCTGCGGCAGGGCAAGACCAGCTTTGAGTTCGTTTATGGCGAAAATATCTCCCAAGCAGCTCAACTAGCCCTCTCCAGCACCAACATTGGCCTGATTGCCCTATCGATTGCCAGAAGCGAGGCCATGGAGCGGGCTGGGGTTTACTGGCTATCTCCTTTGAACAGTCACTTGCGGCTCAACCAGACGTACGTGATTCTGCGCGGCCAAGACCGCCCAGCTGTACGGCGTTTTTACCAGTACATGGCCAGCCCACAGGCCCACCGGGTGCTGCGACGGTATGGCTTCCTGTTGCCGGGGGACAGGCTTGAGTGACCCGGTTTTCTGGCAGACGCTGCGGCTGACCCTCGAGGTCAGCCTGGTCACCACCCTGATTCTGCTACTGCTGGGCCTGCCTTTGGGTTGGGTTTTGGCCCATAAGCGCTTCTGGGGTAAGCGGGTGCTGGAGTCCGTCGTGTTGCTGCCCCTAACGCTGCCCCCCACGGTGCTGGGCTTTTACCTTCTGTTGCTTATGGGCCAAAACGGTCCCATCGCCCAGACCCTTGGTTTTACCTGGGCCTTCCGCTTCGAGGGGCTGGTGGTGGGCTCGGTGCTCTTCAGCCTGCCGTTTGCCCTGAACGGTTACCGCGAGGCTTTTCGTGGCCTCGAGCTTGACCTTATTCAGACTGCCCGTACCCTGGGGGCAGGCTGGCGCCGGGTCTGGCTCGAGGTAATTCTGCCCATCACCTGGCCGGGTATCCTCTCCGGTACCATACTGGCTTTTGCCCATACCCTGGGCGAGTTTGGGGTGGTACTGATGGTGGGTGGGAGCATTCCCGGCAAGACCCAGATGGTGAGCATCTACATCTACGACCAGGTACAAGCACTGCAGTTTGGGCGGGCCAGCGAGGCAGCGGCGGTGCTGCTGGGGGTGAGCTTTGCCTTGGTCTATCTGGTGCGCACTCTGGAGGATGAGTGGAGATCGCGTATGCCCTCGAGCACCCGGTGAAGCTTCAATTGAAGCTTCGCGTCCAGGGTTTCACGGTCTTGCTGGGGGAGAGTGGGGTCGGCAAGACCAGCTTTCTAAAAGCCCTGGCTGGCCTCATTTTCGCGACCGGGCAGCCATTTGGCGGTCTGCGTGCCGAGCACCGTCCGGTAGGCTACCTGCCCCAGCACTTCGCCCTGTTCCCCCACCTGCGGGCTTGGCAAAACGTGGCCTTTCCGCTGGCGCACCTACCCCCGCCCCAGCGTAAGGCGCAGGCCCTGGCTTACCTGGACCAGATGGGGATTGCTGGGCTGTCTGAGCAGTTTCCCCGGGAGCTTTCCGGCGGCCAGCAGCAGCGGGTGGCTCTGGCCAGGGCCCTGGCCCGTGAGCCGAAGATCCTCTTGCTGGACGAACCAACAAGCGCCCTGGATGCTGCTACCCGGGAGGAGGTTTTTGGTGGGGTGCTAGAGCGCCTCAAGTCTCTACAGATACCCACCCTGGTAGCTTCACACGACCAGTGGTTGGCCCAGCGGGCCGACTGGGTGGGGGTGTTGACCAGGGCGGGACTGGTCCAGCAGGGCACCTCGGAGGAGGTGTTCACCCGCCCGGCCACCCTCGAGGTAGCCCGGTTGGTGGGTTTCCGCAACCTGTGGGAGGGTACTGTGGTCTTGCTGGAGGGTGCCTGGGCGCTGGTGGCAACCCCTATCGGCCTGCTCAAGGCCCCGCGACAGGCCTGGGTCTCGTTGGGACAGCCGATCAGGCTGGGGGTACGCCCGGAGGAGGTCTTTACCTTGCAGGGTAGGGAAAACCTCATCCGGGGCCGGGTGCGGCACCTTCGGTCCCAGGGCCTGCGGATACGGGGCCAGCTGCTTATAGGGGAGGCCGTACTGGACTTCCTGCTACCGCGCTACAAACAGCTCCAGCTGGATCTTCACGAAGGACAGTGGCTCGAGGTGGCCCTCGAGCCGCACTGCTTGCACCTGATTCCGGCAGACTAGGACTGCTTTTGCTCGGGTTTGTTTTCCTCGGGCTTCTTTTCGTCCTCGCTCAAACCTTTGCGAAACTCCCTGGCCGACTGGCCCAGACCTCGAGCCAGCTCAGGTAGCTTGCGGGCACCGAACAGCAGCACCACAATCACCAGGATGATAATCAGTTCAGTTGGGCCGATGGGCATAGGCTTCCTCCTTGACGCCAGTATACGCCGACTGGTCTAAACAAAACTCTAAACCCCGGGCGTAACAGGAATGTGAAACCGAGATGACGTAGCTCAATTTCAGAACTCATCGCACTCATACTGGATTCGATTGCGCTTGCAGAGGGTTGGCCGACTCAGATTATGGCGGCTCTCTCCCAAATCGAAGAGCCTAAGTACGAATACGCTGGTTAGGGCATGACCCTTGGGTGACCAACCCGGCCCCGACGCATCTGCTCGAGTTTGTTTGTGGTACATAAGTACAGCCCGTCCCGATAGCCTGCTGCCTGGAGGGCTACACAAGACACGCTCCCTTGACTTTCAAGAATCGCAGGACTTGTTCCCTAGACCTCAACAGGAACGGACTCGAGGTTCGATTCGCTCCGGATTATTTGTGCCGGATTGCCTATGGCTGTCGCACCCGGTGGCACGGGCTTGGTCACCACCGCTCCGGCTCCCACCCTGGCCCCATCGCCAACCTGTATGGGCCCCAGCACAATCGCATGGGCTCCCAGCAGCACTTTGTTGCCAATGGTTGGGTGACGTTTTTCGCGGCTGAAGCCGGTTCCGCCCAGGGTCACGCCGTGGTACATCATCACGTCGTCGCCCACCTCGGCGGTCTCGCCGATCACAATGCCCATCCCGTGGTCAATCACCACCCGGCGGCCAATTCGAGCGCCGGGGTGAATTTCAACGCCAGTAAACATCCGGGTGAGGTGGGCCAGTACACGGGCCAAAAACTTGAAGTTGGCTCTCCAGAGACAGTGGTTGAGGCGGTGCATCCACAAGGCATGCATTCCTGGGCTGAAAAGGATGGCCTCGAGAGCCCCCCTGGCTGCGGGGTCACGCTCCAGTATGGCCTGCACATCCTCTCTGAAACGATCCACTAAGCGTACCATCCATCGATCCTATCGAAACCATTTTGTAGTGCCCACCGGTCTCCAAAAGATGTCCAAGCAAACATCCTGTCCCCCTGGGCCTACCCGATCAGATTAGCGGACCCTTTCTGGTTTTGGCTGTGAGCTTGTAGCCTTTTTGGAAAGTTGGAACATAAAGCATGAAGATGTGGCTTCACCGCGCTGAAGCGCCTTTATACGACCATGCCCTGATGATCTGCTGAAAATGGTATGCCCAGAAGATCCTGAATCAAGACACCTTATTGCACATCCAGTTCCTCTACGGGCCAAATCTATGACGCAAACTCAGTCCCATACCAAAAAAGTTACTGTAGGGTTGCTGAACAACAAACAACTTTGATTTGGGAGCAGATCAGGTTCGACAAGTTCGAAATGGCTTTTGGGGTAGCCTCCACAGACCTGTTCAATACTGTGATAAGTGCTTCTCGTGCACGCTCTGGGGAATGGGAGGGTAAAGATTTCTCGGGAATTCTGGCCTGTACGCAGCTCCATCAAGATGGCATTTTTGGAACTTACCAGGGTGCAACTCAACAAACCCGAACAGCGACATGCTTTTTTCTCAACATTGCCGCATCTTGCGCAATGGCCCCGCACGGCGGTCTGGGTGGGCCTTGGGGAGGCTGTGTTTCGTCCAACTGGACCACCAGTGCCATCGCGGCAAGCGAAGCTCCAGTACCACGTAAACCACCCCCAGACATCCGCTTGCTCGACTGGTAGACATACTGCACTGCCGAATGCTATCTTGAAGTGTCTGGGAGTTTTCTGAGGTGGCCCACTTTGTTTCACCCACAGGTTTGGCGTTGGAGAGCATTTGTTCCAAGGCTTGGTCCGCGGGTGATGGGTAGTTCAGCGCCTTAGTCCTGGGCCGGGTGAAGCTGTTGCAGGGGTTGCCCGTAGCAAGGAGCAGTATGCAAAAAGGCAAAGTAAAGTGGTTCAATGCGGAAAAAGGCTATGGCTTCATTCAACGTGAAGAGGGAGAGCCAGACGTATTTGTTCACTACAGTGCTATCCAGTCACGTGGCTTCCGCACCCTGAATGAAGGCGACGTGGTCACTTTCGACATCGAACCAGGAAAGAATGGCAAAGGACCACAGGCTGCCAACGTAAACGTAGTGGAAGCCGCCAAACGTTTTTAGCTTGCCTACAGATGCGCGAACCCTCAGGCTTTTGGGGGTTCTTTTTTACCTCAATCCGTGGCTGCTAACCGCGGTAGGTTTCTGATCGTATTCAAAGAGACTCAACCCGACCCCTGTGTTTCTATTCTTGAGATGCCCGATACGCTCACGAACAATTGCAGCACGGTTTCGCCGGGTTCGCGCAGGCCAGTGCCAATTCTTTTATTCGATTTGTGCAGATGGTCGGCGCGTCCTGCACTGCGCTGTTGCACAGCGCAGAGGCGACCGACCGAAGTTATCTCCGTAGCGGAGGGCGATGCCGCTATGTTGCATCATGGGAATGCGATACCGTGTCATTAGCTTAATGGAACGCGATACGGTCCCATGGAAGGGGGTCGTTTTCTTAGCCGACCGAAAGGGAGCTGTTGGTTGCGCCGACCGTAGTGAGGGGCGGGGTGTGCTCCAGGATTCTAGGTGCGCCGTGCAACCAAGCCTCTGAGGTTCATGATTGGGATGATTTTTGTTTTGCATCGGGTTTGACCGGGAAGGCTTCTCCAGTACACCTTACCAGTCGAATCTGGAATCGACGAGCGCTACTGTTTATGCATAAAATGCCATTGCATTGGATATTTACTCAATTTATCTCTTCAATTGACCGAAGATATGTGATATTATGCACAAAACCTGGGTTGCAAATTACAACCTCGAGCCCTAACAGCGGTTAGAATTACGGCAAACTATGAAAGTTTCTGTGCAGCTCGACTTCCTGCCCGTGAACGCTGACTCGGCCGCTACAGTTCATAGTCTATACCTGAACTGCCCTACCTATCTAACCCTCATTGGGGCTGAAACCCCCAGCCTCAACGATATAAGACGCGAGCTCGAGACCCTCCGGCACGATACCAGACGGCAGGCTTTGTTACTCCTGCATACCAACCATGTGGTGGGATTTCTCGACTATAAGGTGGCCTATCCCGATCTACATTCGGCTACCATCAGTCTGTTGCTGATTGACGAAAGCCTGCAGGGGCGTGGGCTGGGTAAAGCGGCTGTAGAGCAGCTTGAAACTCAACTGCGGGGCCGAATGGATCGGCTCTATGCGGTCGTCTACGGCAACAACGAGCAGGCCAAGCGCTTTTGGGAAAAGGTGGGTTTTGAGCACCTGCGCGACAGTGGGCCGACCCTGAGCTGGTACTTGAAGCCCCTAAGGTAGCTTGGGCTTTTGGTTAAGCCGCGAAACTCGTGTAGCCACGCGGGTAGACCTGCCTCGGCCCTGCCCAACGCAAGCAAGACGCATACAAACGGAATACCCACAGAGTCTTGGTTGCACATGCGCAGTGTAACTGGACCTTAAAGCGAACCCTCGAGCAGATCTTCTGCAAGGGGGGTGGCGCTTTTCAGTGATCCGGGAAATGAAGTTGCTCTCTCTTGGAATGCACTCGAAGCACACTCAACGTCCAACGGTTTCTCTTGGCTTTGGAGCCTCTCCCAGTGCGTTTTCACCAGTGAGCTCACGGCCCAGAATGAGGGTATGGATGTCGTGGGTGCCCTCGTAAGTATCTACGGTCTCGAGGTTCAGCATGTGGCGGATGGTGTGGTACTCGAGCGTAATCCCGCTACCCCCCAGGATTTCACGGGCAGCCCGGGCCCCGACCAGCGCAGCCCGCACGTTGTCACGCTTGCCAAGCGAGACCTGGGCCGGCTTGAGCTGCCCGGCATCCTTGAGCTGGGCCAGCCGCCAGGCCAGCAGCAAGCCCTTGGTGTGGTCGGCGGCCATGCGCACGAGCTTTTCCTGTACGAGCTGGCGGCTGGCAATGGGGGCACCGAAGGTCGTCCTGCTCTTGGCGAAGGCCAGCGCCTCGGTGTAGACCGCTTCCAAGGCCCCCAGCGCCCCCCAGGCAATCCCGTAGCGGGCTTGCGTGAGGCAGGAGAGCGGTCCCTTAAGGCCCTTCACGCCGGGGAGCATGGCGCTGGCCGGAACCCGTACATCTTCCAGCACCAGCTCGCTGGTGACCGAGGCCCGTAAGCTGGCCTTGTGTCCAATCTTGTTGGCCCGAAAGCCTTTGCTATCGGTGTGAACGATAAAACCTCGCACCACCCCCTCGTCGTCCTTGGCCCAGACCACCGCAATGTGTGCTAGGTTGCCGTTGGTGATCCACATCTTGGAACCATTCAGAACGTAGTCGCCGCCATCTTTGCGAGCGCGGGTCTTCATGTTGGCGTCGGGGTCGGAGCCCCCGTCGGCCTCGGTGAGGCCAAAGCAGCCCACATACTCGCCGGTGGCCAGTTTGGGCAGGTATTCGCGCTTTTGCTCCTCGGAGCCGAAGGCGTAGATGGGGTACATCACCAGGCTGCTCTGTACGCTGCAAAAGCTGCGCAGGCCGGAGTCTATACGCTCCAACTCATAGCCCACCACACCATAAGCGGCTGCGCTCGCCCCCATGCCGCCGTACTCGGTGGGGATAGTGGTGCCCAGAAAGCCCATCTCGCCAAATTTTTTAATCAGGTGGGTGGGGAACTCGGCATGTTCCCACCACTCGGCGATGTGCGGCAGGCATTCGGCTTCCAGGAACTTGCGGGCAGCTTTCTGGATTTCGCGCTCCTCGGAGGTAAGCAGGTCGGCGACATTAAGAAAGTCAAACATGGAGGACCTCGAGGGCCAATTCTACTCCAGACTCAGCGCGCGCACAGCCGCAAAGACCCATCTCAGTACGTATCCCAGGCCGCATCTTGCAGATTGAA
>DAIUDO010000103.1:0-7807 GCA_036845585.1 Meiothermus sp. | reverse complement strand
AGGGCTTTTTGCTCGAAGGGCGGCGCCCCTGAATCCTACTGCTCCAACGCCCGCCGTACATTCCCCTCTACCCTGTCCAGCAAAGCCTGTGCCGACTGGGCGCTCAAACCTTTTTTGAGCATCACAATGGCTGTCTTGACGCTGTAACCGCAGGCTTCTAAGGCTTGCTTGGCCTCTCCTTGCGAAACTTCCGTAGCAGTGACGGTAAGGCGCACCGCTCGGGCAACCAGCTTGGCGTTGGTCGCCTGCAGATCCACCATCAGGTTGCCATATACCTTGCCCAGAAGCACCATCAGCGTGCTGGAGAAGGCATTGAGGGCGATCTTCTGCGCCGTACCGGCTTTCAGTCGGGTAGAACCAGAAATTACCTCTGGACCGGTATCCAGCACGATACCTACTTCGCTTTGTAACACCAGGGGGGTGCCGGGGTTGTTGGCGATGCCGATGGTCAGGGCTCCTTTTTCTTTTGCCTCCACCAGAGCGCCCAGTGGGTAGGGAGTGGTTCCCGAGGCAGCAACCCCAATAACCACATCGTTAGGGCCGGCTTGTGAAGCCAGCAGATCGCGTCGGCCCGCTTCAAAGTCGTCCTCCGCTCCTTCCACTGCTTCCCAGAGAGCCTTACGTCCTCCAGCAACGCAGGCCACGGCACGCTCGGCAGGCCAGGAAAAAGTAGGTGAAAGCTCAGAGGCGTCGAGCTGTCCTAGGCGTCCACTGGTCCCAGCACCCACATAAATCAGTCGCCCGCCCCTTCGCATTCGTTCGGCGGCCAGTTCGGCAGCTTTGGCAATCTGGGGTATCGCTTGCTGGGCCGACTGAACGGCTTGAAGCTGGTCGTCTACCAGGGCTCGAACAATCTGCGGGGTCGAGCGGGTCTCGAGGTCCCGGTACATGTGATTAATTTGCTCGGTGCTCAGGAGGTCGTTCATAGTTGAGCTCTTCAGTTCATACCAGATTCAGCGCCATACGAGCAGCGGCCTCGGCGCTGGAAGCGTGCTGAACCGTCAATTCCAGCAGTTCTCTGGCCCCTTGCTCGATCAGTGGACTCACCTGCAAAGCACCCCCACACAGCACCACCGGAAGCAACCCCAAGCGTCGCTGCAAGGTCAGGGCCAGGTCAGCCAACTCGCGTCCAGCATGGAGCAAAATTTGCCTGGCCGTCTCGTCTCCATCTTCGGCAGCCCGACCCACTGCTGGTGCCAGCGCCGCAACCGCCTGTCGCCCACCCCCATACACATACCCGCGGATGCAGGGCCAGTCCTGGCCGCCTAGAGTTGCGTACAGGTGCCGAGCCAACGGATATGAGCAGGTGTCCAGGCCCAAATCTTGCCAGCGCAACAATTGGCGTAGGGCTGTCCTGCCGATCCAGAAACCGGCCCCCTCGTCACCGATCAAAAACCCGTGCCCACCCGCTCGATGAACGCTGCCATCCAGAGCAATGCTGTAGGCTATTGAACCGGTTCCTGCGTAGACCACTATGCCCGCACCAGGGGCAAAGTTGGTCCGATAAACCAGATCTATATCGTTGAACACGCGCACCCGACCCTCCGGCAACCCCAGCCCTTGCTGAATGTAAGCCCCCATCCGCAGGGCTTCTTGGCTCCGCGCATCCAGACCCGTGATACCCGCAACCACTGCAACCGGGGCATAGGGCCTGACCTCCGAGAGCAGCCGCTCCAAAGCGCCAAAGGCCTGGGCCTGCATCTCCTCGCTGAACAGATGCCCGGTGATGGGAGAGCTGCGCCCTTGCGCCAACAGCAAACCCTGTGTATTCAACACCACCCACTTACTACTGCTGGCGCCACCATCGATACCCAGCACACTCAAGCCGGAACCTCCTGCGCAAAACGATGGATGATTTCTCCAGGGTTGGTGAGGGCGGTACCCACCGCCACCGCGCTGGCACCAAGTTCAGAGGCCCGTAATACCTCTTCAGGCCTCCCTCAGCGATAATCGGTACCGTCACACGCTCGACCATCGCTTAGCCCCCATCGGTCCGGGTATGGAAGATATCGGGGCCGGTTCCAGCGGCCAGGTCCGAGGAGAGAACGGTGTTGTGCTCGAGGTTGTGGGTGACGGTGTAGACCACACGGATACCAGTTCGGGCTTCAAACTGCGGGGCTGTACTCTTGCGATCCTCAACCCGCCAGATCCAAGAGGTGCGGGTGGGTTGCCGAGCGAAAGCCGTCCCCGATGAAAACAACACACTCACAACAGGACCGTCCATAAGTCACTTCTCTTCATACCTTTTCCTCCTGGTGAAGATGGACGCCATTCCCGACAAGACAAACCGCAATGGGTCGAGCGCAGTATAAGCCCAAAGATATTTGGTATTCAACTGGTCTAATACAAATTCGGAGCATTCAGGTAATGAGGACAGAAAGTTGCCCACCGTTTTATTGGCCGAGGCCCTGCAACACGATCCGCACCCGAGCTCGAGGTCCCCATAAGGCATCTCGCGGCAGCTTCGGTGCCCTTGGTTGTCGTCACCTTATAGCGCCGCACACGGTGCAACCAAGCCTCAGGAGGTAGTTGCTTTGGATGCGCTTACAGAGTCCCGTAACGTTCATCCGCCGTTCAGGGCTGCGATGAGCTGGGCATGTAAATCGGTGCCCCAGGCAGCCCTGCAGCCAAAGCCAGGCCCGCCGCAATTTCGGCGGAACTGGGGGTCTCGGTCAGCAAGAGGCCATCGGGCTGCTGGCAACAGAGCAGAAGGGGTAATGCCAATCAGCCTCGAGGCCTGGAGTCCTACAAGGGTCCGGCAATTTCCTCAATTTCGTGATAGGGCGGCCTGGCAGCAAAGTGGTCTGACCCATAGAAGCTGCTCCAAAGTAAATACGGCTGTTCTACAGGCCGGTTCCGAATCGGAAACTCAAAGACTGAGGCGCTAGTACAGCTCGAGCTCGCCCGCAAACACCCGCCCTACGGGCCGCCCGTTTTCCCAAAGGGTCAGGTCCGCGGAGGCCTCCGGGCGGATCTGACCGTGCTGGGGCCAACCCGCCGCCAGCGCAGCCCCTCGGGTATGGGCCCAGAGCACTTCCTCGGGGGTGAGGTTCTGGTTGGGGTCGAGGGGGTGCTGGGTAGCGGCTCGCAGGTTCAGCTCAAACGAAGGCTTCATCACCGGCGCATCCGAGCCAAACGCCAGCGGCAGGCCGGTATTCCATAGGTCGCGCAGCCGGAAAGCCTCATGCTCGTGACCCCTCAGGTGAAAACGCACCAGCTCGGCATCACCTAAAAGATGCATGGGCTGCATGGAAATCGCTAGGTTCAAGCCGGCCAACTGTGGCAACTCCTGATCGCGCACGTGCTGAGCATGTTCAATACGAAAAATGCGCTGCGCCGATGAGTTCAGACGCCGAAAAATCTCCAGCACCCGGCGCACCGCCTGGGTTCCGATGGCATGTACCACCAGGCCAAAGCCCGCCTGCAAGGCCGCACTGCCCTCACTTTCGATCAGTTCCGGATCGTCGAGCACCAGGCCGTGCGAGCCATCGGGGTAGGGCTCGGTCATCCAGGCGGTGCGGCTGCCCAGCGCTCCGTCGGCGAAGAACTTCACGGCGGCGATTTCAAGGCAATCGCCTCGCCAGCCAGGCTGGGCCTCGCGCCAGTGGTCGCGGTCGAGTGCCCACCACAGGCGCACCGGAAGGCGTCCCGATTGGGCTAGTCGCTCGGCAAGGCCAAAATGGCACCAGCCCATGTGGTGTACGGCGGTGTAGCCCCGGCGCGAGAGGTCCCGCAGGCCGCGCTCGAGGTCGGCCAGGCCCGGCGGTGGGAGCACCCGCTCGACCAACCCCTGAGCCGACTCGAGCAGGTAGCCGCTGGGCTGGGCATCCCCCCACCGCACAATCACCCCGCCGGGCGGGTCGGGGGTCTCGCGTTGGATGGCGGCCAGCCTGAGGGCCTCGCGGTTGACCCAGGCCGAGTGCCGGTCGCGGCTTTGCAAAAACACCGGATGCTGCGGGGCAACAGCGTCAAGCAGCTCGCTGCTGGGATAGGTGCGAAACAGGTAACCACCCCCGCGAATCCAGGTGCCAGGGGGCAGGCTGCGGGCCTGCTCGGCTACCTTCTGTGCCACCGCCTCCGGCTCGCTTAGCCCCTCTAAGTCCAGGCTTTGCAGCTGCAGCCCCCATAGCTGGGGGTGGGCATGGGCCTCGTGGAGACCTGGGGTGATCTGCTCAAAAGCCTGTCTGGTAGCCCTGGGGTAGCGGGCCCGAAGGTCTTCCAGCAAACCCACATCGGCAATGCGGTCTCCCTCGAGGTACACAGCTTCCGCCAACCCCCACTCGGTCATGGTTTGCACTCGCCCGTGCAGCAACATGCGGGCATCCTATCCTGCTTCGACGGGGCACTCAAGAGCAAACCTGCTCGATGCTAAGGATTATGTGCGTGTCCTACGATTTGAAGTATTCCTTCACATCCGGCCAATATCCAAAGGCTATACTCGAACCTAGATGAGGCGGGGACTGCTGGTCGGTTTGGGCCTATTGACCGGGCTGATACTGGGTTGGGCTGTATTTGAGCGCTACCACCGCGAGCGGGTGTTTGCCGGCGTGGAGGCCGCGGGGATTTCGGTAGGAGGTCTGACCCTGGATGAGGCCACCGCCCGAATTGCCGCCAGAGCCCAAAACCTAACCCCACCTCAGCTTACCCTCAAAGCGGGGCAGGAAACCCTCGAGGTCTCGGCTGTGGAGCTGGGCTGGAAACCGGATGCCAGGGCCACGGCCGAGCGGGCTTTTGCCGTAGGGCGCAGCCAATTTGCCGAGCGCATCGCAGCGCTGCGGGGGCAAGTCAAAGTACCTTTGGTGCCCAGTGTGAACCCAGAGGCTCTGGAAAAACGCCTACAGCAGATTGCTGGGTCGCTCGAGTACCCCCCCACCGATGCCAGGGTGGTCTTCCAGGACGGACAGTTCAGGGTAATGCCAGAAAAAGCCGGTCTGAAGCTCGACATCCAGAGCGCCATCGAAACCTATCTCAGGCATCCACAACAGACTGTGCTCGAGTTTTTTCCCAAGACCATCACCCCCAGGCTGACCGCTCCCATGCTTGAACCCGTCGCCCGCAAAGCCAACGAACTGCTGCGGCCCGTAAACCTGGTCTACACCGAACCTCGGCAGGCTGGTGGCACCCGGGTTCACCGGCATACCCTGAGTGCCCACGAAGTGGCCGCGCTCCTAGACGTACAGGAGGAAGTCCGCATCAATGCCAAAGCCCTCGGCAAAACCCTGGCCAAGATCGCAGTCCGACACGACCGCTTGCCGGTGGATGCACGCTACATCGTGAACAGCCAAGGTGAGCTGGTGGTACGGCCCGAGGTAGAAGGTTGGAAGATGAACCAGCCCGAGACCCGCAAGCGACTGGAGCACGAGCTGTTGCGCCCCGACAAGAACGAGTACAGCCTAAACGTGGTTCCCAAACCTGCGCTGGTGCGGGCGGCCGACCTACCCAAAGCCGAGAACCTCCAGTTGCTGGCCGAGGCCACCACCTACTATGCAGGTTCGGCTACCGAGCGCATCGCTAATGTCCATGCCGCGGCCCGCAACCTCGACGGTTACGTGGTGCCTCCTGGAGGGATCTTCGACTTCAACCAGGCCGTTGGCCAGATCACCCTGGAAAACGGCTTCAAGGAGGCCCTGGTCATCTCCGGAGGGCGCACCCTCAAGGGGGTGGGCGGCGGGGTCTGCCAGGTCTCCACCACCGCTTTTCGCGCCCTCTACCTAGCTGGGCTGCCCATCCTCGAGCGCAACCCGCACGCCTACCGGGTGCGCTGGTACGACAACATCCCCGGCTTTGATGCAGCGGTCTACCAGCCCTACCTGAACCTGCGGGCCAGGAACGACACCCCCGGCCCCCTGGTTGTCCGCAGTACGGTCACCAGCACTACCCACACCGTACGCATCTACGGCGTGCCCGACGGGCGACAGGTGGTGGTCTCAAAACCTGTAATTCTGTTGCGAACCCCGCACCCACCCCCGCAATACATCGCGGAGCCAAGCCTACCCCCCGGCCAGGTCAAGCAGGTGGACTGGGCGGTGGACGGCTACCGCATCCGCATCACCCGCACCGTCGCCCGGCCCGACGGCCGCGTGGAGGTTGACCAGCTCCACTCCAACTTCCGCCCCTGGCGAGCGGTCTACCAGGTTGGGCCACAGCCGGTCGCATCTGCGGATGAAGTGGCCTCGAGGTAAACCCTGCCCAGAAACCCTCTCTTGGGACGCTTATCGTCTCCATGGCAGTTCGATCTATTGTGACTGCTGGGGTCATGGCATACAGTGAGTTCTGCAGCAGCCTTGTGAATTTCCGGGAGGGTGGCGTTCTTTTTGAGAACTGTTCTAGGGGTTAGCATGCCAGATTCAAAAAAGACGCTCATCCAACCCAATACCTCGAGAGGTTTGGTCGCGCCGCGCGAGACGCCACTAGAATCCTGGAGCACACCTCACCCCTCCCAACGGTCGGCGAGACCCGCATCTCCCTGTCGGTAAAACAAGCGACTCCCTTCGATCAGGTTGGTTCATCATCGGATGGTAACGAACCAACCGAATCTGGTATCCCACACTCAGGCCAGGATTGATTTGAAGCAGCCAACGGCTACAGTATGGCAAGCCTGTTCAGTCAGCGGCTGCCGGCAGCAGGTCTGCCCAGCATACAACACACAGCTCCTTGGCTCCAGAAGCGCCCTAGACAGGTGCCATCTCCACCCGGTTGCGGCCTAGGTGCTTGGCCTGGTACAGCGCCTTGTCGGCCCGGTCTAGCAGGCTGTGGACGCTGTCCCCCAGATGCCCCTCGGCAATCCCAAAGCTCGCCGATACCGCCCCTACTCCATCGAACGGCCAGAAGGCAATATCCTCGCGCAGACGCTCCACTGCGGCCAACACATCGTGCGGGCTGTCACCGCGCATGATAATCATGAGCTCCTCGCCCCCCCAGCGCCCCAACATGTCATCCTTGCGCAGCGAGGTACGCAGGCGTCGGCCCACCTCTCTAAGCACCTTATCGCCAACGGCATGCCCAAAACGATCGTTGATCTGCTTGAAGTGATCCAGATCCAGCAGCACCACATAAAGCCCGTGAGGCTGGTGCGATTCTATTTCAAGTTGCTCGCTCAGAGCCAGGCGATTGGGCAGCCCCATCAGGGGATCGGTGCGGGCCAGGGTATGCATCTGCTCGACCTGGCGGTGGGCTTGGGCCAGGCGGTCCTTGAGCAGGGCCAGCAGGTACAAAAGCCCTCCCATCGCCACCAGGCGCATCTCATTCCTAAGAAAGGACAAAAACTCCTCCCGGTAGCTACCCTGCGAAACCTCTGGCCCCAGGCGCAGCAGGCCAATCAGAAAGGTCAAAAAAATGATGCTCAGGCTGAACAAAAAACCCTGCCGGGGTGATAAGACGATATAGGCCAGAACCATCATGAAGGCCATGACCCAGTAGCTACCCTCAATCTCCACCCAGTTGCTGCGCAAATCGCCCACAAAAAAACCAAAGGTGAGCTTGGCCATAAACAGGATCCCGGTGCCCCAGAGCACCTCACCCTCCACACGGGTCACATCCCCTTTACGCCATGTCCGCCAGGCCCACTGAACACACAGCAAGATGAAAAAGGGATACACCCAGCGAACAAAGGCCTGTTCATCCTGGATCAGCCAGGTCGAGAAAATGACCGGAATAGCCAGCAGCAGGCCAGCGAGATAAGCCACACGCTTGGTCTCATTGACCTGAACTGAACGCAACCCCCGCACTATAACCAGTTTATGAGCCCGACAAATGGAAACATGTGGGATTTGCACACCCGCACCCACTGGGGCCCAGTGAAAAACCT
>DAIUDO010000102.1:6818-7934 GCA_036845585.1 Meiothermus sp. | reverse complement strand
TTCGCGGTCTACGCGGGCGGCAAAAGCCTTGTCCTTGAACTTCTTTTTCAGGCTACTAAGCTCCAGACTCTGGATGCTCCTGTCGGGGCGTACGTAGACCGCCGCTGTAATCAGGCCCACCAGCTCGTCCACCGCGAACAGGACCCTGGCCATCAGGGAGTTGCGGGGGTGCTCGGGGACGTCGGCGTGGCCCAGGATGGCTTCCAGCACATCCTCGGGGTAGCCCATCTCGCGCAACATCTCCACCCCTTTGAACGGGTGAGTTTCGGGGGCCTTCTCGTAGTCGAAATCGTGCAGGATGGCGGTAATGGCCCATTTTTCTTCGGGTTCGCCATATTTCCGGGCGTAGGCCCGCATGGCCGTTTCGACGGCCAACATGTGTTTTTGCAGGCTTTCCGAGGGTGTCCAGCGCTTCATCAGAGCCAGGGCGTCTTCATAAACCATGTAGATTGCCATGGGCCCTATTCTCGAAGGGCCAGCCCAGCAGGGTCAAGGGTTGCACTGCCTGAAGCCCCTCCTCCGGGGATGCCTTGGCCGGCCGAATCGCGGCTTGAACGGGCGAACACGCCCCAAACCACGCGGGGTACACCCAGACCTGGCCAAGAACCGGTAGCATAGCCCTGTGGCAGAGAGATCGATCAATTCTGGGTCTTCTTTCCTCATCGGCTACGGTGAGGATTCGCACCGCCTGGGTGAGGGGCGTGAACTCTGGTTGGGTGGGGTTCGAATCGAGAGCGAACGTGGGGCTATGGCCCATTCGGATGGCGACGTAGTCCTGCACGCCCTATCCGATGCCCTGCTCTCGGCCTTTGCCCTGGGCGACATCGGCAGCTTCTTTCCCGACCACGACCCCAAATGGAAAGGTCTGGAAAGCCGGGTGATCCTCGAGGTGGTGCTGCAAAAAGTCCGCGACAACGGCTATCGCCTGGGTCAGATTTCGTTGGTAGTGGTGTTGGACCGCCCCAGGCTGGGGCCTTACCGCGCCGCCATCCAGCAAAACCTGGCCCTACTGACCGGCCTGAGCGAGAAGCGGGTGGGCCTGACCTTCAAAACCTCCGAGGGGCTGGCCCCCGACCACGCCCAGTGCCGGGCCATGGTCTACCTCGAGCCCATCCC
>DAIUDO010000102.1:0-6718 GCA_036845585.1 Meiothermus sp. | reverse complement strand
CTGTTCTGGGTTCTTCTTCATCACTTCGCGCAAGACCGCCGTCGCGTAGGCCCCTTTGGGTAGAAAAAAACTCAACCAGAGTCCTTCAGAGGTCTCTTCGACCTTCCATTCGCTCAGGGGGAAGCGAATAAGACGACGGTCTCCCCGGCGCGAGGCAAAATGACGGCGCTCGAGCTGATATTTTTGCAAAATCTGATCCTCTAGATCACGGGCCGCCCCTTGGGCTTCGCGGTATTTTCTGCCGTACAGCGCGCCGGTCGCACTAATTTCAAAACGAAGGGCCCGTAGGTTTTCCACAGCCGCGTCCTGCACAACAAACTCCCCACCGGTGTCGTGCTTTTTTGCCACATCGCCTTCGATGACCTGCCCAAACAACCCCATCTGCAAGCGCAGGGCCAGCCAGTCGTTGAAGAGCAGGCTCTGCAGGCTGGAGAGTAGAAACTTCTTGAGCCAGGAGGGGCTGTGTAGCTTACCCTGTTTGACCAACTGGTAGCCCTTAGTGGGGTTCAGACCACCGATGCCAAAGCGCTGGGGGCCGTAGTAGTTGGGCACACCCTGTCGCTCGAGCTCGCGCAGAATGGCCTCCGCCTTTCCTACCAAACCAGCCTCCGGGCGGCTTGGCCGAACCAGGATTCGAAAGCGGTTGCCCCGCAGGTGACCCACGCGCAGTTTGTGAGGATGCAAGCCATACCCCAGTACCCGCACCCCCTCGAGCCCGCCCAGTGAATCCAAGCGCCCCTGGTAACGTGCGGGAATGCTGAACCACTGCTGGGTTAGGGCATGCTTGTCCTTCAAGCCGGCCACACCTATATGGGCCTCATTGATCTGCAGCCGGTCGCGCAATAGCTCCAGCACTGCGCGGGTGGTTAGGCCCACCTTCTCGATCAACACCATCAGGTGCTCCCCCTGGCCGGCAGGGCTATAGGCCGGTACTTCATACACCTGAAAATCCTGGGGTCGCTGCCGGATGATGCCCCCGAGGCCGGCCAACCCCACCGTGAGGTAGGGATACGAATCGAAATCGAACTGCACATTGGGATCTGGGGCCATACCCTTTAGCATAAAGGGGTGGGTTCTGTTGATTTCGCCCAGCTCGAGGCCCAGTTCGCCAATCACCTGACCCGTATGGTACCCGAGGGCAGTCTGGTGGCAGCAGTATCGGGTGGCGGGGACTCGGTTGCCTTGCTTTTGCTGCTCACCTCGACCCCTCGGAAGGTGGTGGTGGCACACCTCGACCATGCCTTGCGCCCCGATTCATCTGCCGACGCCCAGTGGGTGGAGTCACTGGCCAGGCGCCTGGGCTATCCCTTCGAGTCCGAAAAAATTGACGTTGCACGCGTTGCTCAGGAACGCGGTGAGAATTTGGAAGCCACAGCGCGGGAGTTGCGCTACGGCTTTCTGGCCAAGGTCGCCAAGAAGCACCAGGCCCAGGCCATCCTGACCGCCCACACCCAGGACGACCAGGCCGAAACCGTCCTGCTCCAGCTCCTGCACGGTACCGGACGGGGTCTGGGCATCCGCCCCAAACGAGGCAAGGTGGTGCGCCCGCTCCTGGAAATCAGCCGCAGCACCCTGCGCTCCTACCTGCAGAGCAAAGGCCAGGACTGGCTCGACGACATTACCAACGCCGATACCTCAATGGATCGCAACTTTTTGCGGCATGAAATCATTCCCAGGCTCAAGGAGCGCTTTCCACAGACCAAGCTATCGCTGGCACGTTTCGCTGCCATTTCCCAGGTAGACGACGAGGCTCTCGAGCCTCTGGCCCAACAGCTGCTCCTGCGGGATGGGCGTTGGCCCTGTCCAGCCTATCGCATTGCTCCTTTATTGCAAGCCCCTACTGGACTGCGTAGACGGGCTTTGCGGCAGATGCTCGAGCAAACCCGGGTCAGGCCCGAAGCCGGCTGGATTACCCAGCTCGAGCGGGCCTTGCAGGGTGAAGCCTTCACCCTGCCCGAAGGCTGGCAGGTTCGCCGCCGTGACGGCACACTATTCCTCATCCCCCCTGCAGTCGAGGCCTTTCCGCCCTGGCGTGGCTCGCGACTGCCTCAGCCAGGCGACGCGATCGACCTGCCCGATGGACGGATTCGGCTGGTAGATTTTTTCACCGAGCATGGTGTTCCCCCTGAACTCAAGCAGGTCTGGCCGGTTCGCGCTGTGGGCAACACGGTGCAGGAGGTCTGGAACCTCTGGCCGGAATCCGATGACCTCGAGCACATGCGCGCCGCCCTGGAGCAAGCCCGAATAGCCAGGAATAGCGGAGAAGTGCCTATCGGAGCGGTGGTGGTCTGGGACGGTGAAGAACTGGCCGCTGCCCACAACCAGGTCGAACAAGGCCGTGACGCCACAGCCCACGCCGAGCTGTTGGCTTTGCAACATGCCCTCCGCCGTCAACAAGCCAAGGTGCTTCCTGGAGCTACTGTCTATGTGACCCTAGAGCCCTGCCCAATGTGTTTTGGGGCTCTGGCGGAAGCACAGGTTCGCCGGGTGGTCTACGCAGTAGAAAACCTCAAGGCCGGAGCCGTGACCGTCCATCGCATGAAACCACCTTTTGAATGGGAAGGTGGTTGGCTCGAGCGAGAGTCGGCCAAACTGCTGCGCGACTTTTTTGCACCAAAACGTTCAGAACACTAGTCATACCGGATTCAAAAAGCAATCACTTCAGAGGCCTGGTTCCGCCGCGGGCGGCGCACCTGGAATCCTGGAGCACTCCCCACCCCTAACTCGGTACCGCCCTCAGCTACGCGGCTTGCTTCGGCCGGGTCAGTTCGTCGCTGTCCGATATCGAGCTGACCTGATCTGGTATCACAAGGCTCGCATCAGTTGTTCGAAGCTAAGGGGAGGGCTAAAGTAGTAGCCTTGCGCAAACTGGCAGCCTGCCTCGCGCAACCACTGCGCCTGGGCCGCGGTTTCCACACCTTCTGCAACCACAGACAACCCCAGGCTTTGCGCCAGCAAAAAAAGACCCCGTATGATTACCTCAGTCTGGCTCGAGCGACCAATCTCGGCTACGAACCCCTGGTCGAGTTTGATCAGATCAATCGGCAGGTCTTTGAGGTAGGTCAGCGAAGAATAACCCTTACCAAAATCATCAAGAGCGACTCTGACGCCCAAGCGTCGCAGGTTCAGCAGGCTCCGCGCCGCGAGTTCGGGCTGCTCGATTAGCAGATCTTCGGTGATCTCAACGCACACACGACCAGGATGAACACCGCTCTTTTCAAGCATAGCGTGGAACCAGTTCAGGTAGGAAGCATCCAGCAAGGTTTTTGGAGAAAGGTTCAGGGAGATTTGTAGATGGGTACCCCCAAGCTGCTCGAGGCCGGTTTCAACCATGAGTCGGTCTAGGTGGGTCAACTCCCCCATCTCCTGGGCCAAAGGAATGAACTGAGCAGGACTAATCCGGCCCCGTTGGGGGTCAATCCACCGAGCCAGTAGCTCTACGCGCTGCCAGTTGCCCTCACGCAAGTGCACAATAGGCTGGTAATTCGGTTCAATCTGCCGGCTTCGCAAGGCCAGCCTTAGTGCTTGCATCAGCTCGAGGCGCTCAGCAATGGGCTTATCCAGCTCAAAGTTGTAAAACTGGTAGGGCTGGCGCGTTCTCTTGGCCTGATACATGGCAACATCAGCAGCCCTCAACAACCCCTCTACATCTTTTGCATCCCGGGGGTACTGCGCCACCCCAGCGGCTATCGACACTGCAACTAACCGACCTTCCAAATCGAGGGGTTGTTCAAAGGCTTTTACTATTGCCTGAACTTGTGGCTCGGCCGTTTGCTCATCGGCCTCGATTAGCACCACAAACTCATCCCCTCCAATGCGGCCGACCAAAGCTGCAAACTTTTGTAGCCGCTCAGCTACACGATGTAACATCAGATCGCCCACGTGATGGCCGTAGACGTCGTTGATCATCTTGAATTCGTTAAAGTCGAGGTACACCAAGCAAACAGGGCCCCCCGACTGCAACTTGAATTCAACCTGTTGCAAAAAACCTCGGCGGTTGAGCATTCCCGTCAGGGGGTCGTAATAAGCCAGGTACTCAATCTGACGCAAGGCTTCATTGCGTTCCCTTACGTCTCGTAACACGGACACGAAGTAGGCTGGCTCACCCGGCAGAATCGTGGCCGAGGTTTCTGCCGGTACCCGCTTTCCACTCAGGGTGCGCAACGGTTGCTCTACCCAGGCTATCGGGGCCTTACCTTCCTGGAGCAAGGCTACGCGCTCGAGGTTTTGCTCCAGCCTTTCGGGTACCCAGTACATCGAAAGGTTGGTCCCGATGAGTTGTTCAGCATGGGTTGCTTCCAAAAGCCTCTGTGCTGTCGCATTGGCGTAGGTAATCTGGAGGGTTTTAGCATTCACCACCAGGAGGCCATCGTTTAGGGTTTCAACCAGCATGCGAAAGCGTTCCTCACTCTGAGTGAGCAGCCCGAGGGCCTGGTTGCGCTCGAGGACCAGGCTTAGCTGGGCCACCGCGGCAACCAAAAGATCCAGTTCCTGCTGACCAAAACGGTGATTTTCGCTTTCAATATTGACGGTGCCTACCGCACAGCCGTTTATCGTGATTGGCACAAACAATGCCGAGGTAACCTTTTCGCTTACAACCAGGAAATCTGGGTCGTTCAGGGGGTCATTCAGAAGAATAGGCTCACCCAAACGATAACAGCGGCTCGTCAACCCTTTGCCAATCGGGATGCGTGGGTGGTTGAGAGGGTAGCCCTGATGGTGCTTGGCAACCAGCGCGTCCCCCTCGCGCCAGTAGACTACCACCAAGCCGTGCCCAAACCGGGCGTATATCGCATCGACAAAACAGCGGAGTATCTCCTCTAGCTTCAGCTCCTTGTACAGGCTTTCCCGCAGCGAGAGCATGAACTCTAGTCTCCGGTTCTGCTCCTGGGTTCGCTCAAGCAGTATCCGTTGGTTCCGCTCGCTTTCCAGCATGCGCTGTACCGCGTAGGCGCGCTCGAGCACCAGGTTGATCTGCGCACCCACACTTTGCAGGATATCGAAGTCGCGCCCATTGAGCCGTTTACCCCTGCTTTCAACGTTGAGAACGCCCACCGTTTGGGCACCTACCTGCAGCGGTATGGCTATCTGGGATAGGATATCGGGCATGGCATAGATGAAGTCCGGCTCGAGTCTGGCATCCTCTACGTGAACCGGATGGCCGGTCAACAAGCAGCGCGAAGAGATGCCCTGTCCAATGGGTAAGCGCTCATACCAGTGGCTGTACCCCACCTGGTGTTTCAAAACCTGGCTGTCACCTTCACGCAGGTATATCGAAACCAGATCGTAACCAAAGGTGGTCGAAACAAGCTCAACGGCATTTCGAATGGCCGAATCCAGGTCGAGCTCGAGGTTGAGGGCCGAGCGAAACTTGAGCAACAGCTCGAGGTGCTGCGCTTGCTCTTGCTGCTCTAGTCTGCTGTGTTCTAGAAGCTCCAAGGCCCTGTCTTGCTCAATAGCGCTGCCCATGAAGCTAGCTGCTATCTGGGCTGCTGCGATCTCGCCGTTAGACCAAGAGCGCAGTCGGTCTACCGCCAGCGCTAGCGCGCCCCAAAACTGCTTCGCTACCATCAACGGCACCAGCAGCACCGAGCATGAACCGGTGTGGTGCTCGTACTCCGACCCCAACAAAGACTGCCGTTGGTTCCAGCAAACCGCCCCTGATTGCAACAAATCCTCGATCAGCATGGAATTTCGTAGAGCGCCTTGGGCGCACGAGAAACCCACCCGGCCCAGCAGCTCAGGACCCCACTCGAGGGCCAGGACCGGTTTGGTACCAGCGGCCTGACCCCCGGTAAGTACCTGGATCACGCCCACCCACTGCACCCCTGTAGCCCTGCCCAGCTCACCCAGGGCCAGCTCCCTGATCTGCTCCTGGTTTTTCCATCTGAGACGTGTTTTACTCAGTCCAACCAGGGTTTCCATCAGACGCAGGGTATACCCTTCCGAGTGCACCTCGGCGCTATCTGAGGGGGCATTGCGGGCGTCGTGCATAGCAAGATCCAAACCAGTAAATCATCTGATCTGGTCGCTCACCTCGGCCCGAGACAGCGTGCCAAGTGATGCAACCCATGGCTGAAAGTCCAGTGCATAGGACTCGTTAGATGAAACCGACATAACCCAACCCTATGGCATCAGGGCAACAAGACAGACAAGACATAAGCGCTCACGAAGCATGATTTGATGCTACTACGATAAGTTGGCCAGTCGGGTTCATTTGCGCATGTAGACTCCGGAACCCGTGACATTCTTTGCGAGTTGTGCTAAAGTCTCAATTCGGCTTTGCGGACCCGGACAGAGCAAGCCTGACAAGCGCGGAGGGGTGCCGGAGTGGTTGAACGGGCCGGTCTCGAAAACCGGTATAGGGGGTTCCCCCTATCGAGGGTTCGAATCCCTCCTCCTCCGCCAAAAAAAAGCAAGAAACAGACCGTGAAGCCCCTGCTCTCATTCCTCATCCATCGAATTCTTTACAAAGAAGTCGTCCTCCGGTAGAGAGTTCCACCACACAACCAGAGGCGTATTGAGAGCAAGCTCTCGTGGGTACCGCTTTGTGCGTTCGCTGCTTGGCCTTCACGGTCAAAATGGGATTTTGGGTATATCTTTAGAACAATGGATACTATACTGCGCGAAGTCACCACCGAAGAAGTGCGTATTCTACTCGATCAGTTGGGCATCAATGCTGAACAGGTCAAGGAAGATCTGTTCTACCTGGAGTTCT
>DAIUDO010000101.1:0-7948 GCA_036845585.1 Meiothermus sp. | reverse complement strand
AATTGAACACAGCCGTCGGGCCGGTTACGAGCTTTTCGATAGCCTCGACCCTGTTGAAAGCACCAGTGAATTGGCCCGCTGGCGCGTCCAGAGCAAGGCCCAAGGCCAGTCCCAGTTTGTGGTAGCGGAACGCTATCTACAAACGCGCCACGAAGAGGTCAGCCGTCTGCAGATGCAGACGCTGGAGGCGTATTTCCAGGGAAAATATCTCGACCAGACCAGTTTTTCCAAACTCAAGGCCCTACTGGCCCTCTACGACCAGCTCCACACCCTGGAAACCAAGCAAAGCGACGTGGCCAAGGAGCGCCAAAAAATCTACAGCCGACAAACCCAGATTCAGAGCAACCTGGCCCCACTGGGCAATTCGGGCGAAGAGGGTCGCTTGCGGGCACGGTTGGTGGGCGAGTTGGGCCGGCTCGAGGATACCCTGCAATCGCTGGGAGACCAGGAAGTCGAGCTGACGACCCAGCAAACGAACCTCGAGCAGCAGATCGAGAAAGCACTAAGAGAGTTAGAAGGATAGAAGTGGCACAGCTCTCGAGGTGAGCCTGACGCTTGTCACCCTTCCACAGGCTGTACAATCCTGAACAGTGGATACGCTGGAATTGCTTCGTATCAATCTGCTCTCCCCTGCTGTGCTGGCCTTTGCCCTGGGCATCACGGCCACGCTGGTTAAGTCCGACCTCAAAATCCCCGACGCGCTCTATACCACCCTCTCGATCTATCTCCTGCTGGCCATCGGCCTTAAGGGTGGGGCCGCCCTCTCCACAACGCCCTTTGCCGAGTTGTGGAAGCCGGCCCTGGCTACGCTAATCCTGAGCGTACTCACACCACTGCTCTCCTATGTGACGCTGCGCCGTTTGGGGCGTTTTGATGTGGTCAACGCAGCCGCTATAGCGGCTCACTATGGCTCGGTATCCGCCGTGACTTTCATCGCAGCCACCACCTTCATGCAGGCTGCACGGCAACCCGTGGAGGGCTTCATGCCCACCCTGGTGGCCATTCTGGAAGTCCCGGCCATCGTGATTGCGCTGCTACTAGCCCGGCGCAGCCTGGGAGAGGGCTCCATCGGCGAGGCGGTGCGCGAGATTTTTGCGGGCAAAAGCATTTTACTGCTTGTGGGGGGTTCGTTGATGGGCTTTTTGGCCGGCCCTGAGGGCCTCAAACAGATTGCTCCAGTGTTTGTGGAACCGTTTCGCGGCGTGCTGGTGCTGTTTTTGCTGGAACTGGGAATGGTGGCAGCCAAACGCTTGCGAGACCTGCGCGCCGTGGGGTTTTTCTTGATTGGCTTTGGAATCCTGATGCCGCTGGTGCAAGGTGCCCTAGGGGTCTGGCTCGGCAGCCTAGCAGGCATGTCGGTGGGAGGAGCCATGGTGTTGGGCACTATGGCGGCCAGTGCTTCGTACATTGCGGCCCCAGCCGCTGTGCGAATTGCTCTGCCTCAGGCCAACCCCAGCTACTATCTCACCGCTTCGCTCGGCATCACCTTTCCCTTCAACCTGACGCTGGGAATCCCAATCTACTTTGCACTTTCCCGCTGGCTCCACGGAGGTAGTTAATGGCCCTGGTTTCGCTCAAGCTGGTCACCATCATCGCCGAGGGTTTCTTGGAGGAAAAACTGGTTCGGGAGATCAAAAGGCTGGGCGCCAAGGGCTACACCATCACCCCTGCCCGTGGCGAGGGAAGCCGAGGGGTACGGGCCAGCGAGTGGGAGGGAAGCAACGTCCGGCTCGAGACCATCGTCAGCCCAGATGTCGCAGAAAAAATCCTTGCCCGCCTGGCCGAGGTCTACTTTGCCAACTATGCCGTCATAGCCTATGTGGAAACGGTCGAGGTCGTGCGAGGCGACAAGTACACCTGAGCCCTCACGGCTCCATTTTGTTGCTGTCGGAGCTGCAGAAAAGCCTTGCGTTGTTCTTGACTTCCACAGATGCTGCTTTTTTCGGGAGACACCGCAGCGCTCCGATCCGTTGACTCAATACGAATGCATCTGGCGGGATAGCAGATTCTACGGGGAGGGGCTTATGCCGGATTCAAAAAGATAAACTTCCAGATCAAAAAACTTCGGAGGCTTTGTTGCGCCGCTCACGGCGCAACCAGAATCCTAGAACGCACCCCACCCCTCCCTGCGGTCGGCGAAGAAAGCAACTCCCTTCCAAGGGGCGGTATTGCGTTCCGTTAGTTCAACAAAACCGGTATCGCGTTCCTGTGATGCAATACAGAGGTATCGCCCTACGCCACGCGGATCACTTCGGTCGGTCGCCTCGGCGCGGTGTGGACGAGGCGAGGCCACCATCCGATGACGAACCGACCGAATCCGGTATGAATTCTGCTTAGCGCCCATTACCCACGGGCCGCAACCGGCTTGCGAGATCGGTGGATGACCAACGAAAGCAATGCCGCAGCAAGGCCCAGCGCCCCAGCCAGCAAGAAAGCCAGGTTGTACTCGCCCAGCCCGTCGCGGGCGGCTCCACCCGCCCAGGCCGCCGCCGCTGCACCAAGTTGGTGGGCGGCAAACACCCAGCCATACACTGTACCCACGTTCTGTCGCCCGAAATTGTCGGCCACCAGGGCCACAGTGGGGGGCACGGTAGCGATGTAGTCCAGGCCGAACAAAATGGCAAAAAAGATCAGGGTCTCCGGGGTGGTCGCAAAGGGCAAGAACAAAAGCGAGAGACCCCGGAAGCCGTAGTAGATGCACAGCAACAGGCGGGGGTCGTAGCGGTCGGTCAGGTAGCCCGATGCCAGGGTGCCCACAAAGTTCATCGCACCCATCAGGGCCAGGATGCCCGAGGCCGTGGTGGGGGTCAGACCGCACGAGACCGCATAGGGGATGAAGTGCACCCCCACCAGCCCATTGGAGGTCGCACCACAGATAAAGAAGGTAACGGTCAGCAGCCAGAAGGTAGGCGAGCGGAGGGCTTTGCTCATAATGCCTCCATCCGCGGTAACCTTTATGAGGGCTGAGCCAGGAGCCGCACCCAGGGCCCGCTGCCCGATCTCGGCGGGGCTGTCCTTCATAAAGAAAAACACCGGTATCAGGGCCAGCAGCGAGACCGCTGCCATAATCCAACTGGCCTCGCGCCAGCCTAGCCCGCTGGCCCAGAACACCAGCGCCGGAATGAAGATGAGCTGGCCTGCCGAGGTGGCCGCCCCAAAGATGCCCGTCACCAGACCCCGGTGCTGGATGAACCAACGGTTGGCAACCGTGGCCCCCAACACCCCGCCCACCACTCCGGTGGCTACTCCACTCAGCACCCCCCAGACCAGGCTGAGCTGCCAAATTTGCGTCATCAAGGCGCTCAAGGCCATGCTGAGGGTCATCAAGCCCAGGCCAACCAGGCTGATGCGTTTGGGCCCCAGTCGGTCCATCAGGTAGCCGCTCAGGGGCGCCCCCAGGCCATACAACACCAGGCCAATCGCAGTGGCGAAAGAAATACTTTGCATGGGCCAGCCGGTACCCTCGTGCAGGGGTTGAATCAGCGCCCCGGGTACCGAGCGGTTGCCAGCAGCAATTAGGGTGGCGACAACCGCCACCGCAACCACAATCCAGCCGTAGAAGAGTCTATTCATACGCATGATTCCTCTGCGCCTGGCGTAGGGCTGCATGGGTCTCTTGCATCAAGGTTTCTACTAACTGGGCTGCGGGCAGGGCACGGCTCAAGGCAACCGCCTGTCCAGCCCACAGCGACATGAAGTGGAGCCGACCCGCTTTGGCGGCAGCCTGACGAATCTCGCTGGTTAGGGCATTCTGAATGGGATATGGCGGCACCTGGGCTTCGTAGGGCTGCATCCGCTCGATAAAGGCGTTGCGCAACCCCCTGGCGTGCTGCCCCGAAAAGGTTCGGGTCAGCACGGTGGGGTCGCCCTGCGCTTGCAGCAGGGCCTGCTTGTACAAGGGGTGAATCCCCGACTCCGGACAGGTCAGGAAAGCGGTTCCCATCTGCACGGCCACGGCCCCCAGCAGCAGGGCCGCCGCAATCCCCCGTCCGTCCATGATGCCCCCCGCGGCAATCACCGGAACCCTTACCGCATCGGCAACCTGGGGCACCAGGGCCATGGTTCCGGTCAGGGACTGCTCAACGGGGCCCAAGAAGGTACCCCGGTGACCGCCGGCCTCGGCGCCCTGTGCGCAGATGTAATCGGCTCCGGCCTGCTCCCAGGCCACTGCCTCGGCCACGTTGGTAGCGGTACCGATGACCTGGCACCCTGCTTCATGCAGGCGCTCCACCGTCTGGGCCGGCACCAAATCGAGATGAAAACTGACCACCGGGGGTTTTTCTTCGATCAACACTTCCAACTGTGCTGCGAAGTCCTCGCTGAACTTGCTGGGGACAGTAGCTTGAGGCAACCCCAGTTCGGCCCGGATGGGTTGCAGCCGCTCCATGGCAGCCCTCAGCTCTTCGGATGTAGCCTGCACAGGCTTTAGCACGAACAGATTGACGTTGAAGGGCCTGGCAGTCCGGGTGCGGATCGCGCGGATCTCTTCGCGAAGCCTGTTTGGTGGCAGCAACACCCCCGCCAGCGAACCCAGCCCCCCGGCATTGGAGACCGCAGCCACCAGCTCGGGCGTGGTAGCTCCCCCCGCCATGGGCGCCTGGATTATCGGGAAAGCAGTCAGGGAAAAGCGCATGTGGAAAAGACCTCGTCGTCTTCATCCTACCGCCCCCAGCGCTGCTCACCGTGGAACCTGGCGCTGGTTCACGCCCTAATCTGCTCGAGCACAGTTTGCGTGCTTATCACGTGGCAGAATTCACCGTCCAGGCTGGATAGATGCTCCTGGTGCAGCAGCTCTGCAGCAATCGTCTGCCCTTGCAGGGTTCTCCGGGCGAAAGTGGCACAGGCATCGCCGACCAGCCAGACCTCGAAACCCAGGTTACCAGCCATACGAACGGTGGTAGAGACACAGTGATCGGTAGTCAGACCAGCGACCACCAACCGATGAATGCCCCGCTGGCGCAGGTAGACCTCAAGACCGGTTCTGATAAAGGCACTGTTGACCACTTTACCAAACACCGGCTCCCCGCCAAGCGGGCGTGCTTCAGGCTTGAAGTCGTGACCAGGCTGGCCAGGGCGCAGCGGCGACTGGAGCCTTTGCGAGTGATGTTGTATGTGAAGAATTGCGCGACCTAACACACGAAAGTGAGCCAGCAGGGCTGTAATGTTTGCCTCGAGCTGGGGGTTGTTGCGCTCTCCCCAGTAGGCGGTAACATCGAGGCCTTGTTCTAGGTCGATGAGCAGTAAGGCCGTTTGAGACATCCTCGCCTCTTCTCCAGAAAAGCTCAACCTGAGCCAGTAAGAGGATTGGCTAAAGCAGGCCTGCGGAGGATTACAGGCAGGTGGCTCAGGTTGAGAATCTGGGTTGATTCCCCGATGAGGGGGAATAATTAAACTATATCTGATATAGTGGGGTTTTGTCCATACATCATTTGGTTATTTGGTAAAATACCAAATATGTTTCATTTAGATGCCCGTGACCGGGCCATTTTGCTCGTACTACAGCGCGAAAGCCGACTTTCCTATGCTGAAATTGGCAGCCGGGTGGGGCTTTCACCGGCAGCGGTACATGACCGGGTTAAAAAACTCGAGCGCCGTGGGGTCATCAAGGCCTACAAAATTCAGGTAGACCCAGAGGCCCTCGGCCTCAAACTAACCGCCTTTGTCTCCATTCGCCTCGACAACAACTCCACCGTACGGGAAATTCAACCCAACCTCGAGCAGCTCCACCAGATTGAAGAGATGCACAGCATCGCAGGAGAAACCGACATCCTCCTCAAAGTGCGCACCACCGACACCAAGACCCTGGAGACCCTCATCTATCGCATCAAATGCGTACCTGGGGTGGCCCGCATAACCTCTACCATAGTGCTCTCGACAGCCCTGGAGGGCCGCCCTCTGGTTCCCAGCGAGTGCGGGGCGCAAGCCGTCTCAGATTAGAAGCGAGCGCTGGGCCTGGATCTGGGGATGGCCCATGCGCCAGCGCTGGCTATGCCGGTATGTCCATCCACGACCTCAGCCGGCCTTCCGGGCAGCTGCCAGTACCGGGTGTTGCGGAAGTGTCCCGGCTGACGTTCGTACAACCGGTCTGCCGCTACACTCGGAGCCATGAGAGAGCGCATGTATGCCATTACCACGGCCGAAGAGGCCGACGCCTTCATTGATAGCCAGCCCATCACCGCCATCTTCAAGGCCGGTACCTGCCACAAGACCATGCAGGGCTGGGGTCACGTGGAGAAGATGCTGCGAGAGAGGCCCGAAATCCCAGTGGGCATCATCAAGGTAGTCGAGGATCGCCCGGCCTCCAATCGAGTAGCAGAGCGCACCGGCATCGTGCATCACTCACCGCAGATCATTTTGTTCAAAAACGGGCAAGCCCTGTTTGAACTCAACAACTGGGAGATCACCCCCGAGAACCTCGAGCGCCTTTTCAGCCTGTACTTGTCCGAGGTGAAGGTCGAAAATCCCCAGTCGGGTGGCAAAAGCAACCTCGAGCCCTACAAGCGCTTGCTGGATGCTTACCTGAGCGGGGCCGTGAGCGAAGCTCAGTTCACCTGGACCTATCTCAACATGTTCCGGGAGGATGCCTCTTTGCGCTCACAAGAAGAGTTCGAACTGCTCAACTCGCTGTTTGGCAACCCCGACGAGCATCATATCCACCCCAGGGTCATTATGCAGTTCGAGCAAGAAAACCCCCCGGCCACCCCCCTGCGCGAACGCGCGCAGGCCCTGCGAGCCCAGCTCGATACGCTTTAGACCGGGTCAAACCACGCCCGGCTGCATTCGATACACTGCTGCGAGCGGTGTGCCCGCTGGGTTCCAAAGAACCGCCTAGCAAAAATATATCCCCCCCGGAGCGGGGAGGCTGGGAATGGAGTGCCTGGCTGCAGTACAAGTGAATAAAACGCCAGGTGTTTTGCTTAGCCTCGAGGGGTTCCAATGGGAACCTTATGAGCAGGGGTGGCTCGAGGCTAAGCAGGTTCAGAGTAGCAACTTGTTGTGCAAAAGATATGGAAGCCTCTACAGGCTACACAGGGCTCGAGGCTTTAGTGGCATTTTGAGAAGCGATGCGCCGTGCTTATTCCACTGCCCACTGCGTACTCGAGCTGCCCGATTACCACCCCTTCCCAAAATACAAGTACGCCGGTGTCGCCGAGGCGCTTGAGGACACCCTGGCCATCGTGCCATCTCCCGCCATCGACTGGGAAACGCTGGCTCTGGCCCACCACCCCAGATACCTGCAAAAGCTTCGCTCAGACGGGCTGAGCCGTCAGGAAGCCCACAAAGTGGGGCTACCCTGGACGCAGAGCCTGCTCACGCGGGCCCTGCATGCAGCGGGCGGTACCCTGGCAGCCACCAGGGATGCGCTGGATACCGGCCTGGGGCTGAACCTTGCGGGCGGCACCCACCACGCCTACGCCGACCGCGCCGAGGGCTATTGTCTGTTTAACGATGTGGCTGTCGCGATTGCCTGGCTGCGGGCCGAAGGCTGGGGTGGCAGGGTTCTGGTTGTAGACCTGGATGCCCACCAGGGCAACGGAACCGCGGTCTTGTTTCAGCACGACCCCACGGTGTTCACGCTCTCGGTACACGCCGAGCGCAACTACCCACTCAAGAAAGAGCAGAGCGACCTGGATGTGGGCCTGGCCGACGCGACGGGCGACAGAGCGTATCTGGAGGCGCTCGAGCCTGCGCTGGAAAAGGCTTTCGCACACGGTCCCGACCTGGTCTTCTTCAATGCCGGGGTGGACGTACTCCAGAACGACCGATTCGGGCGGCTGGGACTCAGTATGCGAGGGCTGGCCGAGCGGGATGGGGCGGTTTTTGAGAAGGTCAAACAAACCAATAAACCCTTGGTGGTGGTGATGGGCGGCGGCTATAACCGCGATCCCCACACAACCGTGGCAGGACATGCCCAGACCTACCGGCTGGCCCTCGAGACCCTCGGATA
>DAIUDO010000100.1:0-7994 GCA_036845585.1 Meiothermus sp. | reverse complement strand
GTGACATGATACCTGCTTGGTTCAAAGGCCAGCGAATTTGCACGCGGTTCCGTACGGTACAAAGTTGCCACAAGAGAAATTAACAAGAAATTACACAGCTTGTAACGTCCATCTAACAGCCAGAATAACGCTTAGGGACAACTTAAAAGCACCCAGTAAGCTTGACAGCAAAAGTTGTGGTGCGGTTTGATAGCTTCGACCGCATCAGGTCTAGGCAAACTATCCCCAAGGAGGTCTACCGTGCGTAGGTTTATGATTCTAGGGATTGGACTGGCCGCTTTGCTGGCTGCTTGTTCCGGCCCCCAACGTCCACAGATTCAGTTTGAACCCGTACAGGAGCTTGCTAACAGCGTAGGTGCACTGAACACCAGCGCTGCCGAGATGGTGGACGAGACCCCCACCGCCTGGCTGGTGGAACTCTCGGGTAAGTCCAAAATTGAAGGGGGCAGCGATGACTCGGTTAAGGCCGACAAGGACAACTTCCGCGCTCTGGCCCAGGCCAACGGCGTAAAGTTCCGCGAGCGCTTTGAGTATGGCGAGCTGTGGAACGGCCTCTCGGTGCAGGCCACCGCCAGCGAGGCCGCCAAGCTGCGGGGCATTCCCGGCGTAAAAGCGGTCTGGCCAGTGCTCACCGTTACGGCGCCTGAACCGGTGAGCGGCGGCAGTGAAACCGACATGTTCACCGCCATCACCCAGACCCAGGTCAACCTTGCCCAAAGCGCCCTGGGCCTGAGCGGGCGGGGCATTAAGGTCGGCATCATCGACACCGGCATTGACCTCGAGCACCCCGACTTTGCCGGGCGCATCCGCTACGGCTTCGACTTCGTGGGCGATGCCTACAACGCCGGCGACCCCAACAACAACATCCCCATCCCCCAGCCCGGCCCCGGCACCCGGCCCGGTGGCGACGACTGCAACGGCCACGGCACCCACGTGGCCGGCATCACCGGCGCCAACGGTACGGTCAAGGGTGTAGCACCCGAGGTAATTCTAGGGGCCTACCGGGTGTTTGGCTGCGAAGGCTCTTCCAGCGCCGATGTCATCATTGCTGCGCTGGAAAAGGCCTACAAAGACGGCATGGACGTGGTGAACATGAGCCTGGGCGCGGCCTTCCAGTGGCCCCAGTACCCCACCGCGGTGGTTTCCAATCGGCTGGTTAGGAAGGGCGTGGTGGTGGTGGCCTCGGCGGGCAACAGCGGAGCCAACGGCGCATTCTCGCTGGGCGCGCCGGGCGTGGGCGAAGACGTGATTGGGGTAGCTTCCTACGACAATGTGGCCGTGTTCCTCAATGTTTTCACCATTACCCCCGACAACCAGCCTATCTATTACGGGCCTGCCAGCGGAGCCCCCACCCCGCCCACCTCCGGCAGCCTCCCCATGGCCCGCACCGGCACCCCCACCACCCCCAACGATGCCTGCAACCCGCTGCCTGCGGGCAGCCTGACGGGCCGTGCGGTGCTGATCCGGCGCGGCACCTGCACCTTCTACCAAAAAGCCTTCAACGCACAGCAAGCCGGCGCCGCAGCCGTTGTGTTGTACAACAACGTGGCCGGACGTTTCTCGCCATCGGTGTCTGGTACGCCTGCCATCACCATCCCGGTGGTCGCCATCTCGGATACCGAGGGCATATTGATTAATAACCGCCTGGCCACAGGCCCGGTTACGCTCACCTGGACTAACCAGGGCGGTTCTGTACCCAACCCCACCGGCAACCTTATCAGCAGCTTCTCCTCCATCGGTCTCTCGCCCGACCTGACCCTCAAGCCCGACCTGGGCGCCCCCGGCGGCCTGATTTACTCCACCTACCCGCTGGAGAAAGGCGCCTTCGCCACCCTCAGCGGCACCTCCATGTCCAGCCCGCACGTGGCCGGCATGGTCGCACTCTACCTCCAGGCCAAGCCCGGCACCCCGGCCTCGGAGATGCGCACCATCCTGCAAAACACCGCCGATCCAAAACGTCTTTCTGTAGCTCCGGCGACCGGACTGTTGGACATTACCCACCGCCAGGGCGCTGGCATGGTGCAGATTGTGGATGCTATCAACAGCACCACCCGCGCTATCCCCGGCAAACTCTCGCTGGGCGAGGTTGAGAGTGGCTCGGTTACCCGCACCCTCACCATCCGCAACCTGGGCAGCGCCAGCGAAACCTACACCTTCAGCCACCAGGCTGCCCCCGCCACAGTCGGCACGTTCGGCGTGACCTATCTCAACGCACCTTCGGCGGTGTCCTTCGGCAGCCCCAGTGTATCGGTTGCACCAGGGAACTCGGCCAGCGTGAGCGTGACCATCACGCCCAACCCTGGCCTACCCGACCGCAGCCAGTTCGGCGGCTATATCGTGGTCCGCAACAGCGAAGGCGCTACCGTAGCCCGCGTGCCTTACGCCGGTTTCAAGGGCGACTACCAGAGCATCCAGGCCCTGGCCCCCACATCCTTCGGCTTCCCCTGGCTGGCCCGGCTGGTGGGTACTACCTATAACCGCCTGACGGGCCCCAGCACCTTCACCCTGCAAGGCGGCGACATCCCCTACTTCCTGATCCATCTGGCCCATCCCGTGGCCAAGCTGCAGTTTGAGGTGCTCAACGCCTCCAACAACCGCCCCGTACACCCGGTCTTCAACAGGTTTGTAGACCTCGAGTATGTCGGGCGCAACTCCACCTCTACTAGCTTCTTCGCAATTGCCTGGGACGGTACCCGCATCCACAGCAACATGGACAACGGCAACGGCGACAACTCGCTGTTCAAGACCGTGCCCAATGGCAGCTACGTGGTGCGCATCCGTGCCCTCAAGGCCCTGGGCAACGAGAACAACCCGGCCCACTGGGAAAGCTGGACCTCGCCGGTCATCACCCTGGCCCGCCCCTAAATATCCAGATCTCTCCAGAAGACCCGCTTCGGCGGGTCTTTTTTCGTATGCTATGGGCAGATGGAACTGCGCGGCCCCCGCATTCTGCTCCGCCGCCCTCGCCCAGAGGACACCGAGGCCCTGTTCGCCCTGATGTCCGACCTCGAGATGGCCCCTTTTGTCTACTGGAACCCCCACCAGGACCCCCACCAGACCTACGAGTACCTCGAGCACCTCCAGGGCAAGGAAGGTTTCTTCATCATCGAAGCCGAAGGACAGCCGGCAGGCGTGGTGGGGCTGCACCTGGACTGGGACAACAAGCTGGGCGAGACCGAGACCTGGCTGGGACGGCGTTACTGGGGGAGTGGCATCAACACCGAGGCCAAGGTGGTGCTGTTCGATTTTGCCTTTGGGCCGTGGGATCTGCGCCGTATCCAGGCCATCGCCCACGTGCATAACCCGCGTTCGCAGCGGGCGCTGGAAAAGCTGGGCTTCCAGCGCGAAGGTTTGCTGCGCCGTTGGCGTTGGATTCGCGGCGAGCCCTGGGACTTCTACATGTACAGCTTGCTGCCCGAGGAGTGGATGTCGAGCCGCCCGCCGATTTTTTACTGAACCCCTGCCCGAGACCCGTGCATGGGCGCTACAATGAAGGGCAACCACACTTCTGGCCGGTGCCTTTATGCCCGCTTGTTTGTATCTGCTGGACGAGCCCCATGTGCGCCTCGAGGGGGGTCGGCTCGAGCTGGCCCCCTCGCGCCCTGCCCAGCTCCTGGTCTACCTGGGCTACCGGGGGGAGTGGGTGAGCCGCGAAGCACTGGCCGGGCTCTTCTGGCCCGAGAGCCCGGAGGAGGAGGCCCGCCACAACTTGCGGGTCAACCTGCACCGGGCCAAAGCCCTGCCCTGGTCGGAAGGGCTCGAGGTGGAACGCGAGCGGGTTCGGCTGTGCGTCGAGACCGACGTGGCCCAGTTCCGAGAGGCCCTGGGGCGGGGCGACTGGCAGGCAGCGGCCAAACTGCACCGGCGGCCTTTTTTGCAGGACTTCCCGCTACAAGACCTCCCCACCCTCGAGGCGTGGGCCAGCCTGGAACGCCTAGCCCTGCTGGAAGCCTGGAAAAGCGCCGCACAACGCCATGCCCTAGAGCTGGAACAAAACGACCAACTCGACCAGTCCAGCGCGCTGCTAGCCGAGCTGCTGCGTCACGACCTGCTGGCCGAGGATGTGTTGCAGCACTACCTGCGCACCGCCTACCTGGCCGGACAGCGCGAGGCGGCCCTCAAGACCTATGACCGCTTCGTGCGGGAACTCTCGCAAGAGCTGGGCCTCGAGCCCATGCAGGCCACCCAGGAGCTGGCCCAGGCCCTGCGCCGCTCGCTGCCGCTGCGGGTAAGCCCACCCAGACCCCAGGTTCGCATTCCCCTCGAGGTGTTCAAGCCCCCGCGCCTGGTAGGACGCACCGCCGAGCAGTCCCGCCTGCAGGGTGTCCAGTCGGCTCTGGTCAGCGGGGAGCCGGGGGTGGGCAAGACCCGGCTGCTGTTAGACACCTTTCCCGCGGCTCCCCTCATTCGCTGCCGCGAAGGGCTGGAAAATGTGCCCTTTTTCCCGGTGCTCGAGTACCTCAAGGCCCACCTGGACGCCCTGCCCGACCCGGGCCCCTACCGCGAGGACCTGGCCCGCCTGCTGCCCGAGGTCTGGCCAGGGTTCACCCCTCCGCCAGCCGACCCTTTTAGCGTCAAAAGGCGGCTTTTGGAGGCCGTTCATCGTGCTTTGCAGGGAAATGCGCTGCTTCTCTTCGACGACCTGCAGTGGGCCGACGAGAGCACCCTCGAGCTGTTGCTTTACCTGCACAGCCAGGGGCAGGCGCTGGTAGGGGCCTACCGCACCCACGAGGTGGGGCCGGCCCTGGCCAAAACCCGTGAAGCCCTACGCACCCAGGGCCTCGAGGAGATCGCCCTCGCGCCTCTCAGCCCCGAGCTGCTACAGACCCTGCTGGCCGACCTGACGGGTGAGGCCGAGGGACCCAGCCTTTTTTCCGGCTGGCTGCACGGCAAGACCGGGGGCAACCCCTTTTTCGCCCTGGAAACCCTCAAGGCGCTGTTTGAAAACGGCGTGCTAACGCTCGAGGGCGGCCAGTGGCGCACCGCACTCGACGAGATTACCCACAACTACGCCGAGCTGCAGGTACCGCCCAAGGTGGCCGAGGTGGTGCGGCGGCGGGTGGGGCAGCTCTCGGAGGCGGCCCAGCGGGTCGTGCAGGCAGCCAGCGTGGTGGGCGAGGGGTTTACCCCGAGGCTGCTCTCGGAGATGGTGGGCCTGTCGGAGGAGGTTGTGCTGGAGGGCCTCGAGGAGGCTGAACTGTCTGGGATGTTGACAGGAACCCGCTTCAAGCACGACGTGCTACAGCAGGGAGTTTACCGGGGCATCCCAGAGCCGCGTCGCAGGGCCATACATGCCAGAACCGCACAGCAGCTCGAGACCAATGCACAACCCCAGGTGGTGGCCGAACACTGGTTTAAGGCAGGAGAAGCTGCCAGGGCTATACCTTTCTGGCACGCCGCAGCCCGACAGCTTACCGAGCTATGCCTTAACGAAGAGGCCCTGCACTTGAGCCGGCGGGCCTTGGAGCACAATACCGACCCTCTCACGGCTCAGGAACTCCAAATTGATATCGGCATCAACTTGCTCAATCTTGCCCAGGAAGAAGCCGCCGTTGGTCTGTGGAAGAGCGTTTTGGAGTCGAGTCAAAATGTGCAAACGCGGGTAAGGGCTCTCATCCAACTTGCTGCCCACCATACCCTGATCGGCCAGTTGGGCCGGGCCAAACAGATGCTCAACCAGATTTACCAATCCTGTTCTTTTGAAGACCTCACGCAACAGAACCAACAAGAGTTTTTGCGCGAAGAACAGCGGCTGGCCGGACGCGAGGGTCGGTTTCAAGAGGCGCTCAATTTAGCTCAGCGACGTCTGAAATACTACAACCCAAACACAGCCTCTGTACACCTGGCCTCGCTACTTTCGGAGATAGGTACCTTTCTGGTCAACTTGGGGCGCAACCAGGAAGCGCTGGAAGTCCTCGAGCAAGCCCTGGCCATGCACCAAAAAGTTGGCAATCGAGATGGCCTGATTCAGGCCACCGGCAACCTGCTGTTCTACTGGATTACAGTGGGCGACCCCGCTCGTGGGCTGAGTCTTGCCGAAGAAGCTCTGATGCTAGACCCAGAAAATAGATCCGCCAATACCGAAGGGTTGCGGAATAATCTAGCCAACGCTTATGCCCGAATAGGCGAAACCACTAGGGCTATCTTCCACTACGAAGCTAATGGGCTTCGTGCCAGAAACCCGGTTTGGAGAACAGCCGCCTGGGCCACCCTGGCCCGCCTGTACCAAGAGGCTGGGCGCAGCCAAGAAGTTGCGCTTGCAATAGACCGGGCCATCGAAAGTGTGGCGCAGGTCGAGTTTGCACCCCCTCGCGCTCTGGTGCTGATCGCCGCACTGGGCTACGGCTCTGTAGCACAAGTTCAAGCAGCGCAAAGCAAAATTGGCTCACTCAAAACCCAGGCACTACCCCCACACCTGCAGGCTCAACTCGAGCAAGCCCAGGCCCAATACGCTGCTCGAATCAAAGCATCCAAGGCCTGAGACGCTGGTGTAACGTTCTCCTCCTAAGCTACCCCCATGACCCCCAGGCTGCGCCGGAGTCTCCTGGTGCGGGTGTATACCACCCCCCGCCCGGACGGCATTCCACTGTCCATCTATCGCGTATACGACCTCAAAACCGGGGAAGAGTTGCAGTTTTCCAACTGGGGCGAACTCAGGGTCTACCTGGAGCGCCGTTGGCCGCGCCGGTTGCGCTGAGGCGATCATCAACGCCGGGTTCTAGGTCTGGTGTATCGCATTTGAGCAAGCTTGCCCCAGCGTTGGTGGGGTTTCTGCGACTCCCTTCACTAAAGGTGCTGCATTCGCTGAGACGTTGGTGTAACGCTTGCTTTCTACAGTAGGCCCTGTCTACCCACTCCAATGGGAAGCTCTTAGGAGGTGAAGTATGCGGACTTTGGCTTTAGCGGTGATTGGATTGCTTACCCTGGCCCTGCTCGCGGGGTGCGGTAGCCGAGGCGGCCCGGAGGAACCCGCCGGTTCCCAGGTATTTGTGGGCGAGATTGCCGGGAGCGATGCCCTGATTGCTCTGGTGGTGCAGGACGGGCAGCTGGTAGCCTATGCCTGTGGGGGGCCCAACACCTGGGGAAGCCACACCGGCTGGTTCTACGGCTCGGTAAATGCGGGCCAGATTGGCCCTACCACTGCTCCCAACGGACACCGCCTCGAGGGCCGCCTGAGCGGCTCGTCGGCCAGCGGCAGCTTTACCCTGCCCGATGGCACAACCCTGAGCTGGACGGCACAACAAGCCCGGCCTGAAACCGGTGCAGGGCTGTACAGTCACGAGCAGGACGGCCAGCTCACCGGACTCATTGTGACCAACGAAGGCCGCATGGCCGGGGCCTCCCGGCTGGCCACCGGCGATGCCACCGGCTTGTATGCTCCCGTACAGGTAACCACACCCCCCACCGGCACCAGCCCCAGCCCCACGGTAGGCATCACCTTTCCCAACCGACCCCCGGTGAACATAACCCTAACGCCGGTGGATCCGCTGCGCCACATGGTCACATCCACCAGCCCGACCCTCATCGTGTTGCTGCACGGGGCCACCGCACGCAACCCTGACCCCAGCGCAAGCCGTCGAGAAATCCAAGCCGACGGGCAGCCGGGCACCCGAAAGCACGCCCGTCATTACTGGACCTACCCCTTTGTGGCCGCTCTGCTGGGTGCCGACCCCAGCAAGAACGTTCCACTGGTGACGCTAGAGGGCACGAACATTACCGGGAACGCCTTCCTGACGGCAGGCCTGACACTGCCGGGACAGGGCGTAGACCAGGTTCCCATGGCCTCTCAGTGCACACTGGGTGACATGGTAACTGCCGAACGCTATACCCCCGGTCAGAGCAGTGCGCCCATGCTTTCCGTGCTGCTGGGCCACCGCGATGCCAAGGACAGCCTGGTCGAGCAGGCCGTGTACGCTGTCGATCAGATATACGCCTGCGCTACCCTGTTTGAACAAACCTTCCGAAGGAAGCCCAAGCTGGTTTTTGTGGCCCAT
>DAIUDO010000099.1:0-8005 GCA_036845585.1 Meiothermus sp. | reverse complement strand
CAAGGCAGCGAGACCCTGGCCGGGGGGTGGGATCTGGTGAACCTCCACCCCTCGGTAGCGCACCGAGAGCGGCTCCACCCACTCTGGCCGGTAGGCTGACAGGTCGGCGCGGGTCAGGTAGCCGCCAGTGGCCGCAGCAAAGTCGGCAATCTGAGCAGCCAGCCTACCGGAGTAGAAACTCTCCGCTCCAGTGCGGGCAATCTCCCGCAGGGTCTCGGCGTGGCGTGGGCTGCGCCACAGCTCGCCGGGCCGGGGGGCCCGCCCACCGGGCATGAAGACCTGCTTAAAAGGCTGGTAGCAAGGCTCTGCCAGCGGGCCAAAGGTCTGCTCGATGCGGGCCCAGTTGCGCCCGGTCTCGGGGCTGACTGCAAAGCCCTCTTGGGCGTAGCGAATAGCCGGCTCGAAGAGTTGTTCGAAGGGTAGCTTGCCAAACTTGTCGTGCAGGTCACGCCAGGCCGAGGGTGCCCCCGGCACCGTCACCGGCAGCCAGCCCCGGCTGGGCACCTGGCCGCTCCGGGCAAAGGTGGGCAGGTCCAGCCCCGCGGGGCTCATGCCGTTGGCGCTCAGGCCGTGCAGTTTTTGCCCGTCGTGGACCAGCGCAAAGGCATCGGAGCCGATGCCATTGGAGGTGGGCTCGAGCACGGTCAGGGCGATGGCCATGGCCACCGCCGCATCCACCGCATTGCCCCCTGCCAGCAGCATCTCCATGCCGGCCAGGGCCGCCTGGGGCTGGCTGGTGGCTACGGCGCCGCGCCGGCCCACCACTACGGTGCGACGGGAAGGGTAGGGATACTGGTTCAGGTTCATATGGGCTCTCTCTTGGGGCTTGGGTGCTGCCTAGCCTGGTCGGTGAAGACCTGGGGTCGCCCGCCGGGGTGCAGGCTATTGCTTGGAGCGTGGTTATAAGGCATCGCGAAGGTCGTCACCAATCAGATTTCCTACTTCAAAAGCGCAAAACGCTAATCCCACGTCTTGCGCCGGGCGCGGTGCAAAAGGGGCTTGCGCGGTTTGTTTGGTCAGACCATTGAACCAGTAGAAGAATAAAAATACACTAAGATGAAAATCTAGAATTTATGTAGCTCAGAACACACTATAGCTTTTCGTCATTCCACACCCCACCGGGCAAAACATGGGGCTGCCAATGGTGGCTGGTGCCATAGCCCCAGTTTGGCCAACCTGGCATGGACGCACACCCGCTCTTGACCTGGGGTAAAAACAGAGGCCGCGAGAGGTAGGGCCATCGCACCCTCTACTGGGACTCTTCCCAGCGCATGGGCCGGATGGCCGTGCAGCGGCCTCCCTCCAGCACCAGCTCGGTGGCACACAGCATGGCCCGGCCCGAAGCTGCCTTGAAGGGCGTGGGCCGCTGGGTCAAGAAGCGGCCCAGGAAGCTCTCTATCTCCCCGCCGATGATGGAGTGAATGGGACCGGTCATACCCACATCGGACTGAATGGCCGTTCCGTTGGCCAAAAAACCGGCATCGGCGGTCTGGACGTGGGTATGGGTACCCAGCAGCGCATCAATCCTGCCGTCCAGGTAGTAGCCCAGGGCATATTTTTCGCTGGTGGCCTCAGCGTGCACCTCGAGCAAAGCGTAGTCGTGCGCCACCTCCGCCAGGAGCGCCTCGCTGGTGCGAAAGGGATCGTAAAGGTTCAAACCCATGTTTACCTGACCCATTACCTGTGCCACCAATAACCGCTCTCCTCGAGCCTCCAGTACCCAGTGGCCCTTCCCAGGAGTACCGGGGGGGTAGTTATGGGCCCGGATCACCGGCTCGCCTTGCAAAAGCTCGTAGACGTCTTTATGGTCAAAGGCGTGGTTGCCCAGGGTGATCAGGTCGGCCCCAGCGTCGCGCAGTTTGCGGTAGGCAGCTTTTGACAAACCCTTGCCGTGGTGGGCATTCTCACCATTGACAATGACCAGGTCGTACTGGGGGCGTAGGTCGGGTAGGTGCAAGCCCACCGCCCGCAGACCCGGTTCACCGAACACATCGCCAACAAACAAGACGCGCATGTGCCCAGCTTATCGTGCAAGGTGGTATACACCGGTGCAAACTACCGCTAACCTCAGCCCAGCAGATCTGCACCGAGTCGGTTTGGGTAGAGAGCCTCGAGCTCAGCCTGGAGCATCTGCGGGCTGCTGGCTGGCAGGCGGCAAGCTCCCTGCCGGCACAGGTAGGCCTGGCCTGCCTGTCGGTTGCGAAGCAGCGGCAGCGTCCCGGGAGGGCCGCTGACGAGGGTGGTCAACGGCAGGAACCAGTGGCGCACGGGATCCATAGCCTGCGCTGGAGCGGGTAGGACCAGCTCACTCCCACGGGTCCCGATCAGATGAGCCTGCAGCAGAGCTGGAAAACCAAATGGGTTGCGTACCAGACCCTGGGCCTGCAACTCCACCGTCATGAGGGCTGCCTGATGCCAGTCTTGTCGCTCCAGGAGAGCCCCCAAGCGGAACAGCAGCTCGGCTGCCGAGGCACTCCCGGAAGGATAGGGCCCGTCGTAGGCGTCGCGGGCCGGTACCGGCAAGCTGCCTTCCAGCGAGTCTAAGAAGGCCCCCCCGGGCCCCCGGAAATGGGTCAGGATAGCTTCGGCCAGCTGCTCAGCACCCCGAAGCCACTCTGTCTCCCCAGTAGCCTGGTACAAAGCCAAAAGACCCAGCCCGTACTGGGCCTGGTCGCTCAGGTAGGCCTGTGGCTTGAGTACCCCCTGACGCCAGGAGTGTCGCAGAAGTCCATCCCGGTACATCTCCTTCCAGACAAATCGGGCGTTGTTGCGGGCCGCTTCAACATAACGCGGCACCTCGAGCCAGCGGCCCACCTCGGCCATGGCCTGCAGCATCAGGCCGTTCCAATCAGCCAGAACCTTATCGTCGGTGAGGGGCCAGACTCGGCGGGCTCGAGCCTGGTACAGCCGCTCGCGCACCCCCACCACCCAGCTCTCGAAGGTCTGGGGCTCCATACCGAACTGCTGCATCAGGGCCTGGTCGGGGATGCGGCGCTCGAGCACGTTGGTGTGCTCCCAGTTGCCAGCCGCCGTGACCCCAAAGAGCAGGCTGGCCGCCTCGGCATCGGCACCCAAAACCTCGCGCAGCTCGCTCTCCTGCCACACGTAGAACTTTCCCTCCACGCCCTCCGAGTCGGCATCCTGGGCCGACCAGAACTCACCCTGCGACCCGGTCATCTCGCGCAGGACATAGTCCAGGGTCTCGCAGGCAATCCGCCGGTATCGGCGGGCCTGGGGGCCTTCCCCCACTCGGCTGGCCCCGGCGTACACCAAGGCTAGCTGGGCGTTGTCGTAGAGCATCTTCTCAAAGTGGGGCACCCGCCAGATGTGGTCGGTGGCATAACGATGAAAACCTCCCCCCACCTGGTCGTACAGACCGCCCTCGACCATCCGGTCCAGGGTCAGCTGCAGATGCTGCCAGGCGGTTTTGTCGCCCAACCAGGCGTGGCTCAGCAGGTAGCGCAAGGCGGGCGACTGGGGAAATTTAGGGGCCCTGCCAAAACCCCCGTAGGTCTGGTCGAAGGCTCGCGACATGCCAGCCAGAGCAGCCTGGTGAAGCTCCTCCGGCAGGGCTCCTGGCCGTGGCTCGAGCTGGTCTTGCAGAAACCGGGTGAGCTGCTGGGCATTTTCCAAAACCTCTAGTTGCTGGCGCTGCCAGGCCTGGTGAACCCCGGCCAGCACCCGGCGGAAGCTGGGCAAACCCTGGCGGTCCACGGGAGGCCAGTAGGTACCGCCAAAAAAGGGGCGCAGGTCAGGCATCAAAAACATATTCATGGGCCAGCCGCCCGATCCGGTCATGGCTTGCAGGGCCGACATGTAGACGTGGTCAACATCGGGCAGCTCCTCGCGGTCCACCTTGATGGGCACGAAGTGCGCATTGAGAAAGGCAGCTACCTCGAGGTCTTCAAAACTTTCGCGCTCCATCACGTGGCACCAATGGCAGGTCGCATAGCCAACCGATAGAAAAATGGGCTTGTTCTCGGCTTTGGCTTTTGTAAAAGCCTCCACACCCCAGGGGTACCAGTCGACCGGGTTGTGGGCATGCTGCAGCAGGTAGGGGCTGCTCTCTTTGGCCAGGCGGTTGGGCACTCACCCAGCCTAGCCACCGCAGGCTAAATTGAAAGTGATATGAAGCCCCCAGGCCCCCTGACCCTCCGCTACTTCGGCCACCGGCTGCTGGCCGGGCTGATTGACCTGGCGGTCATGGCCGGTTTGCAGTTTGGCATCGTGGGCTCCATTACGGCGCTTTTCCCCCCCACCTATCCGGGGCATTATTTTTCCACCGAGGGCCTGATCCTTTTTGGCTTGCTCTCTCCGCTGGCCTGGTTTTTGTACAGCGTGTTGCCGCTGGCCCGCTCCGGCAGCACCCTGGGCAAGGAGATTATGGGCATACGAGTAGTCAACCGCGAGGGCCGCAACCCCTCGCTGCTGCAAGCTTTCCTGCGCGAGAGCGCTGGGCGCTGGTTGAACGCCATGGTACTGAACCTGGGCCTGTTGTTTTTGTTCTGGGATCAAGACCGCCAGGCCCTGCACGATATGGTGGCCGAGACCTTTGTGGTATGGCGCCGGGGACAACCGCTGGCGAGCCGCTGAGGCTCTTAGGCCGCCGGCTTTTGCTAAACTGATCTGCTGTGAGTGACAGTGCCACCAGAACCCGCACCGAGCCAAGGTCGGTGACCCGCACTCCACCTATGTACAAGGTGCTGCTGCTCAACGACGACTACACCCCGATGGACTTTGTGGTGGAAGTGCTGATGCGCTTCTTTAAGAAAAGCGAGCTCGAGGCCACCCACATCATGCTGCAGGTGCACCATGCCGGGGTGGGGGTCGCGGGGGTTTATCCTTTTGAGATCGCCGAAACCAAAGTCCAGCAGGTAATGGAGGCTGCCAGCGCCGAGGGCCATCCCCTGCAGTGCACCCTCGAGCCCGCTTAGGCCAGGGCTTTCTGATTCTGGCATCGCAGTATCCAAGGTGCCAAGGGTACAAACCGCTTCCTTGAGTGAGGGTAGTGTAGGGCCATGTGGATGGTCCACGCAGACCGCTGGTACCGGCTGGCTTTCTGGCTGGCGGTGCTAACCATCGTCTACAACCTGCTCGAGGGCCTGGTCTCGGTAGGATTTGGCCTGGCCGACGAGTCGCTCACCCTGTTTGGGTTCGGGCTGGACAGCTTCATCGAGATGATCTCGGGCCTGGGGATTCTGGCCATGGTGCTGCGTATCTGGCGGCACCCTGGGGTACCCAAAGGGCGCTTCGAGAAAACCGCCTTGCAGATTACCGGCACGGGTTTTTATAGCCTGGTGGTGATCCTGTCGGCCATGGCCCTCTACAACCTGGCCACAGGGCACAAACCCGAAACAACCCTAGCAGGGGTGATTATCGCGCTCATCTCCATCACCCTGATGTGGCTTCTGATCCACTACAAGACCCAGGCCGGTCTGGCCCTGGGTTCAGAAGCCATCCTGGCCGATGCCAAGTGTGCGCGGGTCTGTATGTACATGTCGGTCCTGCTGCTGGCCTCGAGCCTGATTTATGCCCTGAGCGGCATCTGGTTCGTGGACAGCCTGGGAGCCCTGGGTCTGGCCTACCTTTCCTTCACCGAGGGACGGGAAGCCTTCGCCAAAGCCAACGGGGCTGAATGCGGCTGCCACATCAGCGGATGAGCGGGTTGCCCACCGGCGCAAATACACAATCCGAGCCCTGAATCCTGCTACACTCGAGCCAGCAGGTATGGAGTCGCCGTTGACCCCCACACTGGAACAATCCATTCGCCGCGCGTTGAATATCGCCCTCGAGCGGCAGCACGAGTACGCAAGCCTGGAGCACCTGCTGCTGGCCCTTCTCGACGACCCCGATGCCGCTCGGGCGCTGCGCAGCTGTGGCGTCGACCTGCAAGCCCTGCGCCTGATGCTGGAGGAATCGTTGCGGCAGCTCGAGGCAGGAGCCGATGCCGAGCCCCACCCTACCTCGAGCTTCACCCGGGTCATTCAGCGGGCGGTGTACCAGATGCGCTCCGCGGGCCGCGACCAGGCCAACGGGGCCAACGTGCTGGTCGCAATCATGGACGAGCGCCAAACCGCCGCTTACGCCCTGTTGGAGAGCCTCGGCGTCAGCCGCGCCAGCCTGACTGCGGCCATCTCGAGGGGCGCCCTGCCCAGCGGCACCAGCCAGCCCAGCGCGCCCGCCCAGGTTGGCGAAGAGGGCGCCGGCGTCGCACATAATCCCTTAGAGGCTTACTGTACCAACCTCACTGCCCGCGCCCAGAGGGGCGAGCTCGACCCCCTGATCGGGCGTGAGAGCGAACTCGAGCGTATGCTGACCATTCTCTCGCGCCGCCAGAAGAACAATCCCCTGCTGGTCGGTGATCCTGGCGTGGGTAAAACAGCTCTGGTTGAGGGTCTGGCCCAGCTCATCGTGGAGCACGGGCGTAAAAGCAAGACCCCCAGCCCAGCCATCCCCGAAAAGCTGATAGGCGCCGAGGTCTTCTCGCTGGATATGGGCTCCCTGCTGGCCGGTACCCGCTTCCGGGGCGATTTCGAGGAGCGCATCAAAGCTGTAATGAAAGCGCTCGAGGCCCATCCCAACGCTATTTTGTTTATTGACGAGATTCATACCATTGTGGGAGCCGGCTCGACCACCGGCTCTACGGTAGACGCCAGCAATCTGCTCAAACCAGCCCTTACCGGCAGACTCAAGTGTATCGGAGCCACCACTTTTTCCGAGTACAAGCACTTCGAGAAAGACCGGGCCATTGCCCGACGCTTCCAGAAAATCGACGTTGGCGAGCCTCCCCATAGCGAGGCCGTGAAGATTCTGGAAGGGCTGAAACCGAGGCTCGAGGCGCATCACCGGCTTAGTTACACCCGACCGGCCCTGGAGCGTGCAGTTGAGCTTGCTGCGCGTCACCTATCCGAACGCCGCCTGCCCGACTCAGCCCTCGACGTACTCGACGAGGCCGGGGCCAGCCAAGCCCTGCTGCCGCCCAGCAAACGCAAAAACCGCATCGGGGTGGCCGAAGTCGAGGCCACCGTGGCTCGCATGGCGCGGATTCCCGCCAAAAACCTCAGCCGCGATGACGAGGCGGTGCTGGCCAGCCTGGAGAGCGAACTCAAGAGAGCCGTTTTTGGGCAGAACAAGGCCGTGGAAGAGGTAGCCAGCGCCATCAAGCTCGCCAGAGCCGGGCTGCGCGACCCGCAAAAACCGATGGGGTCGTACCTGTTCGCTGGCCCCACCGGGGTGGGTAAAACCGAGCTAGCCCGCCAACTGGCGGCTTCGCTGGGGGTTCCTCTGCTCCGTTTCGATATGTCGGAGTACATGGAGAAGCACTCGGTCTCGAGGCTGATTGGCGCACCCCCCGGCTACGTGGGCTTCGATCAGGGCGGCCTGCTGACCGATGCTGTCCTGCAGAACCCCCACTGCGTGCTACTCCTCGACGAGATCGAGAAGGCCCATCCCGACCTCTACGCGATTCTCCTGCAGGTGATGGACTACGGCAAGCTCACCGACCACAACGGCAAAACCGTAGACTTCCGCAGCACCGTGCTGATCATGACCACCAACGCCGGGGCCGCCGAGGCCAGCGAGCTGCGGGTGGGCTTCCTTGGAGGCACCAAGGCCGAGGCCAGCGACGAGGCCCTCAAACGCATCTTCACCCCCGAGTTTCGTAACCGGCTTGATGCCATCGTGCATTTTGACCCGCTTTCTCCGACCATCATGCAACAAATCGTGGGCAAGTTCCTGACACAGCTCGAGGCCCAACTCAAAGAACGCAAGGTTGGCCTAGAGGTCAGTCCTGAGGCCGTGAACTGGCTGGCCGAGAAAGGCTACGACCGGCTGATGGGGGCCCGGCCCCTGGCCCGCTTGATCCAGGAACACATCAAGAAACCCCTGGCCGACCTGCTCTTGTTCGGCGCCCTGAAGAACGGAGGACGATTGCGAATCGTATGCAATGGAGGGGAAATTGCCCTCGAGGCGCAAAGCCTTTCCTGAGCTTAGCTGGGTAACCCTG
>DAIUDO010000098.1:0-8101 GCA_036845585.1 Meiothermus sp. | reverse complement strand
AGGGTTCCCGGGTTGTCTTTTGCCGGCCTGTCCCCCCACAGGCGCTCGGGACCAGTAGCAACTACGCCTGCCGTACCCTAAGACCAAACCCGAGTGATTTACCCGCACCCGGAGATTAGCCGAATCGCTTGTCGGAAAAGTTATCGGAGGGCTGCTCAGCAACCCAAGCTAGGGAGCCGCCTATCAGGTTGGACGGGTTCGCCCGATGGTTTTCGGAGCAACCCCCACAGACTTATCCCGCCGAAACCAGGGTTTGGGATCTTTGAAAATTCCGCTTTGGAACGGGGTTTCCTGGGGGTGGAGGCTCATTGGTTGGCAGGCTCAGTTGGGAGTGCCTTTAGGTGAAAGCTCGTTGAAACCCAGGGCCTGGTACATCTGGTCAAGGCTGCGAGCGATGTCGTGGGTAGTCTTTTCGACCTGGTCGATGTACTGGGGTATCAGGGGGTCGTCGTGGCTTACATCATCGCAGAAAATTTGCCAGAACTTGCGCACGCTCGCCAGACCCTCGCTCAGTCTGGGTTCTTTGCTGACCCAGGACTTGAAGGCCGGGTGGGATTCAACCCTGCACAGGCGAAAGCTCTCGACCTCAATTTGCAGGAGCAGGTTCTGAATCCGCAGGTGTATGGACATACCCTATGTTAGCCCAAAACCCGCCCCTGGAGGCGTAAACTACAGCGTTATCGGACGTGGCCGGACGGCCTCATTCCGCAGGTCTTGGGCCGTGCCTCTAGCATGTGCAAGCCGGCGGCGGGGTAGCTTTGTAGCTCTTTCACAAGACAACCGGCCTGCCCGTAAGCATGGACTCCCGGGCAGCGAGGGCCACACGCAAGGCCTCGAGGCCATCCTGGGCAGTAACCTCAAATGGCTCACCACTGCGAATGCACTGGTAGGCGTGCTGTATTTGCAGAGCATAGGGGTCCTGGGACCAATCCGACACCGGCAGTTCCACTGCTGCCGCCTGTCCAGTGCGTTTTAGTGCGAAGCGAGGGGCCGAGCTACCGGCATCCGAGCGCCACTCGACCACCCCATCGGTTCCCACGATGTCCAACGCGCTGCGAAAGACCCCTGGCGTAAAAACCCAACCGCCCTCGAGGAGGGCCATCGGGCCTTCTTTGAAGCGTAGGATGGCTTGCACATACTGTCCGCGGCCATCGGTACCCTGGCGGGGCCGCGTCTGTACCTGTACTACCTCACCCCCCAGCCAGCGGGCATAGTCGAAGTCGTGGGTCATCTGTTCCACCACAATGCCACCCGAGCGTGCCTCGTCGAAATACCCTTCATCCTCTGACCTGAGCGAGACCGTTGTGACCCGTTGGAGCCGCAGCACGTCCAGCCGACCTATATGCCCTCTAAGCAGCAGCTCGCGGCTCAAGCGGTACTGGGGAAAAAAACGCCTGCCTGTTGCAACATAAAGACGCACCCCGGCTTCATCGCAAGCCTGGATCATCTCTAGGCCGTCCTGCCGGCTAAGGGCAATTGGGCCCTCACAGACCACGTGCCGCCGGGCAGCTGCCGCCTGCAGAGCCATCCGATGGTGTAGGTGGGTGGGCAGACAGATGTCGATGATGTCCACATCGCGCAACAACTCGGTGTAGCTCTGATAAACCTTGATGTTGAACTGCCGGGCCAGGTGCAAGGCCTGCTCGAGGTTGGCCGAGGCACACCCCATCAGCAGGGCTCCAGTGGTCCGCCAGGCCCCAGCATGAACCTCCGCCATTGTGCCACTGCCCAGAATTCCGACCCGCATGCTTCCTCCCCTAAGATGCGCCTTCAAGGTCCGCGATGCCTCCGCAATCCTCATAAATGTACACCGGGGCCTGCGACCAGGACCCCCAGCGGGTACCCTATCTATGAGAAAAAGCCCTTGGCTAAAGGCTTCGTTCAAAACCGGGGCGAGACATTGGTTAGGGTCGCCCTTGACAAACCGCCAGAACCTTGTCCATATACTTAGCCGTATGCCGAATTCAACCCTGATTGTGGTCGAATCTCCCGCCAAGGCCAAAAGCATTCAAAAAATGCTAGGGGCTGGTTACGAGGTACGGGCCAGCAAAGGCCATGTGGCCGACCTACCCGAACGTGTGCTTGGTGTGGATATCGAGGCTGATTTTGCTCCGCACTACGAGGTCAAGAAAGAAAAGCAGCCGGTGGTGGAGGATCTCAAGAAAGCCGCCAAAGGCAAAAGGGTCCTAATTGCCACGGACCCCGACCGCGAGGGGGAGGCCATCGGTTGGCATGTAGCAAGGCTGCTGGGCCTCGATCCGCACAACCCTCTGCGGGTCGAGTTTCACGAGATCACCCCCAAAGTGGTGCGGGCGGCGGTAGCGCAGCCGCGCCCCATCGATCAGAGCCTGGTCGATGCCCAGCAGGCCCGCCGGGTGCTGGATCGGCTGGTGGGCTACCAGCTCTCGCCGGTACTCAGCATGGAGTTTAGGCGGCGGGCTTTGTCGGCGGGCCGGGTACAGTCGGTGGCGTTACGGCTGCTCGTGGAGCGTGAAGAGGAAATTGAGGCCTTCGTGCCCCAAGAGTACTGGACCCTCGAGGGGCAGTTCGAGTCGGAGGGGCATAAATTTAATGCCCTGCTGCACAGCGTAGGCCAGGAGCGTTTGCAGAGCGGTGAAAAGTTTCTCATCACCACCGAGGCCCAGGCCCAGGACATTAGCCGTCAGGCCCGGGCCATCCGGGACTACCGCATCGGCAGCCTCGAGCGTCGCGAGCGTAGGCGCAACGCTGCCCCCCCCTTCACCACCTCTACCCTGCAACAGGCAGCCAGCAGCCGTCTGGGCTGGACGGCCAGCCGCACCATGCGGGTCGCTCAAAAGCTCTACGAAGGGGTCGACCTGCCAGAGGGGACCGTCGGCCTCATCACCTACATGCGCACCGACTCGACGCGGGTCTCGCAGGAAGCTCTGAACGAGGTGCGACAGTTCATTCCCAGCCACTTCGGGCCCCGTTACCTGCCAGAAAAACCCAATACCTACACGGGCAAAAAACCCGTCAGTGCCCAGGATGCCCACGAAGCTATCCGTCCTACCTCGGTAACGCGCACCCCTGATGCGATAAAACAGCACCTGGAGGACGAAGAGTTCAGGCTCTATCAGCTCATATGGCAACGCTTTGTGGCCTCGCAGATGACGCCTGCTATCTTCGACCAAACCACCGTGAATGTGGAGGGAAGCGCTTTTGTGTTCAGGGCGGTGGGCTCGGTGCTCAAGTTTGATGGGTTCTTGCGGGTGTATGGGCGCGAGGAGGGGGACGACGCGGAAAATCTGCTCCCTCCCTTGCGGGAAAAGGCCCATGCCAACCTGCTGGAACTGAATCCCGAGCAACACTTTACCGAGCCACCCCCACGCTACACTGATGCCAGCCTGGTCAAGGTTTTGGAGGAGATGGGCATCGGCCGGCCTTCGACCTATGCCCCGACCATCGACACCCTGGAGCGGCGCAGCTACCTCGAGCGCTCCGGCAAATCCCTCCGGCCCACCGCCCTGGGGCGCGAGGTCACCCGCTATTTGGTCCAGAACTTCCCCGATGTGGTCGCCTACGACTTTACGGCCCAGCTCGAGACCCGCCTCGACGAGATCGAAGCCGGCAAGGCCCGCTGGCCCAAGGTAGTCCGCGAGTTCTACGAGCCTTTCCTGAAGGATTATGCCAAGTTGCCCCAAAAGCTCTGCCCAACCTGCGGGCGCCCGCTGGAGCTGCGGGTCTCCAGGTTTGGGCAGTTCCTGGGTTGTACCGGCTATCCCGAGTGCAAATACACTGAGCGACTCGAGATCAGGAAAGAACCCGAGCCAATTGGGGAAAGCTGTCCTTCCTGCCACCAGGGGCAACTGGTGCGGCGACAGGGTCGCTACGGGAGTTTTATCAGCTGCAATCGCTACCCGGAATGCAAATACACCCGCGACGAAGCCCCGTCCACCGGCATAAAGTGCCCCAAATGCCATGCCGGAGAGGTAGTGCAAAAAACCAGCAAGCGCGGCAAGCCTTACTACCGCTGCAACAACCAAAGTTGCGATTTCCTGGTGTTTGATCCGCTGGTACAGGAAAAGTGCCCCATTTGCGGCTGGAACGATATATCCAAGGGTCGCTCGGGTAAGCGAGCCTGCTCGAACCCCGGCTGCGAGCGCTACGGTGGCCCCGATCTGAAAGCCCTCAGCGAGCGGCGCAGCGAGCGGGGGCCCAAGGCCAAGGGCCGGGCTGGCCAAAAAGCCACTCCTGCAGCGGCCTGGGCCGACCTCGAGCCCCTTATCCCAGAGCTGGGTCTAACCCCCCAACAGGCCGAGCTGGTGCGGCGCAGCCGAGGACAGCAAAAAGCCGTGCCCCAAGTGGCTAAGGAGCTCCAGCAAACGGAAGAAGCGGCCTTGAGGTTGTTCCGCCAGGCCATGTTCAAGCTGCGCATGGAGTACGGCAAGCGCAAGGCGGCAGCCAGCCAGGGCAAGGCCAAAACCAAAAAAGCAAAGTCCGGTAGACCCAGTGCCACCTGGGCCGACCTCGAGGCCTTAATTACGCAGGCGGGGCTGTCGGCCGAGCAGGCCGAAGTGGCCCGACTTAGCCAGGGCCAGCAAAAAAATCTGGACGAAGTTGCCCGGAAGATGGGCAAGTCTGCCGACGAGGTGCTAAGACTTTTCCGCCAGGGCATGTTCAAACTGCGCATGGAATACGGCAAGACCCGCAAGGAGATGGTTGGGGCCTGAAATGAAGCTCCACCTTGTGCGGCTAGCCAAACGCCAGGGAGAAGCCCGGTTTCCCGGCGTGAAGGGGTTTGGTTCGTATCTGCTGACCCAGCCCGAGCAGGTAGATGGGGCCCGCCTCTATGTGCTGCTCGAGGGCGAAGCGGTCATCGACCTGCCCGACCAGAGTTACCTGCACCTGCGCAAAGGCGAGGCGGCCCACCTCGAGGGCCCACATCGGATCTCCCCCATCGACCCCAGCGTGGTGGCGGTGTGGAGGCTGGACTAGCCAACGGGATATTTCGGCAGGAATGGGTGGCCGCCCACCGACGACCCAGGCCCTAATCCTGAAACGGAAAGACTTCCGATTCGAAGCTCTTGGCTCGCAAGCGATCCCAAGGAAGCTCGTCGAGCGGGTAGTACCGGTCGGCTTGCTGGGCCAAACGGTACGATGAGAGCACCTGAAAGGTGGTGTTTTCGGCCTGTTTGCCCATGTCTTGAATAACCTTCAGCACCTCGGCAAAATCGCCATCGCCCGAGACCAACACGGCTACGTCGTAGGCATCGGCATAGGCCAGCTTGAGCATGTCAATGGCAATCTGAATATCCACACCCTTTTCAACAAAGCCTTCCCCGCGGCGCTCGAGACGGCCCAATCGCACCGTTACGTAGGGTACCCGCTTGAGGTAGTTGAGAAAACTCTGGTGGGCTTTGGCGGCTGGGTCGTCGTTGGGCAGAGGGGCGTTGTAGTAGTAGGCCCGTAAAAGTGAGCGTCCAGCCGCAAGAGCCGATACAAAAGCAACAAAGTCCAGCCGATAATCGGTCCCGAGGGTGGAGACCAGGCCCTTATAGAGGTTGCTTCCATCAATAAATACCGCCACACGATCCATAGTTGCCGTCATGATAGTGTGCGATTGGAAACAATAAAGTATTGTCTGGCTATTTTCGCACTCGTTTCGGCTAACCGACCAATGAGTCGCGAAACGCCTGCAAATGGCTCAACACCTCGTCTATGTCGCCCGGGGTGTGTTCGGCAGAAACCTGGAAACGAATTGAGTCTTCGCCTCGTGGCACCACCGGATACACAATTGCCGTAGCCAGAACCCCTCGCTCGCGCAAGAAGCGCACCAGGCGGTTGGTCAGGTTGCCATCGCGCAATACCAGCGGAACCACCGGGTGCGCCCCCGGGAAGGACTCAAAGCCAAGCGAAAGGAGACCATGCCGAAAGCGCTGGGTCATGGCCCGGAGGTGCCGCAGCCGGGCCTGACCCTCCGGAGCATCCAGCACCTCGAGCGCAGCGATGGCCGCAGCCGCCTCGCCTGGAGTGATAGGGTTGGAGTAGATGTACATCGGAGCGGTTTCGCGCAGATAGGCAATCAGATTCAGGGGGCCGACCACATAACCCCCGTTCACCCCAAAGGCTTTGCCCAAAGTACCCACCAGAATATCTGCCTGGGCCGAGGTGTGTTCTTCTGTACCCCGACCCGTTTGACCAAAAGCCCCCACGCCGTGCGAGTCATCTACCACCAGCACTGCGTTTTCCGCAAACTGGGCATCGTATTCTTGCACCAGTTGGGTAATCTCGGCCAGCGGTGCGTGTGAGCCGCGCATGCTAAAGACACCGTCGGTCAAAACCAGTACCCGCTCTGCTCCCAGCGACACAGCCCTCTGCAACGCCTGATGTAAGCCCGCCAGGTCTAGGTGTCTGTACACGATTTTCTCCAAAGGACGAGCCAGCCGCACTGCGTTGATGATGCAGTTGTGGTTGAGCTCATCGCTAATCAAAACGGTCTTGTCGGTAGTGAGCGGAACCACCACGCTTAGCACGGTGGCGTAGGCCGAGGAAAAAACCATGGCAGCCTCGCGCCGATGAAAGCCAGCCAAACGCTGCTCCAGCATCACGTGGGGAGCGTAGGTGCCGCTGATGAAACGCACTGCCCCAGGCCCCACCCCAAAGCGCTCTATGGCCGCCTCCTCAGCACCCTTGAGGGCCGGATGGGCCGATAGCCCCAGATAGCTATTCGAGTTCATGCGTATAAATGGCGTATCGCCATACCCTTCCAGCAGGTAGCGCGGCCCTCTGGCCCCACGCGGGGGCAGCACCGCCACCACCACCGCTTCATGCCCCTTGCGACGGCCCTCTTGCTCGAGGGCCTGCACACTCCAGCTCAAAACCGGAATCAGCCGACTCAAGGGCATCCTAGGCCTCCTTGACTGCACCACGGGCCATGAGTTGCTCCAGCATATCCTGGGTCATACGCGCCAGGTCGAACTGCGGTCTCCAACCCCACTCTTCCCGTGCAGCGCTATCGTCTAGGCGATGGGGCCACGACTCGGCAATGGCCTGCCGAACCGGATCGATGGCATAGCGCACGCTGAAACCGAGCCGATGTTTTTGGATTTCGGCAGCCAGTTCGGCGGGAGTACAGCTAAATGCAGCGATGTTGAAGGCGTTGCGATGCCGCAGCCGGGCTGGATCGGCCTGCATCAGCTCGAGGGTAGCCCGTATAGCATCGGGCATGTACATCATCGGCAGTCGGGTGTCAGGCCCCAGGAAGCAGGTGTAGTGTCCATGCTTTAGGGCATGATGGAACATTTCAACGGCGTAATCGGTAGTCCCGCCGCCCGGCAGGGCCGTGTAAGAGATCAGGCCAGGGTAGCGCAAACCGCGCACGTCCAGGCCAAAGCGTTGGGCATAATAGTCGCACAGCAACTCGCCAGCCACTTTGCTCACGCCATAGAGGGTGTTGGGGCGCTGGATGGTGTCCTGGGGTGTAGGGTCGTGGGGGGTGCTAGGACCGAAAACGGCAATGGAGCTGGGCACAAAAACCCGAGCCCCGATCTGGCGGGCCGCCTCCAGCAGGTTGTACAGGCCTCCCATGTTGACCCGCCAAGCCAGCTGTGGCTGGGCTTCGGCCCGGGCAGAGAGAATGGCCGCTAGGTGGTAGATGCTCTGGATGCGGTAGCGCTTTAGCAGCTCACCCAGTGCTGCCCCATCGGTGCAGTCGAGTTGCTCGAAGGGACCCTCCAGAGAAGGGTGTCCTCTGGTCACAGGCCGCAGGTCGGTTGCGATTACCTGGTTCACGCCAAAATAAGCCCGAAGAGCCGGCACCAGCTCCGAACCCACCTGCCCCAACGCCCCGGTCACCAAGACCATGGTCATACAGCTTTATCCTACGCCGCCAAGCCAGGACTTCCCTACCCACCAGACGAAGCCCGCAAAATCTGAAGAGCTTCCTGAAAATCTCACAGCTTGGCCTTCTGGCCCTCGGTCGCTCGGCACCCCCAGAGGTGTGTAAGGGTTTGGCGGCCACAGGCCCGAATGTGCCTGCGCTCTCTCCCCAGCACCTGACCGATTGAAAGCGCTCGAGGCGGTCTGGGGTTAGGGCTTGGTCGGCGGCGAAATGTAAAGCCGGTTGCGCCCAAAACCAGTA
>DAIUDO010000097.1:0-8138 GCA_036845585.1 Meiothermus sp. | reverse complement strand
CCGTCTTTGCCAACATGGGTAAAAAGATGGCGGAGGTATAGGATTCTGGCCCTCACAAGGGCGTGTAGGTCACGCCCTTTTTTTGTGACCGAGATGCGATTGTTGCTCCAATAAAGCCCCTACAATCGAGCGTATGGACATCTACAGCAAAATCGCGGAGCTAAAGCAAAAGGGTGAATCTTTTGCGGTGGCCACGGTGGTTTCTCGCCAAGCTCCGGTTTCCTCACACCTTGGCGATAAAGCGCTGATCTTCGAGGATGGTCGCTTCGAGGGCTACGTGGGCGGTTCTTGCTCGCGCGAGATTGTGCGCAAACAGGCCCTCGAGGTGCTGCGCCTGGGCAAGCCTCGCCTGGTGCGGATTACCCCCGAGGCCGCTGCCAAGGCTGTGCTGGAGCACGCCGACGAGGTGGTCATCCCCATGACCTGCGCCAGCGAAGGGGCCGTGGATGTGTACATCGAACCGTTGCTGGGCAAGGCCGACTTGCTGGTGGTAGGGGGTTCACAAATTGCCTTTGCCACGGCCCAGATTGCTGCCCGAATGAACTACACCGTGACCCTGGCCTGCGAGCAGCCCGAGCTCTTGGGAGTTTCGCTCGAGTCCGAGATTCAAGTCCTGCACTGGCGCGAGATTGCCAGCTGGCTGGAGGGCCGAGACCCCGCCCGAACCAGTATTGTGGTGGCCTCCCAGGGCCACTACGACGAGGACGCGCTGGCCCTGATTGCCCACCAGATGCCTAAACCGGCCTACCTGGGCCTGGTAGCCAGCCGTAAGCGCGGTGCAGTGGTGCTGGATAACCTGGAAATCCTAGGGGTTCCCAGGGCCCTTTTCAACGACCTCCGATACCCCGCCGGGCTGAACCTGGGGGCCAGGGGACGCGACGAGGTTGCCATCTCCATCCTGGCCGAGATCGTGCTGCGCAGAGGTGGTAAGCACGAATGGATGGAACCGCAGACCGTCGCCACCCCCCAGGTATCGCACAAGGCCGTGCAGGCTGTAGAAGCAGCCGCACAGGAGCTGCCCCCCCTCGAGCCAGCTCAGGGAGTCCTTCCACCGGGATATGCCATAGACCCCACCAGCGGCGAGGTGCTGGAAATCGCCAAGGCAGTCAGTACAGAGTACCAAGGCCAGACCTACTACTTTAGCTGTCCCAACTGCCGGGCCAAGTTCCTCAAGAACCCCGACAAATACCTGAAGGGCAAGGCATGAGCCAGGCCACTATCTCCCCCCAGCTCACCACCGTCGAAGGCATCCAGGCCGTCCTGCGAGCACGTAACTACATCGCCGATCTACCCATGGCCACAGCCTTGCGCCTGGTTATGGCCCTGCATAAGCCCCTGCTGGTCGAGGGCCCCGCTGGAGTCGGCAAAACTCAGGTTGCCAAAACCCTAGCCGAGGTACTGGATACCCGGCTAATCCGACTGCAGTGCTATGAGGGCCTCGATACCGCCCAGGCCCTCTACGAGTGGAACTACCCTAAGCAGATGCTGCACATTCGCCTGACCGAAAACCTAGGCGAGAGCGTGGAAAAGCGCGAGGCCGAGATTTTCAGCGAGGGCTACTTGTTGCGCCGCCCGCTGCTGGAGGCTATTCTGCAAGACCAGCCCCCGGTACTACTGATCGACGAGATTGACCGTACCGACGAGGAGTTTGAGGCATTTTTGCTCGAACTGCTGGCCGAGTTTCAGATCACCATCCCCGAGCTGGGTACCATCAGGGCTAAACACCGCCCCTATGTGATCCTCACCTCTAATCGTAGCCGCGAGCTATCCGACGCGCTGCGGCGGCGCTGCTTGTACCTCTGGCAAAACTACCCCAGCTTCGAAAAAGAGGTCGAAATTATCGAGACCAAGCTACCGGGTATCAACCGACGCCTTGCGGAAAAGGTCGCAACCGTGATGGCTCACCTGCGCGAACTGCCGCTTAACAAAGCCCCTGGTGTGGCCGAGAGCCTGGACTGGGCGCAGGCCCTGGTCTCGCTTCACAAAGAGGCTCTGGATACCGAGGTTCTGGAACAGACCTGGGGCGTGATTCTCAAAGATCGCGACGACCTCGAGCTCATCAAGGCCCACAAAACCCGCATCAGCGAGCTGGTGGCCTAAACCTGCCATGTCCTTGCAGTTACCCTACGGCAACCTACGCGACAACCTGATCGCCTTCGCCGAACACTTGCGCCACACCCCTTATAAGTTCAGCCTGGGCCCAAAGGAAGTCCTGGATGCTTTGCAGGCCCTGGAAGCCATCCGACTAGGTAATCTTCATCAAGTCCGTCAGGCGCTAAAACTCGTGCTGTGCAGCAACCTCGAGCAAGAGCGGGTCTTCGACGATTTGTTTTTTCAGTTCTTCCTGCCAAGCCGGAAGCGCACCCCCAAAACCAGCCCGCATAGGGCCAGCCTCGGTGCAGAGGGTGAGTCGGGCATCAAAGGCCAGCCTAGCGCCCACAATCCCTCCGAGGTGGGTCACGATGCAACCAGCCCGGCAACCAGCGGCCAGCCCAGACAGACCGACGACCAAGACCCCAGCGACTGGGCGGCGCCTCTGCTCAAGGCCATGTTCAGCCGCTCCGCCGGCAGCGACATGCCGGAGATAGCCATCCCTGAGCAGGACCTCGATCAGATGTTGCTGGCTGCCACCCGGCTGGTCAACCAGGTTCGGCTGGGCCGAAGTCGCCACTGGAGTCCGGCTCCTAGAGGCCCCCGCCTTCACTTTCGGCGTACCTGGCGCAAGGCCCTCCATACGGGAGGCGACCCCATACACCCGGCCTGGCAACAGCATCCAAAACGCCGCCCGAGGTTTGTGTTCGTGTTGGATGGCAGCCGCTCGATGCAGGACTTCTCCGACCGGCTCTTGCAGTTCGCCTACGCACTCTGCATGCGATGCAACCGGGTTGAGGTTTTTTCTTTTTCAACCGAGCTCAAACGCATCACCCGCGAGCTCGAGAAGGCCAAGAGCCTCTCCGAGCGGCCCCGACTTGCCCAGATGGGACAGGCCTGGGGCGGCGGAACCCGAATCGGAGAAAACCTGCTACGCCTGGAGCAAAAGTTTGCAGGCCTCATCCGAGGAGACACCATCGTTATCATCGCCAGCGATGGCCTGGATACCGGGGATCCGGAAGTTCTGGATTATGCCTTGCGCCAGGTTTACTCCCGCAGCGCTGCCCTCATCTGGCTAAATCCGCTACTAAATACCGACGGCTACGACCCCAAGGCCAACTGCATGAAAACCGCGCTTCCCTACCTGGACAGGCTATGCGCAGCCAGCGCCCCAGAGGAGCTAGGCCGGTTGACCGACCGGCTGCGCCTGCGTACCTAGAGCAGTTCTTGAAAAACCCTGCCATCCCCGAGAGCCAGGAGCAGTACAGGGCTATTTTTTAGCGCAGGGAGGATGCCCCTTTCATACCGGCTTCAAAAAGATACTCTTCCCTATCAAACACTCCAGAGGCTTGGTTGCATCGCGCGGCGAAGCTAGAATCCCAGAGCACACCCCACCCTCCCTCCTTTCGGTGAAGAAAAGGACGCCCGTCCACGGAGCGGTATCGTGCTCCTGGGATGCAATAAAGGGCTTCGTGTTCTAAGAAAGCGGTATCGCCCTACGCTACGCGGACAACTTCGGTCGACTGCCTCTGCGCAGCGCCACGGCGAGGGGTGGCCACCATTCGGTGCCGAACCATCCGGATCTGGAATGAGCCACATACGACCCCGAGCCGAGACGCAAAATGTGCCAGATAAGCTTTTGTCCAAATCACCTCTAGCCGCAACGAACTACCTGTACCTTGGCGTTCCAGGCAGGCTATCCCAGCAGCTTCGACCAGTCGGTGGGGGCTTTGGTCTGGGTGTAGCCGGTATCCATCTGGGCCAGTTGAAGTCTGCCCGAGTACTCCTCGTTGACAGCCTGCCAGTAGGTGTATTCCTCGATGACCCAAACACCGCTCTCCCGGGCGCCATTACCGCTGCCCCGAACACCCCCGAAGGGCAGGTGGGCCTCGGCCCCCACTGTAGAGTTGTTGATGCTGGTCATGCCGGCCTTGATCTCGCTTTTGAACCGGTAGGCCCAGTCGCGGCGGTTGGTATAAACCGCGCTCGAGAGCCCATAAGGGTGAGCATTGGCAACCCGGATGGCTTGCTCGAGGTCCTCGACTTGCACCAGGTTAATGGTGGGGCCAAAAATTTCTTGCTCGACCTGACGCATACCTGGCTTCGCCTCCCAAACCGTCGGCCAACCGTAAAGGCCCGCCTCAGGATCACCCCTGAAATGTGGGTATGGATTTGCAGCGGTAATGCGGGCTTTGCCGAACAGCAAGGTGGCCCCATCCTCGCGGCCCCAGGCATAGTGTTCAATCCAGCGCTCGTACAGACGCCGGTTGATGAAGGGACCATAGGTCAGGCCGCTGGGGTACTCGATGGGATTGCCCACCGCTGTGGCCTCAGTTTTCTCCAGGAAACGCCGCTTGAACTCCTCGTAGATGGAGGCTTCCACGATAATGTTGCCGGCACTGGTGCAACGCTGGCCGCCAGTAGCAAACGCACTCCACCAGGCCCCTTCTACTGCCAGATCCAGATCGCTGTCGCGCAGCACCACCAGTGGGTTCTTGCCGCCTAGCTCGAGGGTCGGGCGCAGCAGGTTGCGCCCCGCCACCTCGCCGATCCAGCGCCCCACAGCGGTACTGCCGGTGAAGGCAAACTTGTGTAGAAGCCCCTCATCCATCAACTCCACCAACCACTGGCCGGTGGAATCCTTGCCCCCGCCGAAGACCACGTTGATCACCCCCGGCGGCAGTCCGGCCTCCTCGAACAGTTTGACAAAAACGTAGGATAGCGCCGGGGAATCTTCGGAAGGCTTCCAAACCACGGTATTGCCGGTCAGGACAGCTGGAATAAGCTTCCAGGAGGGCACTGCAATGGGGAAGTTGCCCGCCGTGATCATGCCCACCACCCCAATCGGTCGTCGGAACGTGAAGAGTTCCTTGTTTTGCATCTCGCTGGGCACCGTCTGGCCGTAGAGCCTACGCCCTTCGGAGGCAAAAAAAACGGCCGTATCGATGGCCTCTTGGACATCCCCACCGGCCTCCTTGAAGGTTTTGCCCACCTCCCGCACCATCAGCCGCACCAGGGTGTCTTTTTCGCGGGTAAGCACCGAAGCCAGATTCATCAGCACAACTCCCCGGATCGGGGCTGGGGTACGCGACCACTCCTGGAAGGCTTTATGTGCTGTGTTTGCTGCTTTACGGAGAGTTTCCTTGGAGGCCTCGGGAAAGCGGGCAATCAGGTCGGCCTGGTCGGCGGGGTTGCGGCGCTCACACACCTGCCCGTCAAAAACCTCCTCCCCACCGATCAGATGCCCAATTTCCAGTGCTTTGCCGTGCTTGCTGCTGACTATCTGCATACCTTACCCCTCTACTGCACTCAGTTTGGCCCGCAAGGCTTCAGCTGTAGCCGGCGGAACCAGTTTAGACACATCCCCCCCAAAGCGAGCTATCTCCTTGACCATGGTGGAAGAAACATACGACCAACGGGTCGCCGCCATGATGAACAGCGTCTCCGGATGGTTGCCGTACTGGCGGTTGAGGTGGGCCATCTGTAGCTCGCTCTCGTAGTCGGAGACCGCCCGCAGGCCTTTGACGATGATTTTAGAGTTGATGCGCTTCATGTATTCCACCAGCAGGCCGCTAAAGGCATCGACCTCAACATTGTGCATTCGCGAGGCCGCTACTGCCTGGCGAATAATCTCGACCCGCTCGTGTGGGGTAAACAGCCATATATTTCGCTTGGAAGGATTTTCGAGCACTGCCACCGTCACCTTGCCAAACAGCTTAGCGGCCCTTTGAATCACATCGAAGTGGCCATTGTGCAAGGGGTCGAAACTCCCCGGATAAACAACGTGCATAACGCCTCGCTTTCGCGCAGTATATTCACATAAACCAGCACGCAGCGTCAAACCCGCAATCTGAAGCACTAGGGGCTTTCCGAGGCCTCGACCAGGGTCATGGTATTGAAGCCATACTCGCGACGCTGGCCTATCGGTAGAACCAGCTCGGTTGGGTGTTGCAGAATGTACAGACCTCCGGGGTCCACAAGGCCGGCCTCGAGCAGACGCTCGAAGTCCTGCAGCAGGTTGTGGGGATACGGTGGCGCCATGAAAGCTACCGTGAAGCGCAGCCCCTGCCGTTTGGCGTCGGCAAGGTAGCGCTCGACGGCCACGCCCTCAATACGAACCTTCAACGCGGCTCGGCGGGCGTTCTCGCGAAGGTACTCGATGGCCTGACGGTCTTTTTCCACCAGCACCACCTCAAACCCTTCCGAGGCGGCCTCGAGGCCTATCGCACCGCTCCCAGCGTACAAATCAAGGAAACGTCCCCGCCGTGGGAAACGATAGCGCAGCAGGTCAAACAAGGCCTTGCGCAGCCGCACCGGGCTGGGCCGGGCCGACTCCGGCACCTTCAGGGCCACACCTTTAGCTGAACCACCCAAAATCCGCAGCACCCCCGCACCCCGCCTACCGTTCCGGAACCAGGGTTGGAATCTGGGTGATCCCAGGGCTACGGAACCAGATCTGACACTGTACACCCTGGCTTCGGGTGGGCTTGACCCGCACCTCAAAACGGCTGCTAGCTGCACTGGCCAGGTACCGCACGGCAATGGGGGCCGAGTTGGTGCCGTAGACCCGGCGGTTGGGCACACCGTCCACGGTGGTCACGTTGCTGTCCACCATCCGCAAGTTGACACGCACGTTGTTGAGAGTACGCCCCGACTGGTTGATTACCGCACCCCTGGCTACCATCTCGCCACCGGGGCCAGGCCCGCAGCTCCACTCGCTAACCCTCAGCTTGTACACAGTGCTCTGGGCTAGCGCCAGCCCAAATACAAAAAGCAGTCCCAACCAGACCATGGATCGATTCATGTTGCGATGCTATCAAAGAAGCCCGACTTGTGCGAAGCTGCTACCTTGGATTGGGTACCAGGGTGGCAATCTGCACCACTCGAGGGTTGCGAAACCACAGCTGACAGCGGCTTATGGAGTCAAAGCTGGTGCGCAGCCGAACCTCAAATGAGGCCATCTCACCAGGCATCAGGCTGCGGTCTGTTAGAGGAGCTGAGTTGCTGGCCATTCTGAGGCCAGGTCCCAGCACCCGAACATGGGCTCTGAGGTCAGAGAGGGACCGCATGCTGATATTTTTGACCGTCCCCTGCACCAAAACCCCACGGGGAAAAACCTTGCAGCTCCAGGAAATCACCCGCAGGCGGTAAACTCCCGACTGCCCCACCGCCATACCGGTTAGGGCTACGGTCAGCAAAAGAATCCAGAAGTACTTCATGTCTGCGCAGCCTTGGTGCGGCTCAAGTTCAGCAGTGAGGTCCTATCAACTGCAGCACACGGGTAGTCTACCCTCGAGCTGAGTTTCGCAAACCGTTATTTGAAGGCTGTGAGAGCCCGACTGGGCCGGAAAGAGCCTCGAGCCTTTGAGATCGCTTGAATCAGAGGCTGCGCCTGACCTGGGGCAAACTGGTCGAGGAGACTGGATTCGAACCAGCGACCCCCTGCTCCCGAAGCAGGTGCGCTACCAGGCTGCGCTACTCCTCGCCGCCAGCGTTCCAAAGTATAGTGCGGACTCGAGGCTTTGTCTAGGCAACCCTTACTGCCATGCAAAATACCCGTTCTGTGGTTTTACTTGATCGGCTCCGCACTGTATTGACCTGGTTCAAAAGATAATCTTCGCCTGGGCGGCTTGTTTACGCTGCGCGCAGCGTAAACAGAATCCTCGAGCACACCCTACCCCTCGCTGCGCTCGGCGAGACCAACATCTCGGCGAGGATAGCGTATTGGCGAAGCCTGCGTCACCCCTGCCTCCGGTCAGCGAAACCCGCGTCACCGTGTCGGCGAGGAAAACGTCACCCTTCTTAGGGGCGGCATCGCGTACCAAAGATGCTATAGGCCGGTATCGTGTTCCAATGATGCTATAAGGCGGTCAAGCGTTCCCGTGACCCAATAAATCGGTATCGCCCTCCGCTACGTGGATACCCTCGGTCAGTCACCCATGCGCGGTACAAGCCGTGCGAGGCCACCATCCGGTGCCAAACTGACCAGATCCGGTAATACTCTCACTGCAACGAAACAGCTCAATTGCTTTCGCGCAACACCTGTC
>DAIUDO010000096.1:0-8231 GCA_036845585.1 Meiothermus sp. | reverse complement strand
TAGCGGGCGCTGCGGTGAGCCCAGGAACCCCACGCTTTCGCCGTAGGAGTGTCAACAGGAGCGGGGCTTCCCCAGCCTTCGCAGCAGGCTGGGCGGCCATAAGCCCACCAGCTTCATGCCCCCAGGCTCTATTGGGCCCTCAAGCAGCGCTACCCCACCCTTTTTTAGAGCAAACGAGCTGTCCGACACGCGGCCCGTCAGCAGCCAGGTACAAAGCTGGCCCAGCCAGGGCTCATGTCCCACCAACGCAACCGACTCACCGGCAATGCTGCTGAGGAGCTCGAGGCCAGGCTCAGCAGCCAGGTAAGGCGTCACTACGGTCTCGCCCTCCAAGAGTGGAACCAGCAGTTCGGCAGTCTGTACTGCACGTAGCTTGGGGCTGTGATAAAGGCGGTCGAACCCGATGCCCAGTTCCTCCAGGCCCCGTACCACCCCCTTGAAGCGCTGGATGCCCTTCGCCGACAACGGACGGGCATCGTCGGCCTGACCCGGCAGGATCTCCTCTGCGATGGCATGTCGAATCAGATAGAGTTTCATGGGAGGCATCCTGTTGCTCCAAGTCTAGGATGGCCCAGGACACAGGTCAACCAAGCGCCATGGAGCACGGCAATTCCCGAGCGCGTCTTGAGGACGCGCGGATCCGAGCTGGTCTGGCAGGTGGGCCCAGCACGCAGCCCTGCCAGAAAAGCCACTTGTCGGACTGAACCTGGACACGGCTCAGCTTGCGCTCCACTGAACCAACAGTTCGCGCCCAAAGGCCTGTTGGAACAGTTTGGCCTGCTTGCTGGTCTCGGCAAGTTCCACCCAGGGCTCTTCCTGAGACTTGAGGGTCAGGCACACCTGTTTGCTGGTCATTTCCACCGAAAGCTCCTCGACCCGCCCAGCCCGGCTGCGCTCGAGGTATTCGCTGATTCGCAGCAGGGTAGCCAGGCGCAGCAGGCGTTTGCTGTCGCCTACCTGCAAGACCGAGCGGTACACCCCCGGCTTGGGTTCGCCTTTGCGGTGGTAGCGTACCAAGAGCCCCAGCAAGACCTGCTCTCGATGGGTCAGGCCGGGAATCGCAGCGCTCATGACCAGGTACTCACCGTGCTTGTGGTGGTCGTAGTAGCCGACGCTCATGCCAATGTCATGTAGCAAAGCTGCCTCGTCCAGCAACTGTTCCTCGGCCTGACCATAGCCATGCAGCGGTTCCAGGCGATGAAAAAGGTGCCGGCTGAAGTTACGAACCCTGGTGGTGTGGCCATGGTCCTGGGGATAGCGGGCAAAGAGGTTACGTATGTAGAAGCTGCGCACATCGTTCAGCAGATGGGGAGCCGTCAGAAACTCTCGGTAGAACACCCCCTCACGCACGCCCTGACCCGAGATCCAAAGACCCTCCAGGCCGGACTCGCGCAGCACCGTGCGATAAACCAAACCCCCGGCAGCAATCACATCGGCGCGGTCGGCCTGCAAACCCTCCATCTCTCGGCGCTCCTCAATGCTGCGCTGCACCAAAATTGCCACCAGTTCCTCCAGGTCGGCACGCTCGAGGTAGAAGCCGTGTAAGAGGTCCAGTGGGTAGTCCTTTTTGCGCTGCACCAACTTGGCCAGGTTGCGCACCGTACCGCCCATCGCCACCAGCGGCAGGGGGGTTTCACGCACCTGGGACAGCACCTCTCTCATCTCTTTTCGCACGAAACGCTCGAGGTCTTCGATCTCTCCCTTCTTGGGTGGATTGGACTTCAGAAACATCTCGGTCAGGCGAACCGCGCCCAGCGGATAGGACTCCCCAAAAAGGTACCGGCGGTCCTGCATCCGCGAGAGTTGGGCACTGCCACCTCCCAGATCCATCACCCAAGCGTCTGCAAACGTAAAGGCATTCGCCACTGCGAGTACCCCGTAGCGGGCCTCGTCTTCTCCGGAAAGCACCTGCACCCGGAGCCCCAGCTTGCGCACCTCATGCATGAACTCCTCGCCATTCTTGGCGTCGCGGGCGGCGCTGGTAGCAATCACCCGCAACTCATCCAGGTCGGTGGCCTGGGCAAAATCGGCGTAGAGTTTGAGGGCCGACAAGGCGCGACGCATACCGTTTTTGGTAAGCCGGCCCTGGGTTGCCAAGCCCTCGCCCAGCCGGACCGTTTCTCGGATTTCGTCTATCAGCCGGAAATGCTTTCCTGGTTCGTACGCATAGACCACCAGCCGGGCGGTTCCCGAACCCAGATCCACTATGCCCAGACGTTGCACCGACCCATCGTAGTGCCTTAGCGCTGGTGACTCAAGTTCTGTCAGAGGAAACATAGTCCAAGTCTGGCAGCGAAGCGTCAGGATGATATCAGGTTGGGCCCCGAAATAGCCCATGCGCAGGCCTGGGGCGCCAAGGCGCGGCGTAGAGGCAACCGACCGAAGTGATCCGCACAGAGGAGGGTGTTACCGCCTTTAGCACCAGCGGTATGGCGATTTATTGCATTACCGGACCACTATACCGCACCTGGAAGGGAGACGGTTTCCTCGACGACCGACCGGGAGATGCGGGTTTTGCCTAACGGAGAGAGGGGTGGGGTGTGCCCCAGGATTGCGCAGCGCAACCAAGCCCCGAGAGTTTTTGATTTGGACGGTGTGAATCCGGTGTCAAAACTGGACGATTCCCGACACTGCGCCCTGAACGAACCAGCCGGGTATCGCAGGGAAAACTTTGCACGGCCAGAGTGAGACCGGTTGCTTTGGGACCGGTTAAACTCGAGCGAAGGTGAGGAAAAACGAGGCCAAAAAGAAAACATTATTTTCCCCTGACAAAAGACCCCAAGACTTGCTCTCGATGGGCCAAAAATCGCGAGCCTCGCTCCACAGTGCTGTGCATATCAGCCAGGAGGCAAGCTGGCTGACCTTCAACCGTCGGGTACTCGAGCAAACCCGCCGGCCCGACTTTCCTTTGTTGGAGCGCCTGCGCTTTCTCTCGATATGGGCCTCCAACATGGATGAGTTCTACGCGGCGAGAATTTCCCGGGCTTTCGCTGAAGAGCGTGGCAGCCCCAGCTATCTGGCCTTGATGCAAGAGGCTCTGAGTCAGACCGAGGAAGCAGGCCGCCTGTATCTGGAGTTCCTTAAGGCCCTGGAGGCGCTGGGCATTCACATTCTGGAGCCTTCGCAGCTCACCAAAGCCGAGAAACAGTATTTCGGAGCCTATCTGGCGGAAGAAGTGGCCCCCCTAACCGACCTCATCCGACCCGAGGCCCTATCCGAACTGGCCAGTCAGGCGCTCTATTTTGCCTCGGGCGAGGGGCTACTGCAGTATCTGATCAGGCTGCCCGGCGGCGTGCCGAGGCTCTTGGAGGTGCCGGGACGGGAGGGTGGTTTTGTGCGGCTCGGAGCCTTAGTCCGGTTGCGCAGCGACCTGTTTTTGCCGGGCAACCAGAAGCACCCGCTCTTCGAGTTTCGCCTGGTAAGGCTGGCCGAGCTGGCCCGCTCGCGCGCCGACTGGGACGAGCTGCCAGAGGCCCTGGAGACGCGGTTGGACGGCAAGGTGAGCCACCTCGAGCTCGAGGAAGATTTCCCCCCACTTTGGGCCGAAACCATCCGCATAGCGCTGGGTTTGGAGCCGGATGAGGTCTTTCGACTGCCCCCTCCCCTGGATCTGAGCTTTGTATCGACCATCGTACAGCGCGGCCCAGCCAGCGAAAAGTTCAAGCCCCTGGTCCCCCTTAAACCCAAAGGCTTCAGCAAGGACCCCTGGGCCTATCTGAACCGCCGGGATCTGGTGCTGTACCATCCTTTTGAAGATTACGGAGCCGTCGAAAGCTTCGCACTCGAGGCGGCACAGGATCCTAAAGTGGAGGCCTTGCGAGCCACCCTGTACCGCATCGGACAGGATAACAGCATCGCAACGGCGCTTGTTCAGGCTGCCAAAGCAGGAAAGGATGTGGCAGTTCTGCTGGAAGGTCGGGCTCGCTTTGATGAGCTGGCCAACCTCGAGTGGAGCCTACACTTTGCGGGCGCAGGGGTTCGGGTGTTGCCCCTTCCGAGCAAAAAAGTTCATGCCAAGGCCCTCTACGTAAGCCGTGCCGGTCAGGCCTACGCGCATCTGGGCACCGGAAACTACAACCCCATCAACGGACGGCTCTACACCGACCTCTCGCTTTTCACAGCGAACCCACTCTTGACCAGAGACGTACAGGCTTTTTTTGCGGCCCTGGAGCACCGCCAGACCCCTAACCTCCCCACCTTGCGTACCGCCAGCGCCATCAGAGATGTGCTGCTCGAGGGCATCCAGGGCGAAGCCCACAAAAAGGGCCACATCATCTTGAAGTTCAACCATCTCACCGACCCCGCCATCCTGGCCGCACTGGAAGAAGCCATCAACCAGGGAGCCAGGCTCCACCTGATTGCCCGCAGCACCCTGACCACCCTCTGGGAGGGGGTGGAGGTCAGGAGCATTGTGGGCCGCTTTCTCGAGCACGCCCGCATCGCCGCTTTCAAGAACAGAGGCAAATGGCGGATCTGGGCTGGTAGCGCCGATGCCATGCCACGCAACCTTGACCGTCGCTACGAGCTATTCTTTCCCATCCTGGATGCACGTGCCAAGCGAAAGGTGCTGGAGATTTTGCAATCGCAGATTGCCGATGATCGAAACAGTTTTATCCTCACCCCCAATGGGCAGGAGCACCGCTGGGGCGGCAAGCACGACGGCCAGCGCTTGCACCGAGGCTAGAAGCCCCGGTTCAGCCGCAAGTACCAAAGCCGCCTAGAATCTAGGATCCCGAACAGTATGAAAATAGACAATCTTCCAATTCAAAAACTTCACAGGCTTGGTTGCGCCGTGCACGGCACACCCAGAATCCTAGCGCACACCCCTCCCGCCGGTCGGCGAAATCCGCATTTCCCTTTTGGTCTGGGAAGAAGACGTCCCCTTCGGTCGGGTTAGTTCGCCGCCTAGTGGAGACGAACTACCCCAACCTGGTATTGGTTACAAGGTCAGCATGGCCTGAGCGACCAGGATCGACCCGACCTGCCGCCAAAGGAAGTTTCCCAGCATCACCTAGCGTTTGAAGAAATTCCCCAGCATCCGCACCACATCGTCCACCACATTGCCGTCGCGGTTTTGGTCGAGCAGCATGTTGACGAGATTGAAGGCTTGGGGCTGCTGCCGTTGCATCTGCCCCGTCACCTGGCCCAACATGTCCAGCAGCCCGCCCGCGCCAACGCCCTGCTGACGGGTAGCCCTGCCCAGAGCCCCCATCACGACCGGGGCGAGCACTTCGAGCAAGTCCCCCATCTGGTTGGGGTTGATGCCGGTAGCCTGCCCGATGCCTTGCTGCACCACCATGCGCTGATCTCCCAGCACATGCCGCAAAATGCCCGCCCCCGGCCCTTGCTGGGCGTTGCCCAAAAAGCCCATCAGGTCGTCCAGTATTCCGCCATCGTGGTCGCGCTGCAACGCATTCGCCAGCGACTCGGCCCCCTGTGGGTCGGCTGCATTGCGCTGCATGGCTTGCAATAGAGCAGGTAGCGCCATCCCGATTGCACTTTGAACCTGGGAATCCGAAGCTCCCAACTGGGTCGCAATCTGCTTGACGGTGTTTTCGTTGAGGGCCGCACCCAGCAAATCCATAAGTCCTGCCATGATGACCTCCGATTTCCTCTTACCGAATGAATGCCGCTTACCAGAAACCTAAATGACTCTAGCACCCCACTATGGAAAACTTTTGTAGGCAACTTACCAACTCGAGATCCTGCTATAATCGGCACTGTTGTCGCGTAAGCGGGCAGGAGATCAAATGGCAGGCAAGGTTGGGTTTGTAAGTCTGGGCTGTCCCAAAGCCCTGGTCGATTCGGAGCAGATCTTAAGTCGGCTACGCGCCGAGGGCTACGAGACCTCGCCGACGTACCAGGGTGCCGATGTGGTGGTGGTCAACACCTGCGGCTTCATCACGCCCGCCGTAGAGGAGTCGCTCGAGGCCATTGGCGAGGCCCTCTCGGAGCACGGTAAGGTAATCGTAACCGGCTGCTTGGGCGCCCGCCCCGAGGTCATCAAGCAGGCCCACCCACAGGTGCTGGAGGTCACCGGCCCCGGCGAGGTGGACAGGGTGCTGAGGGCAGTGCACCAGGTCGTCCCAGCAGACAAAAACCCCTTCACAGCCCTCATCCCGCCCCAGGTCAAGCTGACCCCGCGCCACTACGCCTACCTGAAAATTGCCGAGGGTTGCAACCACAAGTGCAGCTTTTGCATCATCCCCAAGCTGCGCGGCCTTCAGCGCAGCCGCGATGCCGCCGATATCCTCCTCGAGGCCACCCGGCTGGTGGGAACCGGCACCAAAGAGCTGTTGGTGATCTCGCAGGACACCTCGGCCTATGGCGTGGATATCCGCCACCGTGCGTCGGACTACGCGGGTAAGAAGGTACGGGCGCACCTGGTGGATCTGGTTAACGAGCTGGCCGGGCTGGGGGCCTGGCTGCGGCTGCACTACGTGTATCCCTACCCCCATGTGCGCGAGCTGATTCCCCTTATGGCCGAGGGCAAGCTGCTGCCCTACCTGGACGTGCCGCTACAACACGCCAGCCCCAAAATTTTGCGGGCCATGCGCCGCCCTGGCGGGGCCGAGAGCCACCTCCAGACCATCCGGGAGTGGCGTTCTGTGGCCCCCGACCTGGCGATTCGATCCACCTTCATCGTGGGTTTTCCTGGCGAGACCGAGGCCGACTTCAAACTGCTGCTGGATTTTATCGCCGAGGCCCAGCTCGAGCGGGTAGGCTGCTTCACCTACTCTGAGGTCGAGGGGGCTGATGCCAACGCCCTGCCGGATGCGGTGCCCGACGAGGTCAAGGAGGAGCGTCGAGCGCGTCTGATGGGCCTGCAGCAGCGGATTAGCCTGAAAAAAAACCAAACTCGAGTGGGGCAGACCCTGGAAGTTTTGGTGGACGACTACGGAGAGCTGCCCGGACAGGTCGTGGGCCGTTCCAAGTACGACGCTCCGGGTATCGATGGGCAGGTTTATGTTGAAACCGACGGTACTGTGAAGATTGGCGACATCATCCGGGCCCGGGTAATCCACGCCGAGGCCTACGACCTGCACGCCGAGATGGTCGCGGCGGTGCCCTGGAAACCCAACGTACCGGTGATGGGAAACGTAGCCATAGAGACAATTCGGGTGTAAGCTAAAGCCTGTTTCGCTATGAAACCCCTGCAATTCAACCTCGGCATGAGCATTAAGCAAGGCACCAGGCAGACCTCTACCGGGCAAGGCACCTGCGGTTTGGACAGCCAGCTTCGGACCACCCACGTTCGCAACGCAGCTATGCGGAGCCGGATATGTACATTGTGATTGCCGGTGGCGGCGAGATCGGTTCGCAGATTGCCAAAGCCCTGCACACGCAGCACGACCTGGTGGTGGTGGATACCAACCCCGAGGCCAAAGAACGCCTGGGTGGCCTGGATGTGCAGGTGGTGATCGGCAACGTCACCGATCCCGAAACCCTGCGCGAGGCTAAGGTAGACCTGTGCGATACCTTCCTGGCTACTACCAACTGGGACGAGGTCAACCTGATCGCCTGCATGCTGGCCAAGGGCTTGGGAGCCAAAGAAACCCTGTGCTTTGTGGGCAAGCAATCCTACGTGGATATTCTGACCGACCCGCGTACGGTCGAGATTCTGGGGACCCGCATAGACCAGGTGTTCTGGCCGCAGCGCTCACTGGCCAAGGAAATTGTCGAGGTGATTCGTATCCCTGGAGCGGTGGACACCGAGGTGCTGGCCGGAGGGCGGCTGCGTTTTGTGGAGTATCAGGTGCGCGAAGGAGGCCCCTACATAGGCAAGAACCTGGCCCATCTGGACTGGCCTGACGGGGTCTTCCTAGCCGGAATTTTGCGCGAGGGCGAGTTTTTTGCGGCCAGCGATCCGAAATTTGACGAGTTGGCCCTCGAGCCCGAGGACCGCATCTTCTTCATGACCACCCCCCAGGGCTTCGATGCCATCCAGGCCTGCTTCGCCCCCCGCGAGCGGGTGCGGCGGGTGATGGTGGTGGGGGGCGGCAATGTAGGCTATATGGTCTCCCGGGAACTGCTGCGGCACCGCCTCGAGGTCACGGTGATCGATCACAACCCTGACCGCTGCGCCTGGCTGGCCGAACACCTCCCTGGCGCGCTGGTGCTCGAGGGCGACGGCACCGACTTAGAACTGCTGGAGTCGGAAGGGCTCGACCATGTTGACGTGATGGTGGCGGTCACCGAAAACGACGAGAAAAACCTGCTGGTCTCGCTCC
>DAIUDO010000095.1:0-8240 GCA_036845585.1 Meiothermus sp. | reverse complement strand
TCACTGTAGGTCGGCGAAGAAAACGTCTCCCTTCCAAGGGGCGGTGTCACGTTCTGTTAGTGCAATAGAGCGGTATCGCATTCCAGCGATACCACTTCACCCTGTATCCTTCACCCCAGGCCGCCAGCGGAAGAGGGTTTGCCCCTCGGGTTTCGGGGGAAGTTTGATCCTAACTAAGAATCTGGGGTCAAATCCTCAGAATGGCCCAGTCTTTTCGGCTATACTCCGATGTAGATGCGGTTGTTTGCCTTTCTGATGGTGCTGCTTGCTCCGGCTCTGGCTTTCCCAAGGCTGGGGTTGCATGAAGGCTATACCCGCCTGGTGTTCGACTTAAACGCTACTGCACTGTACCAGATTGCTCGAACTCCCGATACCCTGACCATCCGTTTTAGTGGCATTACAGCGGTGGCCAGCGACGCCGATGTGGGTTCGGCGCAGGTGGCTTCCTTCCAGGTGGTTACAGCGGCCAATGGAGCTACCGTTTTTGTGCGCTTGCGGCCAGATGTAGAAGTCAAGACCGTCTTGCTGACCGATGCGGGCCGCAGGCGGCTGGTGGTGGATGTCTTGAGCGCGGTTCGTCCGGCTCCAACCACGCCTGGTACAGGATCCTCGTCCCGCTTCGAGCCTCCCAAACCCCGCACCCAACCGAAAATTGTGGTGCTTGACGCGGGGCATGGAGGGATTGACCCCGGTGCGGTGGGTTTTGTGGTGGAAAAAGAAGTGACCCTCGACCTGACCCTGCGCCTGCAAAAGCTACTTCAAGAACAGGGCATCGAGGTTATTCTGACCCGCAACAGCGATACCCAGCTTTCGCGGGACAAAGCTGCCGACCTGGGCATGCGGGCCGATATGGCCAACTCCAAGCGAAACCTATTTGTGTCGATCCACGTAAACAGTGCGCCCAACATTGCCCAGGGCATCGAGACCTATTATTTTGGCAATACCATTGACCCAGGCCTGCTGGCCCAGGTGATCCGCGAGAACGGTGGGGGAGAGCTGGGCCGCCGACTGACCCGCGAGGCCCAGAGCGTGGGCGAGCGGCTGGTGAGCGATTTGATTGCCCAGTCCAACCTTAAGTTCTCCAGACAGCTCGCCCACTACGTGCACGGGGCCCTGCTCCAGGCCACCGGGGCAGTGGATCGGGGGGTGCGCCAAGCGCCCTTCTACGTGATTCGCAATGCCCGCATCCCAGCCATCCTGGTCGAGGTAGGCTTCGCCAACCATCCTGTGGAAGGCCGCCGGCTCCAGACCAGCGAGTACCGCCAGGCTCTGGCCGAAGCTATGGCCAGGGGCATCCTGCGCTTCCTAAACAACGGTGGGTAGCGAGCGGCCGCGCTCCCTGGCGATTCGCAGCAGCTCCCACAGCGGCAGGTCGCTCAGGCTGGTTAGCACCAAATGGGCCTGGCTCAGGTCGAGATGCCGCGTGATGAGGTTGGGAATGGCCACCGTAAAGGCCCCTGCCGACCGGGCAGCCCGCACTCCGTTGAGGGAGTCTTCCAGTACGATGGCTTGGTTTGGTAGCACCCCCAGCCCTTCTGCAGCGCGCAAAAACAAGGCGGGGTCGGGTTTGGTGAGGACGACATCTTCCTTGGTGCGGATGACCTCAAAACGCTCCAGAAGCCCCAGCCGGGCCAGGTGCCCTTCCACCCAGGCCCGGCTCGAGCTGCTGGCTACCGCCAACTTCAGACCCATAGCCTTGGCGGCATCCAGGTAGTCCAGCACCCCCGGCAGGGGTCTTAGGGATTGGTTGAGTTCTTGCTTGCGTTGATCGACCCAGGCTTCCAGGCTGTGTTTGTCCAGAGGTTCGCCGACCTGCTTTTCCAGTTGACCCACCGGGTCGAAGGGAAGCGAGTTATTGCCCACAAAAGGAAGCCAGTATTCCAGCGTTAGTTCTACACCATGCTGTTGATAAACTGCCTGCCAGGCCAAAAACTCGCTGCTTTCGGTGTCGAGAATGGTGCCGTCGAAGTCGAAGATGAGGGCTTGCACGGGCCGGATTGTACAACCCGACAGCTTGAAGAGCCACACCCCGACCCGTCCAAGAGTCACAGGTCAGCTCTGGCCCCGGCAGGTTCTGGGTACGCTTTCCGGTCAGAGCAGAGCCGGCATACAAACTCAATCCAGAACACTCAAAACTTTGACCTGATTCAAATTTGACAAAACGTGGTGTAGGCTATGCGGCATATGAAACGCAGCTTGCTTGCCATTTTGGCTCTTTTGGTGGTTGGCTTTTCGCTGGGCTGGGCCCAGAACCCCGTTAAGGTGCGTATTGGTTTCAACCCCACCCAAAACTCCGACCAGCTCCGCCCGGCGGCCCAGGCCATTGCGAACTACCTCGAACGCCGTTTCCAGGGGGCCATCGAGGTAGAAATCTTCATCCCTACCGAATACCGTGGCCTAATTGAGGCCATGCGGGGTGGCAACCTTGACTTTGCCTTCTTCCCACCCGATGGTTACGTAATTGCCAACCAGGACGTGGGCGCTCAGGTGCTGCTTAAAAGCGTGCGCGGCAATAGCCCTTTTTACTGGAGTGCCATTGTGGTGCGCAAGGACTCCGGCATCAAGGACCTTCAGGGCCTTGATGGTAAGAGCATTGCCTGGGTGGACAAGAACTCCGCTGCTGGCTATGTCTTCCCCCGGGCTGCAGTAGTGGGAGCTGGCCTCGACCCCGACAGGCTATTTGCCAAGCAGACCTTCGCGGGTCGCCACGACGCTTGCGTGCTGGCCGTGCTGAATAAGTCGGTGGATGCCTGCGCAACCTTTGCCAACGACACCCGCAACAAGAGTGGGGCCTGGACACAGTTCCTCAAGCCCGAGGAAGCCGCCCAGCTCACAGCCATCTTTTACTCCCGTCCTATTCCTGGCGACACGTTTTCGGTTTCCAAGCAGTTCTTCACCAAGTACCCCACCCTTTCGCGGGGCATTGCGGCGGCCTTGCAGGGCATCCGTACGCCCCAGAGCAACCTGCTCATGAATCTCTATCGCATTGACTACATGATTCCGGCGCAGGACTCCGACTACGACGTGGTGCGCCAGGCTCGTAAAGTTGCCGGTCAGTAAAGAACGGTAGCTTGAGTAGGTATCGGCCCCCAGTTTGTGGCTGGGGGCTCAGAATTTGATGACGTGGGGCTGATGTGGAGTGTAATGTGCAGCAGGAGGGTCCATGATCGAAGTTCGCAACCTTAACCAGACCTTCAACACCACCAAAGGACCGCTGCAGGTGTTGATAGATGTGAACCTGGACATCCCCAGAGGGGATTTTGTGGCGGTCATTGGTCGTTCGGGCGCGGGCAAGAGCACTTTTTTGCGTACCCTGAATGGCCTGCTGATTCCCACGACCGGAAGAGTGGTGGTTCACGGTACCGACATCACCAGGCTGCCCAAGCGCGAGTTGCAAAAGTACCGTCGCACGGTGGGTTTCATCTTTCAGCAGTTCAATTTGGTGAGCCGTTTGAGCACCCTCGACAACGTGCTGCATGGCCGTCTGGGCTATTTGCCGACCTGGCGTGGGCTGCTGGGCTTGTACAGCGAAACCGATTATCAGATTGCACGGCAGCAGCTCGAGCGTGTGGACCTGGCTGCCAAGGAAAACGCTCGAGTGGACTCGCTCTCTGGCGGGCAGCAGCAGCGGGTGGCCATTGCCCGCGCCATGGCTCAGCAACCCACCCTGATGCTGGCTGACGAGCCGGCCGCCAACCTCGACCCAGTTCTGTCGGAAGAGGTGATGCGTACCCTCAAGCGTTTCAACGAGCAGGACGGGGTGACGGTGGTTATCAACATCCACGCCCTGGACCTGGCCCTAAAGTATGCCAAGCGTATCATCGCTTTTAGGCGTGGCCGGCTGGTCTACGATGGCCCGCCAGAGCACCTGAGCGAGGATATGGTGGATGACCTTTACGAGCGCAAGGAGATGCTGGTATGACCGAGCACTTTCTCTACACGCTGGCCGGAGTGCTTCTAGTTGTGCTGGCGGGCATCGCCAAGGGCTCGGTTCGCCGCTGGTCGGTTGGGGCTGGACTGGCCTTGCTGGTGGTCTTTGCCGCTTTTCCCTTTAGTCGGGCCAGGGGGTTCCTCAGCCGCGATACCACAGACCCCACCCTGCTAGCGCTGGTGCCTACTTTCCCACTGCTACTGCTGATTCCGCTGGGCGTACTGGGGGCCCTCGTGATGGCCCGTCGTGGCGGGCGGGTTGCTGGGCTGGGGGCCATGCTGGGTGGTGCGGCTGCCCTGGTGGGGGCAGGGCTATGGTATGTGCAGCCGGTTCAGATTGTGCAGATCGATCCGGTGGAGGGTCTGATCGAACTGACCGTTGCGCTAGGGGTAGCAGGCTCGATAGCCCTGCTGTCGTTCAGTCGCCCGCGGCAGCGTGTTCTCATCCTGACGGGCGCGCTTCTGGCAGGGGTGCTGGCCTTCCTGTGGTTTCATGCGCCACAGGGTGGTGGAGCCTACCTACCCAAGAGCCTGGGCTATTACAAGCTGCTCTACCCTACCGCACCGAGTACCCAACAGGAGATCGCCGAGGCCTATAACCGCGCACTCCCGGAACTCAACGCAATTCGTAAAGAACTAGGCCAGGTGGAGCTAAAGCCCATCCGAAGCCTGGCCGATTTGCAAGGAGCTATCCCCCAGCAGGCCTCGAGCCAAGGCTACCGCCTGGTGCAGCCTGCGACTACCCAGTATGGTGCTTTTGCGGTCTTCTTTCTGGTAGGGCTGATGCTGGGGGCAGGCCTGATGCAACTGCGAAACGCCAGCTTGCAGGAACCAGACGACTTTCGCGCTGGCATTCTGATTGCCCTTGTGGCCAGCTTCCTGATCCCTGCTTTCGATGCAACCGAGTTTGACCTGGGTAAGCTGGTAGCGGGTTGGCCTTTTTTACAGCAATTTGCGGACAGGGCCTGGCCGCCTCTGCTGGCCAACCCCGCTGCCGAGCGTTACCCTTTGCAAGAAGTTTTGAGCCAGATCGCCGTAACGGTGCAGATGGCTTTGGTGGGTACCTTCCTGGCTGCAATCTTTGCAACGCCGATCTCGTTTTTAGCTGCCCGCAACGTGACTGCCGGTACCCCCCTGATGCGCTCGGTGTTTTATGTCACCCGAACGTTCTTGAATGTGCTGCGCGGGGTTCCTACACTGATCATTGCCCTGATACTTGTGGCAGCAGTGGGATTGGGGCCTTTTGCCGGGGTGATGGCCATTGCCATCCATTCCCTGACCGAGCTGGGCAAGCTCTACTCAGAGGCCATCGAAAATGCCGATAAAGGGCCGGTAGAGGCCCTTGAGTCAACCGGGGCCTCGGGCGTCAACGTAGTACGCTGGGCCATTCTGCCCCAGGTGCTGCCGCTGTTTGTTTCCTATACCATCTACAACTTCGAGATTAACTTCCGCAGCTCACTGGTGCTGGGACTGGTTGGAGCGGGGGGGATCGGCTATTTTATCAACGAGAAGATGGCTTCGGGCCAGTACGAACAGATGATCGTAGGTGTGATTGCTATTGTTGTAGTGGTCAACATCATCGATTTTGCTTCCTCGTGGCTGCGCAGCAGACTGGTGTAGGGACCTCCCGTCTGTATTCTCGAGGGGATCACAAAGCGGCTTTGCACAGATGCCGGCCGCATAAAGCGGCCTTTGGGAGCGAACCAGGCTTGGGGGCCGGTGCAAATAACCCAGGCTTTTGGCCCTGGTGATGCATACTAGGCAAACCACTTCGGAGCTGTGCGGTGGTTTATTTGGACGATGTATCTCGAGGGGAGATACCATTCCGGCCCAAACCATTCAAATGCCACGCCCTGGCTCTGGAGTTGCGGGTAGGGGGCGGCTCGAGGGGAGCCGCCCCCCCTTGTAGGGGTCAGGCTTTGTGGATTAAGCCATCCCAAACGGAGGTGGGCTGTTCAGCCCAGGTAAGCGATGAGCCGGCCCAGTGCAATTACCCCGACCCACAACCCAAGCGAGGCCAACGCTGAGAGCCTGGCGGCCAGGGGTGGGCTTTTCTCCAGGTTCCAGAGCTGCATGCTGAGCCCCAGCCGACGATGAAACACCCAGGCGTTGAGCCCCGCCAGGCCAATCAGGGCCATTTTACTTAGAAATATAGGGCTATTTCCGATGCTCTGAGCATCCGGCAAAAGCAGCAGAAAACCGCTGGGGGCCGCCAGCGCGAAGCCCGCCCAGGCCACCGGGAGCAGGTGCGCCGCCATGTGCTGCACCGGAATTTGCCTGGATACCCCCAGCAGCCGCAGGTCGAACAGGGCAGCAGACCCCACCAAGGCACAAAATCCCAGGATGTGCAGAATTTCTACCGCGGGATAGAGCCACCCCGACTGGCGCATGGCCAGCGCGACCGGGGTGGTATGCAGCCACCCCAGCCAGGCCAGCCAGGCTTCCTGCATCAGCGCAGTTCGATGGTTTTGCCATCGACGATAATACGCTCGGCCCGCATCTCCTCGCGCTCGGTGCGGTGCGGATAGCCCATCACCGTTACCCGTGCACCCACCTTGAGGCTGCCGCTGGGCAACCCCCGGGCCTCCATCCTCGAGGGCGGGGCCAGCACCACGTACCACTTGCGCTGCATCATCAGGCCGGTGGGGGGAACTTCAATCCAGATGGTGGCGTGGGGGAACTCAAAGGTGACCTCGGTAATGGTGCCGGTGGTCTGAAACGCGCGGCTGGCATCGTAGCTGCTCCAGCCGTGATGGGCCAGGGCCAGACCTAGCAACCACAATCCCGCAAGCCAGATTTTTCGCATGGCGCCTCCTTCCAAAGCTTTGACTTTTATAGTGCAAGAAAGGGGCCGAGGGTTGTGTAGGTGGGGTTACGCTATGTGTAAAACTTGAGAGCAAGCAACGGATGATTAAGCCAACAGCCAGGGAAAGCACAAGGAGGATTGCGATGCGATTACTGCGATGGGGACTGGTTTTGGGCCTGGGTTTGCTTGCAGCCTGTAGCCAGCCAGTTCAGGTTACGGCGGACGACACCCTCGAGGACATGCGCCAACTGGGGGTTGAGGTCGAGGCGGTAGCGGCCTATGAGCAGGCCTTGGAAAACCTCGAGGCGGCCCGCCTGGCGGTGCAAGGCCTGAGCGCGGGTGACCTGCAACTGGTGCAGACCATCGCCCTGGGCAGCATCGCCAACTACGAATACTTCTACAACGTACGGGCCAGCTACCCGCAGTTCGACTGGAGCCGTGACGGGTGCTCGGCCCCCGAGGGACTGGGCTTGGGCTACCGCGACACCTTCCGGCCCGCTTGCAACGTCCACGACTTTGGCTACGCCAGCTTTCCGCGTTTTCCCCTCCTATACAACGAGACCGGACGCAAGCTGGCCGACGACAACTTTTGGGTCAACATGAACAGCATCTGCCGTCCCAAGAGCCTGTTGAGCCGGGCGGCCTGCTACTCGGCGGCCTATGCCTACTACAGCGCGGTGCGCGTGGCCGGTTGGGCCTACTTTTACGACTAGCGGTCTGGTTGGTTTTCGACCCGGATTCGGCAGGTTGGATTGCAGAGTTTACCAGACCCCTAGCCCACCTTTTCACAGGGGAAGAGCTGGCTGGGGCGGATGAACTCGTCCTGAGCGGCAATGAGCTGGATTTCGCGGGTCTGCATCTGGTGGGTGAGGAGCAGCAGGTTGTACATGGCCGAAACCGCGTTTTCCAGGCTGCGGGCTACATCGCCGGTCTGCAGGAAGTGGCCCAGGAACAAGGCCGCGATGGCGTCTCCGGTACCGTTGCGGGGCGGGTCGAGGGGAATCCGGGGAGTGCGCACCAGCCAGGCACCGCCATCGGCTACCGCCAGGGTCTCGATGGTTCCATCGGGGGCGCCTTCGCGTAGCATGCTGGTCACGACCACAATGCGCGGGCCGCCCTGGTGGATATGGGTGCGAACAATGTGGGCTGCCTCCAGCACCTCCCGAAGGGTTTTGGCCGAAAGCTCGGTGAGCAATTCCAGCTCGAACTGGTTGGGGGTGATGATGTCGGCCTGAGGGAGCACCTGGTTTTTGATAATTTCGGGGATTTCTGGGCGCACAAACAGTCCACGCCCCTCATCGCCCATCACCGGGTCACAGCAGAACAGCGCCCTGGGGTTGAGCTGACGTACCCTGGCCAGGGCCGACAGAATGGCCCCAGCGGTGCCACCGCTGCCCATATAGCCCGACAGCACCGCATCGCACTGTCCCAGCACATCCCGCTCGGCGATGCCCTCGACCACCGCGGTAAGGTGTTCCGGCGGCATGACCATGCCCTTCCACTG
>DAIUDO010000094.1:0-8254 GCA_036845585.1 Meiothermus sp. | reverse complement strand
AAGCGGCTGGCCCGGGAGCTTTTGGCCGAGCTGCAAAAGGCTGGGGTGGTGCACATCGACCCCCTGCGCCCGGATGAGCTGGGCGAGTATCGTCTATCCCCAACCGAAGAAGCCGAACTCAAGCGCTGGGAGGCGGTGGTTTCGCAAGCCGAACAGTCGCTGACGGTGGTTGGTCTGGCGACGGTGCCCAGCAGCAAACCGTTTACGGGCTCCCTCGAGGAGGCCGAGGCTGTGCTGCGTCCGGTGGCCAGCCGGGCCGAGGTGCTGGGCAAAGAGCGGGCGGCCCTGGAGGAGGAAATCCAGACCATCGAGCTGTTCGGCAAGGCCGCCGAAAAGCTGGCCGCGCTGGCGCATGGGCTCGACGAGAGCCCCCGCCTGGGGGTCATTCCCTTCCTGGTAGCCAAGCCCGAGGAGCTCGAGGCCGTTCGCAAGGCCCTGCAAGAGGCCCTGGCCGATCGCTTTGTGCTCGAGGCCGAGCCCCTGGAGAACCAGCTAGCCGCCCTGGTGGTGGTCAAGCGGAGCGAGCTCGAGGCGGCGCGCTCGAGCCTTTCCCGTCTGGGCCTGGCCGAACTGCGTTTTCCGGGTGCTTATGGGGCCATGCCCCTTGGGAAGGCGGCGGCCCGCATGAAGGAACGGGCCAGGCTGGCCCCCGAAGAGCTGGTGGGTATCCGCGAGGAGGTCGCCAGGCTTTCGCGGGAGTCCGGGGAAGCCCTCATAGCCCTGTGGACCCGGGCCAAAGACGAGGTGGCCCGCTACAAAGCCGTTGCCGATATGGCCGCAGGAAAGTATGGGGCCGCCCTGATGGGCTGGGTGCCCCAAAAGGCCAAGGGAAAAGTGGAAGAAGCCCTGGGCCGCCTGCGCGACCAGATCGTCTACACCTTTGAACCGGTAGATGAGCACCACGAGAGCCACCAGGTGCCGGTGACCCTGGAGAACCCGGCCTGGGCCAAACCCTTCGAGCTCTTGCATGGTTTTCTCAACACCCCGGCTTATGGCAGCCACGACCCCACCGTGATGATTGCCATCTTCTTCCCACTTTTCTTCGGAATTGTGGTGGGTGATATCGGAATTGGGCTGCTGTTCTTGCTGGCTGCCCTATGGCTGGCCGGGAAGTCCCGTCGAGGGGAGACCCTGCGCATCGATTTTCTGGGAGCTGCCTTCGGGCCCGATGTGCTGGGCAAACTAGCCACCATTGGCAAATGGATGGCGGGCTGGGCAATCTTCTGGGGGGTGTTGTACGGGGAGTTTTTTGGCACCTTCCTGGAGAAGTTGCGGCTGCCGGGCATTTTTGGTCTCAAAGACGGCTGGCGGGTGTTTTATCCAACCGGCCCCAGCTATGATCCCGACACCTATTACGGGCTAATTCCCATCATCATCAACCGCCTGGATTTTGCCCAAACAGCCAATGGGCTGATGGTCTTTGCTATCCTGTTTGGGGTGTTTCAGGTTCTTTACGCCTTCTTCCTGCGGATGCGCCTGGGCCTCAAGCATGGGCACATGAAGCATTTCTGGGAAGGCTTTGGCTACTTCTCGGGCCTGGTGGGTCTGGTGGCCTTTGCCTACAACTTCCTGACCCAGGCTAATATCCCCCTCCTCAACGTCATCTTTGGGGTGGGCATCATCTTATTTTTCGTCGGTGTAGCCCTCTCGCGTGAAGTGCTGATGATCGCTGAGCTGCCGGGCAAGGGTGGGCAGATTCTTAGCTATATTCGTTTGTACGCCGTGGGAGTGGCGGGGGGTGTGCTGGCCAGCCTGGCCAACCAGGTGGGTTTTGGCCTGGCAGAGCGTTTTGGCTTTATTGGCGGGATACTGGGCTTTTTGGTTGGTTTGCTCCTGATTCTGGCGATTATCGTCATTACCACCCTGGGTCACGTGATTCAGCCCATCCGTCTCTTGTGGATCGAGTTTTCCACCAACTTTGGTTTTTTTGAGGAGACCGGGAGGCCGTACAGGCCTTTTCGCTCGGTCAGGTCAGATTAAAATGCTCGGGTGCACCCTTATGATGTAGGGGTGCCCTTTCGTCGCCCAACGATACAAAGTCTCGTTCAGTCTAGTTCACCAACGTGCTGTAGCGCGTGAAATCAGTGAAGGAGAGAATCAGTATGAAGAACCTCAAGCTTACCAAGACTCTGTTGATCGTCGCTATCGTTATCCTGGCTACGGTGGCCTTTGCTGCTGAAGAAGGCGCGGCAACCGGCGCTTCGTTCGCTGCCATTGGCAAGGGACTGGCTATCGGCCTGGGTCTGCTGGGTACGGGTATGGCCCAGAGCGCGATCGGTGCAGCGGCTGTGGGTGCGGTGGCCGAGGATCGCCGCAACTTCGGTACGGCTCTGATCTTCTTCCTCATTCCCGAAACGCTGGCTATTTTCGGCCTGGCCTTCTCGTTCCTCATCAACTAGCGCGATGCCAGATAGCCAGTGGTATATCCGCCATTGGCTATCTGCAAGAAGCTTATAGAGGAGCCCAATGTCAAAACTCGAGGACATTCTGCAAAGTGAAGTGGCCGCCGAGATCAGCGCCATTGCTTCCGAAGCCGAGGCAAAGGTTCAGTCGATTCTAAGCCAGGCTGCGCAGCAGGCCGAGGCCCTCAAGGCCAGCAAAGAACGCCAGCTCGAGGCCGAACACGCCGCGGCTTTGCGCCGGGCCGAGAGCGCGGCGGAGCTGCTGGTCAACCAGGCCCGAATTGCGGCCAAAGGGCGGGTGGTGGATCAGGTTAAGGCCGAAGCGCTGCGGGCCCTGCAAGACCTGGCCGCGCAGCCGGGTTTTGCCGATACCCTCCAGAAGCTGGCCGAAGAGGCGCTGGCCGAGCTGGGGCAGGCCGAGGCGGTGGTGGTCAACCCGGCCCATACCGCCTTGCTGGCCGACTGGGCTCGGGCACGGGGGCTGGAGCTCAGGGCCGATGAGGCCATCCGGGATGGGGTGCGCCTGGTGGCCCGGGGCGGGCGCTCGTATGTGCAGAACGCCCTGACCGAACGCCTTGAGCGGGCCTGGGATGCGCTTTCCGCCAAGGCTGCCAGGGCTATTTGGGGGTAGTGTGCTGACCCGTAACGCCTTTGCCTATCTCAACGCCCGGGTGCGCTCGAGGCGAAGCCAGATGGTTCCGGAGTCTTTCTTTCAGCAAGCCTTGGGCCGACCCTTCCCCGAATTCATACGTCTGTTGTCGGAAACGGTCTACGGTGCCGACTTGCTGGGCGATACCCTGGACGATGTGGATCGGGCGGTTTCCAACCACCTTGCCCGCACGGTGGGCGATCTGCCAACCCTGGTATCGGGCGAGATGCGCGAGCTGGTGAGTCTGCCTCTGCTGCGGGCCGATCTGATCAACCTCAAGGCCATTCTGCGTGGCAAGCAGAGCGGCAAGGCCCCGGAGGAGATCAAGGCTGGGCTGGTGGGGGGAACCCTCAAGGAACCCATCCTTAACGCCATGTTGCAGGCACCCGATGCGACCAGCATGGCCCAGGTGTTGCAGCTTCCCGGACATCCTTTAGCCAAAGCGCTGCGCAATGCCCTGATTGGTAACCCTGAACCGCTGGCCCTCGAGGTCGCGTTGGATCGCGAGTTTTTTGCTGCTACTTTCAAAAAGGCCAAGAAGCTACGCCAGAACTTTATTGCAGCCTTCTACGCTTTGGAAGCGGATGTCACCAACCTGTCCACCGCTTTCAAGCTGCAGGCCCTGGGCGCGGCCAACCTCAACCTGGACAATTACTTTGTGCCAGGCGGTAAGCACCTGAGCCGGGCGGTTTTTGGTCGGATTGCAGCGGGGGATCTGGCGGCCCTGGAAGCGCTGAATGGTACCCCGCTGGCGCCTGTGGTGGGGGTGCGTACCTTGGGGGAACTCGAGCGCACCTCCCGGAGGGTTCTACTCGCCAAAGCCAGCACGGGTGCCACCGATAGCCTGGGGGGTGGATTGGTGCTCGACTACATCCAGCGAAAACTGTGGGAGGGTGCGCGCATCCGCCTTTTGGCCCGGCGGGCCTACTACAACCTGCCGGCTGATGCGGTGGCGAAGGAGGTCGCATGAAAATTGGGGTGCTGACCGATGCCGAAACCGCTTCTGGCTACCGCATGGCCGGCCTCGAGGCCGTGGTTGCGGCCCCCGAGGAAGCGGCCCTCAGGCTGGTTGAGATGATTCAGTCCAACCAGTACGCGCTGGTGGCGGTAGACCAGCGCCTGCTGAGTGATCCCAACAAGGCCGCCGAACGGGCCATGCGCGGGCGCAGCGCGCCGGTTTTGCTTTCGCTGCCCAACCTGCTCGATACCTTCAGCGGTGGCGGCGATGCCAAGGCCTACATGCGCCGGCTGGTGCGCGAGACGATTGGGTTTGACATCAAGCTGTAGTTTGGCTATCAGCCCTCCGAAGGAGGAACATAGTGGGAACCATCAAAAAAATCGCAGGGCCGGCGGTGATCGCCGAGAACCTGCAAGGCGCCAAGATGTACGACATCGTGCGCGTCGGTCACGAAAAGTTGGTGGGTGAGATCATCCGTCTGGACGGTAACACCTGCTTTATTCAAGTCTACGAAGACACCAACGGCCTCAAGGTGGGTGAGCCGGTGGTGACCACCGGCCTGCCCCTGGCCCTCGAGCTGGGCCCCGGCCTACTGAACGGCATCTTCGACGGGATTTTGCGCCCGCTGGACAAGATCCAAGCGGTGTCGGGCATCTTCATCAGCCGGGGTATCGAGGTTTCGTCGCTGGATCGCACCCGCAAATGGGACTTCACCCCCCTGAAAAAGGTGGGCGACGAGGTTAAAGGGGGCGACATCCTGGGCACCGTGCCGGAGTACAGCTTCACCCACAAGATTCTGGTGCCACCCGACAAGGCCGGCCGCATCAAGCACATTGTGGAGGCCGGGCAGTACACCATCGACGATACCATCGCCGAGCTCGAGGACGGCACCAAGCTGCGTCTGGCCCACTTCTGGCCGGTGCGCAAGCCCCGCCCCTTCACCCGCAAGCTCGACCCCAACCAGCCCTTCCTGACCGGGATGCGCATCCTGGACGTGCTCTTCCCCCTGGCTGCCGGGGGTACGGCGGCCATCCCCGGCCCCTTCGGCTCGGGTAAGACCGTTACCCAGCAGTCCATCGCCAAGTACGGGGATGCCAACATCGTGGTGTATGTGGGCTGCGGCGAGCGCGGCAACGAGATGACCGACGTGCTGGTGGAGTTTCCCGAACTGGAAGACCCCCAGACCGGCCGCCCCCTGATGGAGCGCACCATCCTGGTGGCCAACACCTCCAACATGCCGGTGGCGGCCCGCGAGGCCAGCCTTTACACCGGCATCACCCTGGCCGAGTACTTCCGCGACCAGGGCTACAAGGTCTCGCTGATGGCCGACTCCACCAGCCGCTGGGCCGAGGCGCTGCGCGAGATCGCCTCGCGCCTGGAGGAGATGCCCGCCGAAGAAGGCTACCCGCCCTACCTGGCCTCGCGCCTGTCCAGCTTCTACGAGCGGGCCGGCAAGGTGATCACCCTGGCCGGTGAGCAGGGCGCGGTCTCGGTGATCGGCGCGGTCTCGCCGGCGGGCGGTGACTTCTCCGAGCCCGTCACCCAGTCCACCCTGCGCATTACCGGTGGTTTCTGGGCCCTGGATGCCCAGTTGGCTCGAGCCCGCCACTTCCCGGCCATCAACTGGGCCCGCTCGTACTCCCTGTTCCTGAACATCCTCGAGCCCTGGTACCGCGAGAACGTGGCCCCGGACTACCCCGAGGTGCGCACCCAGATCATCACCCTCTTGCAGCGCGAGGCCGAACTGCAACAGGTGGTGCAGCTCGTGGGCCCCGATGCTCTGCAGGACGCCGAGCGGCTGGCCCTGGAAATTGGCCGTATCGCCCGCGAAGACTTCCTCCAGCAAAACGGCTTTGACCCGGTGGACGCGAGCTGCTCAATGGCCAAGGCCTACGGCATCATGCAGATGATCCTGGCGGCCTACAAGCAAGGCGAGCTGGCCCTGGCCAAAGGGGCGACCATCGCGGACTTCCTGAACGACCCGGTGATCGAGAAAATCGGGCGGGCCCGCTACGTGCCCGAGGAGGAGTTCCCCGCCTACAAGGCCGAGTTCGATCAGATGATCAAGACCGCTTTCCTGGGTGCGGTCAAGGCGTAAGGAGGTTTTGATGCTCAAGAAAGAATACAACGCCGTAACTTACGTCTCCGGCCCGCTTTTGTTCCTGGAGGGGGCCGCCGATCTGGCCTACGGCGCCATTGTGAACATTGACGACGGCACCGGCCGCATCCGCGGCGGTCAGGTGATTGAAGTCTCCGACCAGTACACGGTTTTGCAGGTTTTCGAGGAGACCTCGGGGCTGAACCTCGAGCGCACCACGGTATCGCTGGTGGAAGACGTGGCCCGCCTGGGCGTATCCAAGGAGATGGTGGGCCGGGCCTTCAACGGGATTGGCAAGCCCATTGACGGCCTGCCCCCGGTGGTGGCCGACAAGCGCCTGCCCATCAACGGTGCGCCCATCAACCCGGTGGCCCGCGAGAAGCCCGAGGAGTTCATCCAGACCGGTATCAGCGCCATTGACGTCAACATGACCCTGGTGCGCGGCCAGAAGCTGCCCATCTTCTCGGGCTCGGGCCTGCCCCACAACGAGCTGGCCGCCCAGATCGCCCGCCAGGCCAAGGTGCTGGGCGAGGGCGAGGGCTTCGCGGTGGTGTTCGCAGCGATGGGGATTACCCAGCGCGAGGTGAGCTACTTCATGCAGGAGTTCGAGCGCACCGGGGCTCTCTCCCGCTCGGTACTCTTCCTCAACAAAGCCGACGACCCCACCGTGGAGCGCCTGCTCACCCCCCGCATGGCCCTGACCGCCGCCGAGTACCTGGCCTTCGAGCACGACTACCACGTGCTGGTCATCCTCACCGACATGACCAACTACTGCGAGGCCCTGCGCGAGATCGGTGGGGCCCGTGAGGAGATCCCGGGCCGCCGCGGCTACCCCGGCTACATGTACACCGACCTGGCCTCGCTCTACGAGCGCGCCGGTGTGGTGCACGGTAAGAAGGGCTCGGTTACCCAGATTCCCATCCTCTCGATGCCCGGTGACGATATTACCCACCCCATCCCCGACCTCACCGGCTACATCACCGAGGGCCAGATCTTCATCGCCCGCGACCTGGCCCAGCAGGGCATCTTCCCGCCCATCAACGTGCAGCCCTCGCTCTCGCGTCTGATGAACAACGGCATCGGTAAGGGCAAGACCCGCGCCGACCACAAGGAACTGGCCGACCAGCTCTTCAGCTCCTACGCCCGCGGGGTGAACCTGCGTCGTCTGGTGGCCATCACCGGTGAGGACGCCCTCACCGAGATGGACAAGAAGTACCTGCGCTTTGCGGATAACTTCGAGAAGAAGTTCATCAACCAGGGCCAGAAGGAACGCTCCATTGAGGAGAGCCTCAACATTGGCTGGGCTTTGCTCTCGGACTTCCCGCCCTCCGAGCTCAAGCGCATCCGCCGCGAGTACATCGAGCAGTACCACCAGAAGACCGGCAAGCTGGAAGAGCTGGTGGGGGCGTAAAGCATGAAAGGCGGGGAAGGAGAAAAATAGAAAAGCATGCGACCGTACCTTTCTCTTTCCACGCCTTTTAGGGGTTAACTATGGCTGAACAAGTCTCACCGACACGCTCAACCCTGCTGGCCAAGCGCGACCAGAAGCGGCTGGCCTTGCAGGGGGTGGAACTGCTCAAAAACAAGCGGGATGCCCTGATTGGGGAGTTTTTCGCTCTGGTGCAGGACTCGCTCAAAGCCCGTGAGGCCCTCAACGACGCGGCCAAGGAGGCCTACTTCAGCCTGTTGATCGCCAAGGCCTTCGACACCCCCGAGGCGGTGGAGTCGCTCTCCAGCACCCCCCTGGAGGTGCACATGGAGGTGGAGAGCCTGTATGGGGTCAAGGTGCCCCGCATCTCGGCCCCCGAGGCCGGGGGTGGGCTGTCCTTCAGCCCCATCGGGGTGGGTGCCAAGACCCTCGAGGCCGCCACAGCCTTCCGCCGCCTGGCCGAGGCCATTGTCGCGGTGGCCAACACCGAGAACCGCCTGCGCAAAATCGGCGAGGAGATCAAGAAAACCAACCGCCGGGTGAATGCCCTGGAGCAGATCTCCATCCCCGAGATTAACGAGCAGATCAAGTTCATCACCGATACCCTCGACCAGCGCGCCCTGGAAGAGGTGACCACCCTCAAGCGCATCAAGGCCGCCATCCTGGCCCGCGAAGCCGAGGAGCAGGGCATCGTCTCAGCGCACATCGAGAAGGGCGC
>DAIUDO010000093.1:2361-8309 GCA_036845585.1 Meiothermus sp. | reverse complement strand
GCTTGAGCTTGCGGGTATCGGTGCCACAGACCTGGCAAACACCTTTCTGGCGCTTCCGCAAGTGCTGCCGTGCGTAGCTCCAGTGGGCCCGCAGGCGGTACTGGTGTACGCACTCGTTGCTGCACCAGGTGCGGCGGCCCTTGGGCACCTCATTGCTGCAACAAACATAGCGGCACAGCCTGCGCCCGTTGGGGCCAAGCTCCTCGTGCGGACGCAGGAGTTCCTTTCCGAGAAACCGGCGGTTCATGGGTCGGATTGTACTTCGGTGGGAGGCTTGCCTGAAAAAATTGCACTCACTGCTTGGGGCGTCCCCCGTCCCCAACCAGCTTATAGGGTTGGAAGGAGTGGCCGAGGATTTGTTAGCTGGTGGGAAGAGGCGTAAGCCGGGTTCTGTTTCCGCAGCCATCTCTCTGGGATGAGCGTCACCGCTCACCTCGAGCGTCCCAGGCACAAGTACAAACGGTTCGGGTCAAACCTCCTTGTTGCGTCGCCCCGCGGAGGCGAGGCGTGGGACTTGCAGCAGATGGGGTTTGCCTAGCTACCCCTGTTTCCAGGGGTACTGGTGCGCTCTTACCGCACCGTTTCACCTTGACCGCTCGCCCGGGGGCGAGGGCCGTCTGCTTTCTGTTGCACTATTCCGTCGGGTTACCCCGCCCAGCCGTTAGCTGGCATCACGCCCTGTGCTGCCCGGACTTTCCTCTGGCGGTTTTCCACCAGCGGCTGCGCCCTCTTCCCAATAGACCATTGTAGCTCAGAAAGCCCATTTCGGTAAGGTTGGCCCGCGCGCAGCAGGGCGAGGTCAAGGGTGCCTTCGTTGAGCGGACCGCGAGCCTGCATCGCACCCGCTTCTTCCAGGAAAAACTCCACGAACTCGATCAGTTCGTCGTGCTCTGCCTAGGTGGGCTGGACAATCTGGCTATCCAGGGCAATGAAAGGGTTGATGGTAGCGGCTACAATACCGGCCATGGGTCGAAGCTCCTCGGTCCTGGCCCCCACTTCCTCGAGCAGTTCGCGCCTGGCAGCATGTTCGGGGGTTTCACCTGGCTTGGCGAAGCCCCCCCGAAGTTCAAAGAATACCTTCCCCACACATGGCGGTACTGGTGCACCAGCAGCACGCTTCTGTGCGGGGTAACAGGGAGAATGGAGACCCGCCGGGTATGTGTCACCTCGAGGTCGTTGTGGGCGCGAAGCTGTTCGCGCACGATGGGATAGGGGTCTTGGGCGTGCTTGGGGGACGCTCGAGTCCAGGGCTGGGCGCGCTTCGGTGGCCTAGCCATGAACCATTTTCTCGATGACCCGCTTGACCCGATCCCCCGGTGCGAGAGGCCCCAGCGCCTTGGTGACCACCCCAATCGCGGCCATCGGCGACTTGAGCGAGCCGAAGTCCACGTGAGCGCGTACCCAGGCCTCGATTTCTTCCTCGCTCAACTCCTGGGGAAGGTATTTGTCCAGGAAGGCGATTTCAAAATCGTTCCGATTCTCTTGCGCCGTGACCCGAAGGGCTTTGAGAATTTTGACCGCGTCGGCATCGGGTAGGGGTCTTCCGTCGCCCTTACGATCGAGCTCGGCCTTGACCACCCGGGCAAAGTCACGCAACGCAGTATCGCCCCGCTTCATGGCCTCGAGAATTTCTCTCTTGATTCCATCGTAGATGGCAGTGCTCATGAGGATCCAGTCTAGCGCCTTGGGCCAAGGTGAGCTAAGGGCTAGAAGACCCAACGCGCCCGTCCTCCATGGGCCACGCGCTGGGGCTGCACAAAAGCGGTGGCAGGACGTTGACTGTCCTGGCTATTCGTGGCCACCGCGCCAACCAGTATGATTTGCCAGGTATGCGTGCGCTGCTCTCGGTTTCCAACAAGACGGGTTTGCTGGAGTTCGCCAGGGGTTTGCAGGAGCTGGGGTTTGAGCTGGTCTCTACGGGCGGAACCCACCAGGCTCTGCAATCGGCAGGTCTAGCCGTGACCCGTGTGGCCGACGTGACCGGTTTCCCGGAAATTCTGGAGGGGCGGGTCAAGACCCTGCACCCCCATATCCACGCCGGACTGCTGGCAACCAAAAGCCCCCAGCACGAGGCAGAGCTACTGGCCCACCACATCCAACGCATAGACCTGCTGTGCGTCAACCTGTATCCGTTTCGAGAAACCCTGGCACAGGGGGCTTCCTTTGAAGAGTGCCTCGAGAACATCGATATAGGGGGGCCTGCTATGCTTCGAGCGGCAGCCAAAAACCACCCGGCGGTGTTGCCGGTCTGCGACCCTGCCGATTACGTAACGGTCTTACAAGCCCTGCGTTCCGGTATCAGCAGCGAGTTTCGACGCCAACTGGCGTACAAGGCGTTTGCTCACACGGCGGCCTACGATGCCGCCATCGCCGACTTTCTGGCTTTCGAAAAGTTTCCTCCAACCAAACTCCTGACCCTAGAACGCCGGCCCGGGGTTGAACTGCGGTACGGGGAAAACCCCCACCAGGAAGCCGCCCTCTATGCCCTCGAGGGCCAGACCGGTGCGGTGCTCGATGCGCAGGTGCTGGCTGGAAAACCGATGGGCTTCAACAACTACGCCGATGCCGATGCGGCTTGGAGCCTGGTATGCGAGTTTGCGCTACCCGCTTGCGTGGCGGTCAAGCACGCCAACCCCTGCGGGGTGGCCCTGGCAGATGATCCCAAAACTGCCTGGGAACGTGCCCGCGATGCCGACCCGCTTTCGGTGTTCGGCGGGGTAGTGGCTCTGAACCGCCCGGTCGGCCTGGAAACCGCAATGGCCATGCGCGGAACCTTTCTGGAAGTGCTGATTGCCCCCGAGGTGAGCCCCGAAGCCCTGGAGTGGTTTCGCAACAAAAAGCCCGACCTGCGGGTGCTGGTTGCGGCCAAGGAGGATGCCGACAGCCGTGAATTTCGCCCTCTGGTGGGGGGGTTTCTGGCCCAGGACCGCGACTACAGACGTTGGGAAGATCTACACCTTAGCTACGTAACCGAGCGCATCCCCACGCCGCAGGAACTGCTGGACCTGAAGTTCGCCTGGTATGTGGGTAAGCATACCCGCTCCAACAACGTGGTACTGGCTAAGGGCGGGGTGACGGTAGGTATGGGAACCGGTGCGGTCAGCCGCATCTGGGCTGCCGAACGGGCCATCCAGAATGCTGGCGACAGGGCCAAAGGTGCGGTGCTGGCCTCCGAGGCTTTCTTTCCTTTCGACGATGTGGTGCGGGCTGCTGCTGCGGCGGGCGTGAGCGCCATTGTTCAGCCCGGTGGGGCCAAGCGCGACAAAGAGGTTATTGCAGCCTGTAACGAGCTGGGGGTAGCCATGATCTTCACAGGTTCCCGCCACTTCAAACATTAGCGATTTGGAAGAGCCTGGCGACTTCTGAAAACGAAAAAAGGAACTGGCTCGCCTCGAGTTGCTGGCTCAACACAACGATCGATCGGGCGAATCGCAATAAGCGGTGCTAGTAATGCTGCAGAGGCGAGCGCAGTTTTCTCCCAGTTTCTTGGAGCCGCATCCGGCACTGCGACCACGCCGACACCGAGACCTGGGGTGGCGGTGTGCCTTCGCGTGGTTTTTCGCCAAGATGCCAGGGATGGTCTGGGTTCGTGGTGTACTCATATGAAATGATTTTCACAAGTACTTTATCGTGAATAAAAGCACCCATAGTTCAGGGCGGGGGTGGGGGTCGCATACGGCTGCGGAATACCAGCCCGACGCCCAACAGCACCAGGGTGGTCCCGAACACGGTCCAGACCCCCAGGGGTTCGCGCAAGAAAAGCCACCCCAGAAGCAGCGCAATGACCGGGTTGACATAGGCGTAGGTGGTGACCAGGCTGAGCGGCAAGAGCCGAACAGCCATGATGTAAGAGGTGTAGGCAATTAGCGAGCCAAAGACGATTAAGTAAAGGTTGGCGGCCCAGCCTACCGGTGTGGGGGTATGCCGCGCCTCACCCAGCAAAATTGAGAGCAGCAAAAAGCCCAGCCCGGCGAATAGCTGTTGGTAGCCCGATATGACCACGGGTTCCAGGGAAGGGCTCTTGCGCTGGGTGTATATGGTTCCCCCAGCCCACATCAGCGGAGAGAGCAGCAGCAGGGCAAAGGCCAACAGGTTGGTGGGGGAGCCATCACTCAGCTTGGGTACGTTAAGGGCTAGAATACCCAGCAAACCGACCAGCAAGCCCAGCATCAAAAGGCCCGGTGGACGCTTGCGGTTCAGCAGGCCCTCCAGAATGGCGGCCCAGATGGGCGAGGTGGAAATCATCAGGGCCACATAGCCGGAGGGCACGTACTGGGTAGCAATCAGAATCAGACCGTTGCCACCCAGCCAAAGCACCGCTCCAGACAAAGCCAGCATCCCCGCCTCGGCCCAGCGCAGTTGAAGCCGCCAGCCTTGCCAGGCCGCAAACCCCAATAACAGCAGGGCTGCGGGTATAAAACGCGTGGCCCCCATCCAGAAAGGCTCAAAGCCGTTGTTGGTACCGACCTTGAAAGCCAGGTAAGTGCTGCTCCAAACCAGATAGACCACGACCAGATGTAGTAAGCCAGCACGGGATAGGGGCATACAACGAAGAGGGAAGAGGCCCTGGGAGTCTTGATGGGGGAGACAGGTCTTTGGCCCGCTACCGAGTCAAAAGAGCGATTCCTGGGCAACGGTTTTGATCTCGAGGCCCTGCTTGGGGCCGAGTTCGTCGAGAGTTTTTTTGACCAGTTGGATGTCCTGCCAGGTGAGGTGTTTGGGACTGCCGGGTTCGCGCGAAGGATTGCGTAGCAGATAGGCCGGATGGAACACGGGGAATATCTGGATACCCTGCCATTCGAAGAACTTCCCCCGTACTTTAGTGATGGGGAGTTTCTCGCCAGCAAAGAACTCGAGCGCAGTGGCGCCCAGGGGAATAATGATTTGCGGCTTGATGAGCTGAATTTGCTTGTTGAGCCAAAGCGAGGTGCAGGTCTTGGCCTCGAGCGGCTCAGGCACCCGGTTTTGCGGTGGACGGCATTTGACGATGTTGGCGATGTAGATGCTCGTGCGAGGTATTCCGGCGGCCTCGAGGATTTTGTCGAGCAGTTGTCCACTGCGCCCCACAAAGGGTCGGCCCTGCAAATCCTCGTCTTCGCCAGGGCCCTCCCCCACAATCATGAGCTTGGCATCTGGGTTGCCCTCACCGAAGACCACATGGGTTCGGCTCTGCGACAGACCACAGGCCGTGCAGGCTCTGGCTTGGGCAGCAAGGAGTTCAAGATTCATACCAGTAAGTCACGAAAAGGCACGAGGCTTAGGCGAGGCCAAATATCGGTCCCCAGGCCCATGGCCCATCTGTCTTTATTGAACGGGCTTTCGAGCTTTGCGGGCCTCTCGCCGAACCTTTGGGTCGAGGCCAATCATCAAGAAGAAGTTCTCCAGCGCGTTCTCCTGACCCTTAATGGTTGGGTGGGCATCCTCGGCGGTTCCGGTCACGAAAGGCAGTTCTTGATAAAGTTCCAGGGCTTGGCTGACCACCGCATCGGGGCCTTCGGCCTCGGCGACCTCGGCCAGTTTGGCGTAGATTTCACGCCGCGCCTCGGCGTGCTGGCGGAAGATATCGGGGTTTGGTGTCTCCGGCGCCCGAAGAACGTCCTGCTTGGCGATGCGGCGGTAATGTTTGAGGCCGCGCACAATTTCTTCGGTGGAGAGCGTCACCTTGTACTCCATCCTTGCTCCTTTCAACACAAAACCCATAGAGGGGTAATGGTTGATGTAACCAATGAGATTATAGGATTCACAAAAATGGGGTGTCAACGCGGCAGGCTATTGATGCGCATTGAACCAGCGCAGACCCGCACTCGCGGCAATCGCGGCTGCACACCTGCGGAGACCGGGGGCCTGGACGGATCTTCCGTGGTGTGCTCCTGTTTTGTAAGCACTCGTCTCGGGTGCCAGCGGGCGCTGAGGGCTCATCTACTCGACGGGAGCATGGATTCCCTGGA
>DAIUDO010000093.1:0-2261 GCA_036845585.1 Meiothermus sp. | reverse complement strand
ACTCACCCCCCCCAAGCCGGCCACCAGTAAAAGCCTAAAGGTACAGGTAAGCGAACCGATGTTGCCCCCGCCTGCTATCACACCACCGCGTCGTATTCGCATCGAGGATCGCCTCGAGCCGCCTTTTGAAGTCGTCGAGCCACCGCCAGCCAACCGCCGTGCCATTTTGCTGTGGCTTCTGGTGGTTCCTCTGTTGTTGCTCGTGGGCGGGACTGCCCTATGGTTGGGCGCCAGAACAAGGCCCCTGGTAGAAACTACGGTCTATCCGGTGGAGTTTCGCTTACAGCCGCCGGGCTCGAGGGCCAGCATCATGGTGCTGGAAATTCCCGAGGGTTCCAAAATGCCGCTCAATACCCAGATTGCCGAGGTGCCAGGACGGGTCGAATTTGACCAGCCAGGCATCTACCGCATTCGGATTCGGGTGCAGGGCCGTGCCCCGGTGGATTCGCTCATCGAGGTGCCCAATCCCGGTGGCGTGACCATTAATCTGCGCTAGGTTGCGATGGAGCCTGATCCCGCCGCGGGCAGGAGGAATCTACCTACCACAACTGCCAAGGCAGCGGGTTATTATGCCCCCCGCTCGACGCTCGAGTTTGCCTGGCTTTATGCTGCTGGCATGAGCGTGGTTATTCTTGACTTCGGTTCGCAGTACACCCGGCTGATTGCTCGCCGCATCCGAGAATTGCGGGCCTATTCAGTAATCTTGCCGGGGACTGCGAGTTTGCAGCGCATCCAGGCCGAAAACCCTCAGGCCCTAATCCTATCGGGGGGGCCGGCCTCCGTTTTTGACCCTGCCAGTCCGCGGCCTGCGCCGGGGGTGCTCGAGCAGGGCTGGCCCACGCTGGGCATCTGCTACGGAATGCAGTACCTCAGCCAGCACTATGGCGGCAAGGTGGAGCGGGCCGGACGACGCGAGTACGGCAAGGCCAACCTCACCTTTCATGAAGGGCCGCTCTTTGCTGGCCTGGAAGGCGAGCTTCAGATGTGGATGTCGCACTCCGACGCGGTGACGGTACTGCCGCCGGGCTGGCAGGTGGTGGCCAGAACCGAGGAGAACCCGGTTGCCGGCATCGCTGCACCGGACGGACGCACCTTTGGCGTGCAGTTCCATCCCGAGGTGGTGCACAGCCCCAAGGGGATGCAGGTGCTGGAAAACTTCCTCGAGCTCGCCGGGGTCAGACGCGACTGGACCGCCGAGCATACCCTGGAGAACCTGATTGCCGATATCCGCTCGAGGGTCGGAGACGACAAGGTGCTGCTGGCGGTCTCGGGTGGCGTGGATTCTTCCACCCTGGCCTTGTTGCTGGCCCGCGCCATTGGCGAGCGGCTGACGGCGGTCTTTGTAGACCATGGGCTGCTACGTCAGGGCGAGCGGCACGAGGTCGAGCAGGCCCTGCGCCCGCTGGGCCAGGCGCTGCGGGTGGTGGATGCCTCGGCGCAGTTTTTATCGGCCTTACAGGGGGTCTCCGACCCCGAGCAGAAGCGCAAGATTGTGGGCCGCGAGTTTATCCGGGTCTTTGAGCACGAGGCCCGGCAGTTGTCCGCTCAGGGCTACCGGTGGTTGGCCCAGGGTACCCTGTACCCGGATGTGATTGAGTCGGCGGGCAGCGGCGAGGGCAGCGCCAACATCAAGAGCCACCACAATGTGGGGGGACTGCCCCCCGACCTGCAGTTTGAGCTGCTCGAGCCTTTTCGCTATCTGTTCAAAGACGAGGTGCGCGAGCTAGCCCTGCTGCTGGGTCTGCCCGAGCCCATCCGGATGCGCCACCCCTTTCCGGGGCCTGGTCTGGCGATTCGCATACTGGGCGAGGTCACACCCCAGAAACTGGACATCCTGCGCCGGGCCGACGACCTTTTCATTTCGGCTTTGCGCGACTGGAACCTCTACGAACAGGTTTCGCAGGCTGCCGCCATTCTGACCCCGATGCAAAGCGTGGGCGTGATTGGGGACGAACGGAGCTACGGCTATGTGCTGGGTTTGCGGGCAGTGTCCACGGTAGATTTCATGACTGCCGATTGGGCGCGGCTGCCGCTGGAGTTCTTGGACGAGGTGGCCCGTAAAATTACCCGGCAGGTGCCAGAGATTGGGCGGGTAGTCTACGACATTACCAGCAAGCCCCCGGCTACTATCGAGTGGGAATAGCTCACAAAGCAACCTCTACCACCTCTGCGCGTGAGTGACGCGTTTGGCGTCACCCACTTGCCGTGCCATGCGCCACTGCAAGTCTCAAATGCAGATTCTGCCCAACCAAATACGCACC
>DAIUDO010000092.1:0-8423 GCA_036845585.1 Meiothermus sp. | reverse complement strand
CGCAGGTCGTGTTTGCCCTGGCTCAGGTGCAGCAGGGCGCTGCTGCGCTCTTTATCCGTAGCGATGGTGCGCAGAAAGAACTCCAGATCGTGGCTGGCTCCTTCATCCAGTAGATCTATTCGCTCGACTTGGTCTAGCTCCAACACCCGTACAATTTTCTCACTTGGCAGATACAAGCTCAGTTTGCCTCGCTTGAGGTGATCCTCGTCCTCGAGCTCGGCTCCAACCAATTGGCCTTCCAGGGTCTCGCTCCCCGCCCGTACGCGTACCATGCGTCCGCGTAAGGCGCTTAGTAAATCGGTCAGGCTGTGCTCGGGGGAAAGCTCGAGGGGTTTCCGACTTACACTGGGATTGCGATCCGGCGGGGTTTCAAACTCCAACCCCAGAACCAGGCCGTTCTGGCTGATGACGACCAGGCTCTTGAGCACGTCGTCCATGGCCGCACGGGGAAACTCGAGCTGCAACGCCTGACCTTCAAAAAGTCCGCGCCGCTCAAAAAACCCCAGGCCGTGCTTGTAGAAGGTAACCCGCCTAATGGGAAGGCTCATGGTCTCAGATTAACCCAAAAGCCGCTTGAACTTCGTTTGGAACTACCTTGGGGCGCCCCTTTAGCGGGTCAATCCAGACCCAGTCAGTCTCGCACTCCACCAACAAGACCCCCTTGCGCACAATTTTGTTGTGACGGGTAGCCCGAAAGCCACGGAAAGCCACAATCTCGGTGCTGACCTCCAACTCCTCGCCCAGAAGAGCCGGGCGGTAGTAGGTGATGGTGTGCCGGTATACCACCGGCAGCACCCCAAGCTGGCGCAGCCGCGTCAGCCCGACGCCCATGCTCTCGGCATGAGCGGTTACGCAGTCCTCGATGTAGCGCAGGTAGACCGCATTGTTGACGTGTTGCAGGCTATCGATATCGGTTTCGACCACTACGCGGCGCTGGCTGAAACGGTGTCGTTCCATTCCGAAGCCATTCTAAGCGCACCCACAACGGGAGGTGGCCATTATGGTTCAGCGCTGTTTGCAGTGCTGCGGGGTCGTGAAGTCGAATTTAGAAGTGGGGCTGAGCCGTACCCGGTTACGATGCACAAATGGCTTTTGGGCTAACCCCTCTTGAGATTTCCCGCCGAGAACCGGTTTACTGGCCTTGTCCCAGCGAATAGCCTGGCTTGCCATCGAAGTTGTAGAGGTGCTCGGTCTTGATGAAATCCATGCCGGCGTTGGCAATCTTCCCAAGCAGCTCAACAATATCGTGGTGGCTGGGCGTACCATTTGTGGCCATAAATCGCCCGCGCCAGTGGTCGGTGCGAAAGGTCTCTGGAAAGCCGCCGGGCCAGACCTTCACGCCTCGGTTGGTAATGAGTGCGAGCTTGAGTTTGTCGGTAGAAAGGGGCTCGAGCAGCTTGGCTAGCTCCTCGGGTTTGGTACCGCGCCAGTTGAAAAACACATCAATCCCGACCAGATCTTTCTGGGCGGGCCTGGGGTTGCGAACCATCAGGGGTACCATTGGCTGCCTGCTGGCCTCGCCAAACTTAGCGGGGCGCAGACGCTCGGGGAGTTGACCCAGCCGCTCGATTACGGCCTGGGCAAACTCAGAGGTGCCCACCTTTTTCTCACTGACCCGCTCGTCGTAGATATCAGCGGTATGAATGCCGTCTTCCAGGGTCTTGAGCCAGGCGTTCTTGATGCGGGCGGCGGCCTCGGGCTGCCCAATATGCACCAGCATCAGGATAGCCCCCTGCAATAACCCCGAAGGGTTGGCAACCCCCTTACCTGCAATATCTGGTGCACTGCCGTGTACAGCCTCAAACATGGCGCAGTCGTCCCCCACGTTGGCCGAACCAGCCAGACCTACCGAACCGGCCACCTCGGCAGCGATGTCCGACAGGATATCGCCGTAGAGGTTGGGAGCCAGAATTACGTCGAAGCGCTCGGGCATCTCGGCTAGGCGGGCCGCACCGATGTCGACAATCATGTGCTCCTTGTTGATCTCGGAGTACTCGGCCCCGATCTCATCGAAGATCTGGTGAAAAAGCCCGTCGGTGATCTTCATGATGTTGTCTTTGGAGATACAGGTGACCTTTTTGCGTGCGTTGCGCCGAGCGAACTCGTAGGCATAGCGCACGATGCGTTCGGTGCCTGGCCGGGAGATCAGCTTAAGGGCCATGGTGACCTCGTCGGTCTGACGGTACTCGATGCCGGCGTAGAGATCCTCTTCGTTCTCACGTACGATGACCAGGTCGATGGCTTTGTGTTTGGTGGTGACAAAAGGCTCGTAGCTTTGCACGGGCCGGACGTTGGCGTACAGGCCCAGGGTTTTGCGAACGGTTACGTTGAGGCTCTTGTAGCCGCCGCCCTGGGGGGTGGTGATGGGGGCTTTGAGGAAAACTCGGGTGCGGCGCAGGCTCTCCCAGGCGCTCTCCTCGATGCCGCTGGTATGCCCTCGGCGGTAGACCTCCTCGCCAATTTCGATGACCTCGGGCTCGAGCAAAGCCCCCCCGGCCTCCAGAATTCGCAGCACCGCCTGCATGATCTCGGGGCCGATGCCGTCGCCATAAGCTACCGTGATGGGTGTTTCGCGCATGCTCACTCCTTCCGTTCCCAAATCTAGACGATGCCACAGGAGAGAAAACCCGTTTGTCTCCTGGTCAAAATCTGCTAAACTGCCCCTTACCCTGGGGAATAACAGCCCTCGACTGGGGTAGACTCACCACCATGGATCTACCTACGCATCCTCTGGTGGGAATCATCATGGGCTCGAGGTCGGACTGGGAGACCCTCCAGCACGCCGCCATTACCCTGGAGCAACTGGGGGTTCCCTTCGAGGTGCGGGTGGTCTCGGCCCATCGCACCCCCGATCTGCTGTTTGCCTATGCTGAGCAGGCCGAAGCGAGAGGCCTCGAGGTGATTGTCGCGGGTGCTGGCGGGGCAGCCCACCTCCCCGGTATGACCGCAGCCAAGACCCGGCTGCCGGTGCTGGGGGTCCCGGTGGAGTCCAAGAGCCTCAAGGGGCTGGACTCCCTGCTGTCCATCGTGCAGATGCCGGCGGGCGTTCCGGTCGGCACCCTGGCCATCGGGCGGGCCGGAGCGATTAATGCCGCTTTGCTTGCGGTGAGCATCCTGGGCAACAAGTACCCGGCGTGTAGGTGGGCCTTGGAGACCTTCCGCCGCCAGCAAACCGAGGCCGTGCTGGCCCAGCCAGACCCCCGTCAGGAGGCATAGCAGGCGGCCTGGTTTTGGTAAACGCACGGTGTGCAGAGGATGCCATAAACTTGATGAAGATGGAATCCTGGGCCTACCGGGGCGGAGTGCCAGCTATCGTGCTGGTTTGTGTGCTCTTAAGTCTGTTCTGGCAGGGCCACCCGTGGGTTGTCTGGCTCTCGCTTGGGATGGTACTGCTGCTGGTAGCGCTTCTGCTCAGACGGCTTTTTGTGCTGGAACGCAAACAACAACTTCTGCAGCGTCAGGCCGAACAGGTTTTTGAGGATGTGGATCTGCTGGTTTTGAAGTTGGACCTCGAGGACCGCATTGTTTTTTGTAATCGCTACCTGCTCGAGCTAACCGGTTGGACCTGGCCCGAAGTGGCCGGTCGCAACTGGTCTGAGCTGTTTGTTCCAGCCGAGGAGAGGGCCATGCTGCACCTGCCCAGGGTCGAGGGGGCACCCCAGCACAAAAGCAGCCTCCTCACCCGGCAAGGGGGGCTTCGGCAGGTGTTGTGGAGCCGCACCCTGGATCGTAACGAACATGGGCAGGTTATCGGAACAACCTCCATCGGACAGGACATAACAGACTACAGCCGGGCCGAGGAGGAGCGGCTACAGAGTGAGCAGATGCTCCATCAGATTGCCAAAGCCGTACAGGACGTGGTGCTGCTGCTTGATGCCGATGCTGTAGTTCGCTACGTGACGCCCTCCATATACCCAGTGGCAGGCCTAAAGCCAGAGGAGGTGGTGGGCCGCTCGGCCTATGATGTGCTCGATCCCGAGCAGGCCCGCATCTTTCAACAAATGGCCGCAAAGGCTACTCCGTCCGAACACTTTGTTCGGGCTGGGTTCGCCTACTGCCATCCCGATGGCCGCAACCGCGTTTTGGAAGCCTCTATTAACTTCCTCTTCACGCCCCAGGGGGAGTTTCGGGGGGCTGTGGTGGGCATCCGCGATGTAACCACACGACACCAGGCCGAGCAGGCCGTGCGTGAGAGTGAACAGCGCTTGCGCGAGCTGACCAATTCCATGCGCGATGTGGTGATGCTGCTGGATGTGCAAGGTGCCATCGAGTACGTCACGCCTTCGATCGAGGAAGCGCTGGGGTTCGTCCCCGAGGAGTTACAGGGCCGCAACGCCTTTGACTTTTTTGACCCTGAGGATCACCCCTGGGTGCTCGAGGCAGTGCAGGCAGCGCGGGAGGGCAGACGGCCCTTGAGGCTGGAGTACCAGCACCGCCACCGGGACGGCTATAGGGTCTGGCTCGAGACCCAGCTAGATTTTGTGTATGACCCCCAGGGCAGACCCCTACGAATGGTTCTGGGGGCTCGTCAGATTCAGGACCGCCGCAATGCTGAGGAGCAGCTACGCAAGAGCGAGCAGATGTTGCGACAGGTAACCGACGCCATTCAGGACATCGTTTTGTTGACCGATGAAAATGCCATTGTGCGCTACATAACGCCATCGGTGCAGAAAGTAGCAGGTATACCGCCCGAGGCGATTGTCGGGCGTTCGGCCTATAGCCTTCTGGATGCCGAGCAGTCCCAGCGCTTCCAAGCCCTTTCGGCGGTGGCAAGCCCTGAGAACCCCAACGCTCAAACACAGTTTACTTTTTTGCGGCCCGACGGCCGTATGCTCCAGTTGGAAGCCTCCATCAATTTCCTGTTCGATGCCCAAGGCCGCGACCGGGGTGCCGTGACGGGCATTCGCGATGTGACCGAGCGCAATCGAGCCGAGCAGTCGGTGCGCGAGAGCGAGCAGATGCTCCGCCAGATTACCAACGCCATGCAGGATGTGGTGGCCCTGACAGACCCGGTGGGGTACCTGCGCTACGTCACACCCTCAGTCGAACGCTTACTGGGTTATACACCCGATCAGATGCGGGGTCAGCTGGCGTTTGACTTCCTGGCTCCTGAAGACCGCGCGGTGGCCCAGATACTGGCCGAACGGAGCCTCGCCGGAAAGGGGTCTTACCGCCTCGAGGCCCGCTACCGCCACCGCGATGGACAGTATCTTTGGATCGATACCATCGTCAACTTTATCTGCGACGAGCAGGGCAACGTCATCGGGAGTGTGGTCAGTGGGCGCGATGTGACCGAGCGCCGCCTGGCCGAGGAGGCGCTGCGCGAACGCGAGTACCGCCTGCGCCAGATTACAAACTCCATCCGCGATGTAGTGCTGTTGCTCGACCCGAGAGGTACCGTTCAGTACGTGACCCCATCGGTGCAACTGATGCTGGGATTCAGGCCCGAGGAGCTGATGGGCCAGCGGGTGTCGACCCTGGTTAGTCCTCAGGACTGGGGCCGCTTACGCCGGGAGGGCTTGCGGGCTGTGCGCTCGCGTGGGGCTTACAGGCTAGAGTACGAATGTCGTCACAAGGAAGGGTATCAGGTCTGGATTGAGGGATTGATCAATTTCGTCTGGGATGACGGGAACAGGCTTCAGGGCATTGTTGTGGGCATGCGCGACATCAGCGAGCGCAAGCAGCAACAGGCCTATGTCGAATACATGGCCTACCACGACGAGTTGACCAAACTGCCCAACCGCCGGGCGTTACGCCGGGCAGCCGAGGAGCTGCTGGCGAGGGCTGCCCAACACGAGACCCCGGTGAGCCTGCTTTATCTCGACCTGGATAACTTCAAGACCATCAATGACTCGCTCGGCCACGATGTGGGGGATGAGCTTTTGGTGGAAGTCTCACAGGTATTGAGCAGACAACTGCGTTCCGACGATATGCTCGCACGTTTGGGGGGCGATGAGTTTGCCTGCATGCTGTTCAACACCGATGCGGAACAGGCTAGGCAGGTAGCCGTTCGCATGTCCAGGGCCATTCGCACAGCTCTGGGCTCGAGCCCTGCCTCGCCGAGCTTGCCCAGCCTGGGGGTTAGTGTGGGCATTGCCAGTTACCCCAAGGACGGCCGAACTTTTCTGGAGCTGCTCAAGATGGCCGATATTGCCATGTACCAGGCCAAAGACTCGGGCAGCCGGGTGGTCATCTACGACTCTGCCAAGAGTCCATACACCGAGGAGCGAATGCAGTTCGAAGCAGACCTGCGCAAAGCGGCTATGGAACAACAACTGCAAATGTTGTACCAGCCCATCTGGCACCTCAAGGAACACCGCATAGAAGGAGCAGAGGGGCTCTTGTGCTGGCGTTACCAGGGGAAAGTGCTCAGTGCTTCGGAGTTTATTCCACTGGCCGAGGAGATTCATCTGGTTGAGCAGATGGATCAAATTGCGCTACGGCAAGGCCTACTCCAGCTCAAGCAATGGCAGCAGCAAAAGCAGCCCTTCCGCTTGTCGCTCAACATCTCAACCCAGTCCCTGGTTCAGCCCGAAGTAGTACGGGCGCTGCTGCAGCAGCTGACCGAGGCCGAGGTCGATCCCCGCCTACTGACCCTCGAGGTTACCGAGAGCGTTTTGCTGCGCGATCCTGATGCGGCTCGAAGGGTGCTGGGGGTATTCAAAGCACTGGGGGTAGGCATAGCCATCGACGATTTTGGCAGCGGGTATGCCTCGCTGGGTTACTTGCGCCAGCTACCGCTCGATCGCCTTAAGATTGACCGCAGCTTCATCAGCTACCTGGGCACCAGTGCGCGTGACGAAAAGCTGGTGCGGGCGGCCATCGACCTGGGCCATAGCCTCGAGGCCGATGTGGTGGCCGAAGGGGTGGAAACGCCCATGCAGCTAGAGTGGTTGCGCGAAAACGGTTGCGACCTGGCCCAAGGCTTCCTGGTAGGTCAACCCATCCCGATGGATGCCTGGCCAGCCCATGAGCATGTGATGGGCCCCAGGACAGTCTCCACCGATACAGACGATCGGTAAGTGCCAACTGTAGGTGTAGCGAGGGGACTGACCGAAGGTATTCGCGCAGAGGAAGGCGGTACTTCCCGGCTCCCAGTGGCTCTCGACCTGTTTCCAAGCGTCGGGTAGGCTAGGGTCGTGCGAATTGGCATTTTGGGCGGTGGACAGCTGGGCCGGATGCTGGCCCTGGCCGGTTATCCTTTGGGTTTACAGTTCCGTTTTTTTGACCCCTCCCCCCAGGCGCCTGCGGGCCAGGTGGCTGAGCTGGTGGTGGGCGATTACAGCGATGCGGGGGCCTTAGAGCGCTTTGCCGAGGGGCTGGACCTCATCACCTACGAGTTTGAAAACATCCCGCTGGAAGCAGCCCTGGCCCTGGCCGATCGGAGGCCGGTCTACCCCCCTGTGCGGGCTTTGGAGGTGGCCCAGGACCGCCTGAGGGAGAAGGCTTTCTTCCGGGCGTTGGGCATTCCCACCCCCCTTTTTTACCCGGTGCAGACCCAGAACGACCTCTTGGATGGCCTGGAGCGCACCGGTTTTCCGGCCCTGCTCAAAACCCGCCGGCTGGGCTACGACGGTAAAGGGCAGTATCTTCTGCGCAACCCGGCCGACCTGGAGGCGGCCTGGGCAGCCCTAGGGGGGCAGCCGCTGATCCTGGAGGCCTTCGTGCCCTTTGAGCGGGAGCTCTCCATCCTGGCGGCGCGCAACCGAGAGGGCCGGATGGCCTTTTATCCCCTGGTGGAGAACCACCACCGAGGGGGCATCCTCCACACCAGCTTAGCCCCGGCCCCGCACACCCCGGCCCGGCTGCAGCACCAGGCCGAGGCCATGGCCCGCCGGGTGATGGAGGAGCTGGGGTATGTGGGGCTTCTGGCCATCGAGCTTTTTGAGCTCGAGGGGGTGCTCTGGGCCAACGAGATGGCCCCCCGGGTGCACAACTCCGGCCACTGGACCCTTGAAGGGGCCGAGACCAGCCAGTTCGAGAACCACCTGCGCTCGGTGCTAGGCCTGCCTTTGGGCGCCACCGAGCCCCGGGGGCATTCGCTCATGCGCAACCTGATCGGTCTTAGGCCCGAGGCTGCCCGGGTGCTGGCAATCCCCGGGGCACACCTGCACTGGTACGGCAAGGAGGTGCGGCCCGGGCGCAAGGTGGGGCACATCACCCTGCGGGCCGAGACCCCAGAGGGGCTGGCCCAGCGCCAAGAAGCCCTCGAGGCCCTGCTTACAGGTTGAAGTACCTGGCCGCGGGGTGGTGCACCACGATAGCGCTGGTGGACTGCTCGGGGTGGAGCTGGTACTCCTCGCTCAGCTCGATGCCGATCTCCTGCCACTGCAAGAGCTCCTGCAGGTAGCGCTGGTCCTCCAGCCTTGGGCAGGCCGGGTAGCCGAAGCTGTAGCGGCTGCCCTGGTAGCCCTGGCGGAAGA
>DAIUDO010000091.1:0-8531 GCA_036845585.1 Meiothermus sp. | reverse complement strand
CCACCTGAACCAGCCCGAAGAACGCCTGGTAGCCGCCATGACCGCGCTGGACGAGACCCTCGAGCGACTGCTCAAACGCTCCGATGCCCTATCGCTGGAGCTGGCCATCCTGGGTGCCTACCGGGCCCTGCACGACGCCCCCGCCCCGGCGGTTGCGGCGGCCTCCTCCAGTATTCCCGACTTCGACCCCAGACCCAAAAAGCCCGAAGGCCGAGAGGCCAGAGCCGAAAGCCGGCCAGAGAAACCCGCGTCCCCCGCCACCCCGTCCAGCGTGGCCGAGCTGGCTTCGGAGTGGCGGCGGGTTATGAACGCCCTCAAGATAACCATCCGGGGTTTTGTGCGCGAGGCCGAGCCGCGTTTTGAGGAGGGCCGGCTGGTGCTGCTGTTTCCCGAGCGGGCCGGCTTCCACTACCAGGGGGCGCAGAAGAACCTCGAGGACATCCAGAAAGCCGTTTGGGAGGTACTCGGCATCGAGCAGGTCGAACTCCGGCTGGGCGGGAAAAAAAAACCACTGAATGAGCCAACGCTCCAATCCCCTGCGCTCCTCGGCAGTCCCGAGACTGCTCCCGGCGTCGCAGATCCCACGGTCGGTCTGGCCTCCCCGGCCCTGGAGCACCGGCCGCCCCACCCCCCGCAGAGCCCTTTGGAAGCTGCCGTCAACGAGCCACCCTCCCCCGATACCGCGGCCAACGAGCCAATCCCCCCCGATGCCCCCTGGGAGGAACCCCATCTGCGGCACCATCCCGACCTGGGGCCGCCCGAGCCAGCGCCCTGGGATCCCGAGGCCGCACTCCTGGACGAACCGCCGCCCGAGGGTGTTCCGGGGGAAACCGAAACCAAACCGGCCAGCGAGGCCATCCTGCTGGAGGACCCGCGTTTCGAGCGGCTGATCAAGTTGTTTGGGGGCCGGCTGCGCAAGTTTTATCCCGATGCCCCACGCGAAGCCGCCCTCGAGGTCTCTCCGGCCGAACTCGAGGGGGAACCGGACTGAACCCCAGGATGGCCGGGAAAACCCGGTGGTCTGTTGGCGGGCCCGGTAGGCCCCTGGAGGCTAGGCAGCGAGGAAAACGAATCCCTTTGGTTGGGTCAGTTCGTCAGCGAATGGTAATGAACTTACCGAATCTGGCATGTGCGGGTATAGACTAAAGTGTTATGAACACATCCGATCTTGATGGGGACACCCTGGATGGCATCCTGAAGCGTTTGCGCCGGATCGAGGGGCAGGTGCGGGGCCTGCAAAAGATGGTCGAGCAGGGGCGCCCCTGCGAGGAGGTGCTGACCCAGATGACCGCCACCAGAAGGGCCATGGAGTCAACCTCGACCCTAATTCTCCAGGAGTTTTTGACCCTGTGCGCCACCGATATCGCCAGGGGCAACACCCAGAAACCTGTCCAGATTGCCGCGATGCTACGCAAGTTTGCCAGCTAGGGCTGCTGCGCACGGCCCAAAGTTTGACGGGGAGGCCCATGCACCCAAGCCAGGCCCACAAACTGCTGCAGACCCTGAAAACCCGCTTTGAGCAGAATGTGCAGCGCCATCCGGCCCTGCCATGGGCTGCCGTAGAGGCCCGCCTCGAGGCCCATCCCGACAAGCTGCTCGCGCTGTTTCGAATGGAACAGACCGGCGGCGAGCCAGACGTGGTGGGCCACGACCCCCAGACCGGGGTCCTGGTCTTCTACGACTGCTCTGCGGAAAGCCCTTTGGGCCGCCGTAGCCTGTGTTACGACCGCGAGGCCCTCGAGGCTCGCAAGCAGGCCAGGCCCAGGGGCTCGGCGGTCGAGATGGCCCGGGCCATGGGCATCGAGCTTCCGAACGAAGAGGAGTACCTAGCCTTCCAGCAACTGGGGGTTTTTGATGCCCGAACCTCGAGCTGGCTCAAAACCCCCCCAGCCATCCGAAAGCTGGGTGGAGCCCTCTTTGGCGACCGGCGCTATGGCCGGGTGTTTGTGTACCACAACGGGGCCGGGTCGTACTTCGCGGCCCGCGGGTTTCGAGGCGTGCTTCGGGTTTAGCTTGTGCTGGTGCCGGGAGCGGGACTTGAACCCGCACAGGCTTGCGCCCGCTACCCCCTCAAGATAGTGTGTCTACCAGTTCCACCATCCCGGCAGGCAAACACTAGGTTAGTAGCCCTCATCCCCCTTGTCAAGGATGCCCCCTTGGTCACGTCGCCCCAGGCTTGCATCGTGTGGTGTCGCAAACAAAAATCCCCGTAAGGGGATTGCAACCTAGCATGGCGACCGAAATTGGTGTGCTCGTGACGAAATACCCTTGTTGAGGGTGGTGCTGTGGTATAAGTTTTGGCAAATGCAGGGAGTTACACCGCTAGAACTGTCTCTGGCGGGGCTTTTGCACGATGTGGGCAAGCTCTACCAGCGGGCGTACTGGGGTAGTGCGCCGGAGGGGCTTTCGGATTGGAGTCATCCGGCTTTCACCAAGTGGGCCATTCAACAGCACCGGCATTTGTTCGAGAAGGCGGGCTTAAAGGCCGACTGGCTTGCCGAGCAGGCCGCCAGACACCACGAGGGCTGGGCGGATAAGCCCCAGTTTCAGCCGCAGAATGCCGTGCAGTGGTGTGTGGCGCTGGCCGATACCTATGCCTCGCGCGAGCGGGCCGAGGTTGAAAAGCGAGAGGGGCAGAGTCCAACCGAACAACCCCTAAAGTCGGTTTTTGCTCACTTGTGCGTGCAGGAAAAGCAAGGCCAGCAGGATTTCGGCTACAGCATGGTGGAGGCCAATACCGAGGTGGGGCTAAAGCCTGGGCTGGCTTACCCCACGAGCAAACCCAACGTGTCCAAAGACACCTATTGGCGATTGGCCCAAAGGCTGGATGGGCGCCTGGGCGAGATGCTGAGGCTGTCTTTTAACAAAGAGGCTCTGTTGACCAGTCTGATGGGTAGTTTCCAGGAGCTTTTGTGGAACGTGCCTTCCGACACCCAGGGTGAACCCGATGTGTCGCTGTTTGATCACCTACGCCTGACCGGGGCCATTGCGGCGGCGCTTTGGGCCTACCATGGGGCCAGCCCAAGCATAGAGGCACTGCGGGACGAAAAGCCCAATAAGTTCCTGCTGGTGATTGGCGACCTGGGCGGCATCCAGGGCCACATCTACCGCATCCAGGGAGCCCAGACCGGGGTAGGGGGCCTGGCCAAGCGGCTGCGCGCCCGCAGCCTCGAGGTCTCCCTGGCCGCCGAGGCGATGGGCCTCGAGCTGCTAAGGCGCACCGGCTTTACCCCTTTGCAGCGCGTCATGAGCGCGGGGGGCAAGTTCTACCTGCTCTTGCCCCACACCGAGCCCGTGCTGGAGGCGCTCGATGCGGTGCGCCGGGAGTGGGAGGGGTGGGCTTTGGAACAGGGGGCGACGCTGCTGCCCTTTCTGGCGGCCCACCCCTTTGCCCCGGCAGGGTTCAAGGCTTTCAACGAGGTGTTGCGGCTGGCGCACCGGGCGCTGGCCCAGGCCAGGCTCGCCCCGCTCAAAAGCCAGTTGGGCGGGCCCTACCTTTCCTCGGGCCAGCAGAGCCTGCGCCCCTGCAAGGCCTGCGGGGTGCGTCCGGCCCGCTCGGCCACCGCCGAGCTCTGCCCGGGTTGCGAGCGCGACGCGCACATAGGCCGCCTGATTCCCAAGCAGCAGGATATCGGCTTTTTCCCCCAGGAGGCCCCCAGGCCCCACTACCGCTTTCCCGCGCTGTGGGTGGCGCTGGAGCCGTCCGACCTCCACACCCTGCGCACCCGCCCCAATTTCAGCCCGGCCCCTCACCCCTGGGAGGTGCGGCTTCTGGCCGGGCACGTGCCCACCCTCGAGCAGGCCCTGGCCGCGGGCGACTGGCCCGACCTGGCCGCCTACAAGGCCTGGGCAACGGAACACGGCCTGTGGGAGGAGGAGCAGGACGGCGAGCGCAGCAAGGATGACCCCCTGACCCTGGCCGAGCTGGCCGAGTTTTCCAGCGGGGCTAAGTACCTGGGGGCCCTGATGCTCGATGCCGACCGCATGGGCGAGGCGTTCGCCCGAGGGTTTGAAAACCCCAGCCCCAGCCGGATAGCCAGCCTGTCGCGGATGCTCGAGCTGTTCTTCGCGGGAGAGGTGCTGGAGCTAATCCGCAACCCCAATACCTATCAGAAGCGCCTGGGCTGGGACGAGGCCACCGCCCGGGAGAAGGCGCGGCGCTACCCCCTGATCTACTCGGTGTATGCCGGCGGCGACGATCTGTTCTTGCTGGGGCCGTGGGATGTGCTTTTGGAGTTTGCCCTGGACCTCGAGCAGCTCTACCGGGCCTTCACCGGGCATCCTGGCCTCACCCTCTCGGGCGGCTTTGTGCTGGTGAACCCCTCCCTGCCTATCCCCCTTTTGGCCGAGGCGGTGCAGGAGGCCGAGCAGGCCGCCAAGGCGGCTGGACGCGACCGCCTGCACCTCTTCGGACAGAGCGTACCCTGGGCCAAGCTGCGCGGGCTGGTGGACTGGGTGCGCAGCTTCCGGCAGCACCTCCAGGCCGAGGGCAAAGAGGGCATGACCAGCGCCCTGGCCTACCGGTTGCTTCGGCTATGGCGGCAGCACCAGCGCTACCCCCAGGACGACCCGGCCCGGATGCGCTACAAGCCGCTTCTGGCCTACGCCCTGCGGGAGCGCCAGCCGGAGGTGCGCGAACACTACCTTCACCTGACCGACCACCAAAGCCCAGCCTGGCAGTATCTGCCGGTCTGGCTGCAATGGGGGCTTTATCTGGAGCGTTAGGGAGGAGACATGGAGTTTTACCAGGACCGGGAGAACAGAATTTTGCGGCCAGGGCTCTTTGACAGCGATGCCCGCAGGGATGCCGAACAGATACAGGGTATTCAATCCAGTCAGTTTCGCAACTACTTCCACGAGTTGCGCACCTTGGAAGCCAGGTTTGACCGTGAGGCCAAGAGCAGCGTTTCGGTAGCTTTTACCAGGCTGGTGCCCCAGCTCGAGCTCCTCAAGGCCAAGCTGGCCTATGGACAGCGCAAGAACGGCCCTTTGCAAGGTGCCGGGAGTTTTGTGAAATTCATGAATCTGTTGATAGACGCAGGCAAGAGGAGCCCCGAGGACTTCGAAGCCATGATGCAGTACCTCGAGGCCGTGCTGGCCTACTTCTACGCCAAAGAAGGGCAAAGCCAGGGGGGACGCAGATGAAATTGCTCGGCTACAAACGCATCCACGGCATTATCCGCCTCAAGAGCGGGCTTCGCATCGGTATGAGCAGAGACCAGATGGCAATTGGGGACGTGGACAACCCCGTCATCCGCAACCCCCTGACCGAGGAGCCCTATATTCCCGGCTCCTCGCTCAAGGGCAAGATGCGGTATCTGCTGGAGTGGCATTTTGGGGGCGACTATGTCACCAAATCGAGCGAGAAGCACGTGTATGTACCCGACGACCCCAAAGACCCCATTGGGCGCATCTTTGGCAGCGCCCCCAGCAGCGAGGAGCAGCGCCGGGTAGCCCAACAGCGCGGCCCCACCCGCCTGCTGGTGCGCGATGCCTACCTCACCCCGGAATCCAAGCAGGCCCTCGAGCGCATGACTGCCCGCGGGGGCTACCTCACCGAGGTCAAGCAGGAGGTCTTCATCCCCCGCATCGGGGGCAACGCCAACCCCCGCACCGCCGAACGGGTGCCCGCCGGGGCCGAGTTTGCCTTCGAGATGGTCTACCGGGTGATGGACACCGGCGACGGCGGCCAGACCGACCAGAAAAACTTCGAGTATGTGAAGGAGGCCCTCGAGCTCTTGCAGCTCGACGGGCTGGGAGGGTACATCAGCCGGGGCTACGGGCAGGTGGAGCTGGAATACCAGGTTGAGGACAGATGAGGGCCACCGCCTACCACCTTTCCCTGGGCAGGCTCACCGCCCCGCCCAGCGCCCCCACCCTCTGGGGCCACCTGGCCTGGTGGGTGCGCTATACCCAGGGCGAGCAGGCTTTGCAAAAATGGCTCAAGGACTTCCAGCAAAACCCTCCTTTCCGGCTCTCCTCGGCCTTCCCCACCGGCTACCTGCCCCGGCCCCTGCTGCCCCAGGTGGCGGCGGAGGACACGGTTTTGCGCAAAAGACTCAAGCGGATTCGCTATCTGAGCCTCGAGACCTTCCAGCGGGTGATCCAAGAAGGGGAAAAGGTTCTTTTGCAGGCCCCAGAGCGGGAAGCACCCCAGCCCCGGATGGCCACGGCCGCCCAGACCCGGGTGGGCATCGCCCGTGCCACGGGGACGGCCCAGGAGGGGGTTCTCTTCACCGAGCGGGTGTACTGGCCCGACCCAGAGCAGACCTGGACGGTCTACGTGGAGCCCCCCCAGCCGGTGGACTACCTGAGGGAAGCCCTGAAGCAGATCGGCCGTCTGGGCTACGGGGGCAAGGCCAGCGTGGGCCTGGGGCGGTTCGAGGTGGTGGGTGTGGAGGCGGTTGACCTGCCCGAGGCCGAGAACCCCACCCACTACCTCACCCTGGCCCCCGCCCTGCCCCAAGGGGAGGGCTTCTGGGCCCTCGAGGCCTACTGGGGCCGCTTGGGGGGCCAGTACGCCCAGGCCGAGACCCCCTTCAAGCGTCCCTATCTTCGCGCGGTGGAGGGCAGCGTGTTCAAGGAAAAAGCCCCAGGAGGGCTGCTCGAGGTAACCCCCAGCCCCCCGCCCGAAAACGGGGTGCGGGTTTGGGAGTACCTCTATCCCTTCTGGTTGGGGGTGCGGGTATGAGTTTTCTGGAGAGCTACCGCCTCGAGCTCGAGGCCCTGGGCCCCATCCATGTGGGCACTGGGGAGGCCTTTCCGGCCTATAGCTACCTGGTAGACGAGGCCAAGCGGGAAGCCCTCATCCTGGACGCAGGCCGCCTGCTGGAGCTGCTCAGCCCGGAACAACAGAAAAACTATCTGGAAGCCGTGGCCCAGGGCCCTAAGCGGGCGCAGGAAAGCCTGCAATCGCTCTGGCGCAGCGGTCTTGTGGATCCCACCCCGGCCGTGCTGCGACGGGTTCCGGTTACCTCGGCCTTTTTGCAAACCGTCAAAGACGCCACCGACGCCGCAGGCCTGGAGTTCCGCCCCCTGCCCCGAAGCCCCCTGGGGGCCTACCTGCCCGGCTCGTCCATCAAGGGGGCGCTGCGCACGGCCTGGCTGTTCCAGTGCATTTTGCAGAAGGGGCAGGACATCGATTACCGGGAGCGCGATGGTTGGCGTTGGGGTGAAAAAGCGCCCAAAGATGAATGGCCACTGATTCGTGCCCCGAACCCGAAGAAGATCAGCTCCAACGTAGCGCAGCAGTTTGAGGGGTTGGTGCTGGACTATGCCCACACCAACGCCCAGGGCCGCCCGCAACTCAATCTTCACCGCGACCCCTTCCGCCAGGTGCGCGTGGGCGACAGCGAGCCCAGCGAGAACCTGCTGCTTAATCGCATCGGGATATTTCACCCTGGTGGCAGCACCGATGGCATGGTGCTTTTGGCCGAGACCTTCCGCAGCAAGACCCAGCTACGGGCCACCTTACGGCTGCATACCGGCTTGTCCAGGCAGCAGTACAGAGATACCGTTTCGCACCCCATTACCGCCGAGGCCCTGGCTAGGGCCTGCCGAGAGTACTACCAGGAAGTGGCGGCTAGAGAGAGGAAGTTCGCAGAAGAGAACAGGCTCAAAAGCGCCGTGGGTGTTTACGAAGAGCTCGAAAAGCGCCTTGAGGCCGACCGGGATGCCTTTCCTCTGCGCATTGGCTTTGGCAGCGGACGCATGGCCATCCGGCTGGCCCTTCTGCTGGACGGTGAGGAGGGTAAAGAGCCCAAAACCCGCAAAACCGCAGGGGCAACCAGAGCGAAGGACGGCTACCCCCTGGGCTGGGCCGTTGCCCGCCTCGAGCCTTGCTGAATGCCTGATTTTTTCTAGCGATACTCCACACTATGGCCCCCATCCCGAAAAACCTCGTTCGAACCCGCCTAACATGATGCTGGCTGCACTGGTACTCCCCCTCGAGGGCCCCGCCCGCCCCGACCCCGACGGCTGGCGCGGCCTGGTCTACGGCCTGTTGCGCCAAATCGACCCCGAGTTGCACCGGGCCCAGCCCAACCCCTTCAGCCTGGGGTTGGGGGGGCTCGAGGGCCGCTGGTGGGTGCGCATTGGCCTGCTGGAGGAGGGCCTGTATGCCCGGCTCTCGCCGTTGCTCTTTGGCCTGGCGGGCCAGGGTGTGCGCCTCAAGGAGCCCTTCCGGGTGCGTGCAGTACTGCAAGAAGGGCATCCCTGGGCCGGGGTGAGCACCTACCCCCGGCTGTTCCAGGGCCAGGCTAGCCCCAGCGTGGGCCTTTACTTTGCCAGCCCCACCTTCTTCCGCCGCCAGGGCAATAGCTACCCCCTGCCTGAGCCGCGCCTGGTGTTTGCCTCGCTGACCCAGCGCTGGAACGCTTTTGCCCCGGTCAAGGTGCCCGAGGAGGTGCAGGAGTCCTGGGAGCGGCTGACCATTGCCCGCTTGCGGGGCCACACCCAGCACATCGCCCCCAACGCCGACGAGCGGGGGGTGGGTTTTGTGGGCCGGGTGGTCTACCACCTGCCCGCGGCCA